>NZ_JAELUI010000172.1 GCF_016429285.1 Ralstonia sp. ASV6
GCACCACGCTCGCCCGCAACGCCTGTGCATCCCCCGCGCCATGCGCCTGCGACACCAGCCCCGTGGTGCCCATGCGCAAAAAGCCGAAGCCCCAGAACACAAAGTTGAAGAACACCCCGCCCAGCGCCACCCCGCCGATGTATTCCGGCCCCGGCAAATGCCCCGCCACGGCCGTATCCACCGCCGACAGGATCGGCTGCGTCAGGTTGGCCAGCACAATGGGAAACGCCAGGGTCAGCACGCGCCGGTGCCACTGCACGGGTGATGCAGGTGCAACCGATGTGACCGATGAGGACTCCATGGGGCAAAAAAATTGGGGAGGGACAGTGAAAATCGGATGAAAAAGAGGTGCAACCGCCAGCGATTTCGCTATGATTGCGCCCCATTGCGAGTACCGGCAATCGGGCGACAAGTGCGGCACCCCGCACAACGTCGCCGATGACTATACGCGAATCCCCCCGGAAGGCAGGCACCATGCCCAGCCTTTCATCGCGACCGGGCAGGTGCGATTGATGCTGCGCGTCATCCCGCACACGCATGTCCTGAGTTGGTGACACCCACCATACAGGACGGTGGGCGACGCCAAAACAGCGTCGCCTCGGTAGAACTAAGCGGACTGGTAAGCAAACCGCGATGCCCTGTCGAGCGTCCGAACTCGCCGGGGCGGAGACTCCCTTGGAAAAAAACGTACAACGCAACCTTGGCGCCTGGCCCCTGATGTTGACTGGCCTGGGCTCGATCATCGGTTCGGGCTGGCTGTTCGGTGCGGGTCACGCCGCACAGGTGGCAGGCCCTGCCGCCATCTTTACCTGGGTCATCGGCGCAATCGTTATCCTGGCCATCGCCCTGACATATGCGGAGCTGGGCGCGATGTTCCCCGAGTCCGGTGGCATGGTGCGCTACGCGCGCTACTCGCACGGCTCGCTGGTGGGCTTCGTGGCTGCATGGGCCAACTGGATCGCCATCGTCACCGTCATCCCCATTGAGGCCGAGGCCTCCATCCAGTACATGAGCTCATGGCCGTGGCCGTGGGCGCAGGGGCTATTCCAGCATGGCGAGCTGACGCCGATGGGGCTGGTGCTCTCCGCCGTGCTGGTCATCGTGTACTTCCTGCTGAACTACTGGGGCGTGAAGGTGTTTGCCAAGGCCAACAACGCCATCACCATCTTCAAGTTCATCATTCCGGCGGCGACGGCCGTGGCGCTGATCGGCGCGGGCTTCCACCCGAGCAACTTCGGCATGGCCGAAGGCGCGAATGGCGCAGCACAGGGCTTCGCACCGTACGGCTGGTCTGCCGTGCTCACCGCCATTGCCACCAGCGGCATCGTGTTCGCTTTCAACGGGTTCCAGAGCCCGATCAACCTGGCGGGCGAGGCACGCAACCCGGGCCGCAACGTGCCCATTGCGGTGATCGGCTCGATCCTGCTGGCGGCCGTCATTTACGTGGCGCTGCAGATCGCCTTCCTGGGCGCGGTGCCGCCGGAATCGCTGGTCAACGGCTGGCATGGCATTGATTTCCACTCACCGTTTGCCCAGCTGGCGATTGCGCTCAACCTGAACTGGCTGGCCATCGTGCTGTACATCGATGCGTTCGTCAGCCCGTCAGGCACCGGCAGCACGTACATGGCCACCACCACGCGCATGATCTATGCGATGGAACGCAACAACACCATGCCGGCCATCTTCGGGCGCGTGCATCCGGTGTTTGGCGTGTCGCGTCCGGCCATGTGGCTGAACCTGGGCGTGTCGTTCATCTTCCTGTTCTTCTTCCGCGGCTGGGGTGCGCTGGCGGCCGTCATTTCGGTGGCCACTGTCATCTCGTACCTGACGGGGCCGATCAGCGTGATGTCGCTGCGCAAGACCTCGCCGGGGCTGCACCGCCCGCTGCGTCTGCCCGGCCTGTCGCTGGTGGCACCGTTTGCGTTCGTGTGCGCATCGCTGATCCTGTACTGGGCCAAGTGGCCGCTCACCGGCGAGATCATCGTGCTGATGCTGGTGGCCCTGCCCGTGTATTTCTACTACCAGGCCAAGGCCGGCTGGCCCGACTTCAAAACCGAGCTCAAGGGCGCGTGGTGGATGATCGCCTACCTGCCCACCATCGCTGCGCTGTCGTACTGCGGCAGCAAGGAGTTCGGCGGCCATGGCTACATCCCGTACGGCTGGGACATGGGCATCGTGGCTGCGATCTCGCTGTGCTTCTACCACTGGGGAGTGAGCAGCGGCTGGCATACGCGCTACCTGGAAGAAGTGGACAGCGCGCATGAAGACGGTGAGGCTCGCGACGACAAGCGCGCACCGCGCGGCGTCCCGCAGGGCATCTAAGCTTCATTGCCGCTACAAAAGAAAAACGCCCGACCGGTTTTGCCGGCGGGCGTTTTTTTATGTCTGCAAACAGCCCGGGAAATTGCTCAGAAACGTGCGCTAGACTTCACGCGCAGTTTCTCCGATCTCTCCCGAACCGACATAACTCATGACAAGACTCCTCGGCGTTCTCCTGATCGCGCTAGCGCTTGGCGCGTGTGGCAAAAAAGAAGAAGCACCCAATGCAGCCGGCGGAGCCGGGCCCGCCGCCATGATGGCCGCTGCCCCCGAAGCCAGCGCCAAGCAGGCAGAGGGTGCCGAGCGCCGATTCCTGGCCTATGAACATCGCGTCTCATTGGAAGTCGACGCCCCGCAGTTGGAGCGCCTGTACCGCGAGCTGCAGGATGCCTGCGTGAATGAGACCACCTGGCACTGCACGGTCATGGATGCCAGCATCCAGCTTGAACGTGACGAGCGCGGCGGCACGGCCCACCTGAACCTGCGCGCCAGCCCCGAGGGCGTGCGCACCATGCGCAAGCGCTTGGCCGACAGCGGTGGCGTGGTCAGCCAAGGCACCCACGTGGATGACCTGGGCCAGCCAATTGCCGAAGTCAGCAAGCGCCTGGACATGTTGAAGACCTATCGCGCAAGCCTGCTTGATTTGCAGCGCAAGGCGACCAAGGTGGAAGACCTGATCCTGATCGCAGAAAAGCTGTCGGAAACGCAGTCCGAACTGGAAGCGGCCACCGGCCAGAGCGCGCAACTGATGGACCGGGTGAACCGTGAGGTGCTGTCGATCGACCTGAGCACCCGGCAGACCACGGCACGCAGCCTTTGGGCACCCATCGGCAATGCGCTGCGTGAGTTCCCGCCCTCGCTGGTGCATGCCAGCGCCAGCGTGATCTCGGCCGTAGCCTACCTGCTGCCATGGGTGATCGTGCTGTCGATCGTGAGTGTGCTGATTGCACGCGTGCGGCGCAAGCGGCGGCAGCAGAAGTCGGCTGACTGACCGATCAATCGATTGATCGCCCAACAGCAAAAGCGCCCGCCGGAAACAGCGGGCGCTTTTGCTTTGGTCTTACGCTGCCTTCAAGCCTTCCATCGCCTCGCGCACGTAGGCGATCAGGTCAGGTCCCATCCACGGGCTGGCCGAGAGCTCCGGCTCACGCTCCATCGCCAGACGCACCTTGGCCTGTGTTTGCGGATCATCACCGGCATACGAGCGGAACAGATCGATCCACTGCCGGGCAAGCTGCTGCATCTCCGGTGCATGCGGGGCGGTGCCCTTGGCCAAGTGTTGCCGCACTTCGGCAATGAGGGTCGGCCACTCATTGGCGCGCTTGCCGAAGTTGGCACGCATGTGCTGCAGCTCTTGCGCCGAGAGATACTTTCCGTAGACCGCCAGCTTGGTCTCGTTGGCCGCTTCCATGATGAAGTTGAGCATCTCCAGGCTGATGCCGGTGCGGTCCTGCAATGCCGGCTCGTTCACGTGCATCGTGTGCATCTTCGCCGAGAGGACCGGATCGAGCGCGGCATCCCGCGCAAGCAGCGTCATCCATTGCTTGGCCAGCGCCTGCGCCTCGCTGCTGCGTGATGGCACATTACGCGCCATCGCTTCGCGCACGGTTGCCACCAGCGCCGCCCATTTCTCGTTGCGCGCCACATCCGCATCCAGCCGTTCTGCGCGCTCGCGCTCTTCCTGCGAAAGGTATTTGTCGTACATGGTCATCCATTCCAAGGTTGTGAGCCATTCAGCAAGCTCGGGCTCTTCCTGGCGCATGAGCTGGTCGTGCAGACGGGTCAGCCGGTCGCGCAGCACGCTGGCCTGCGTGATCTGCTGATCCAGCATCGCAATCTGCCGTTCCATGATCGTGGTCAGGGGAACGTCCGGACTTGCCAGAAAAGCCCCGATGTCAGCCAGCGACATGCCGAAACGCCGCAACGCCTGGATCTGGTGCAGCCGGGCAATGTCGGCCTTGTCGTACAGCCGGTAGCCGCTATCGGAGCGGGCCGAAGGCGTGAGCAGGCCAATGCTGTCGTAGTGATGCAGCATGCGGACGGTCAGACCGCAGCGTTTGGCGAGATCGCCGACTTTCAACAACATGGCCAGCTCCTGTCTTTTGGCTTGAACCCAGGCTAGGACCTCACGCAGTGTGAGGGTCAAGCGCGGCGTGAATGGATGACGCGCCATGAAGACGCAGGCGCACCCGGCATTCTGAACCATGCCCCCTCTGTGGTGGGGGCCACAGCCCGCCAACCCGCGCTGCGCCGTGCGTCATAAAAAATTCATTCAATTCTGTGTTCAGCGCTCCCGCATGTGACCGTTAGGCGGAATGTCCGAGCTTCCGTCCAACGCCATGACTTCCTCACCGCTCTCCCTGCCGGCGGGCATCGCGCCTGAAATGCTGCGTACGGTGTTCCAACCGATCTTCCGTCTGTCCACCACCGAGGTGCTCGGCTACGAAGCGCTGCTGCGTGGGCCGGCGGGCACGGCCATGGAATCGCCCGCGGCATTGTTTTCCGCGGCGTCGGACACAGCGGGCGCGATTGCCCTGGAGACGACCGCCGCGCGCCTGGCCATCGCCAACTTCTCGGCCATGCGCCTGCCGGGCAAGCTGTTCCTGAACTTCAGCGCGTTTGGCGTGCGCCAGTTGCTGCAAGACCATGCCCGCCTGCTGCATGCGATTGCCGACCACGACCTGCATCCCTCGCGCATCGTCATCGAGCTGACCGAACAGACGCCCATCGACGACCTCACCAGCTTTGCCCAGGCGTTGTCCGTTGCGCGTGACTTTGGCATGCAATGCGCGCTGGACGATTTCGGCACCGGCAACGCCAACCTGAACCTGCTGATTGAACTGACACCCGACTTCATCAAGCTCGACAAGTATTTCCTGCGTGACATTGCCAAGCACCCGGCCAAGCTGGACATCGCGCGCTCATTGCAGCAAACCCTGAAGGGCAGCGCGACCAGCATCATTGCCGAAGGGCTGGAAACGGAAGACGAACTGGGCGTGGTGCGCGATCTGGGCATCCGCTTCGGTCAAGGCTTCTTCCTGGGGCGCCCGCAAGACACGCCGGCAGGTGACATGTCGAGCCAGGCGGCGCGCGTGCTGCAGTCATCGCAGATTGCGGTGTTTCCGCAAGCGGTGCGCGTGGGCTGGCGCGCCATCACAGCCAGCAAGCTGCTGCGCGTGGCACCCACCCTGCCCCTGCGCTGCAGCAACGACGACGTACTGCACCTGTTCAACCGCCACCCCGATCTGCACGCCGTGGCGCTGCTCGATGAAGATGAACGACCGCTGGCGCTTATCGCCCGCCGCGCCTTTATTGATCGCTATGCGATGCCGTATCACCGTGAGCTGTACGGCAAGAAATCTGCGCTGACGTTTGCCAACCGGCAACCCGTGCTGGTGGAAAAATCCGCCTCGCTGGAAGACATGTCTGCGCTGCTGATGAGCGAAGACCAGCGCTACCTGACCGACGGTTTCATCATCACCGAACATGGCCGCTACCTAGGCCTGGGCACCGGCGAAGAACTGGTGCGCACCGTGACCGAGATCCGCATCGAAGCAGCGCGCTACGCCAACCCGCTCACGTTCCTGCCCGGCAACATTCCGCTGAACCTGCACATTGAACGTTTGCTGGAAGCACGCGCGGAGTTCTACGCCTGCTATGTGGACTTGAACCACTTCAAGCCCTTCAACGACCAATACGGCTACTGGCAAGGCGACGAGATGCTGAAGATGGCCGCCGCCGTGCTGGCCACGGCATGTGAGCCGACGCGCGACTTTCTCGGCCACGTGGGTGGGGATGATTTCCTGATCCTGTTCCAGAGCGCCGACTGGCGCGCTCGCATCGAGCACGCCATCGCCGCGTTCAACATCAACGCGCTGGCCATGTACACACCGGCAGACCGTGCCGCCGGGGGCATCCACGCCGAAGACCGCAAAGGCCTGCCAGCCTTCTTCCGCTTTGTGACGATGGCGGTGGGTGCCCTGCACGTGCTCCCAGGCGCCGCGCGCAACAGCGACGACATCGGCACCGCCGCCGCGCTGGCGAAACGCCGCGCCAAGCAGAGCGACAGCGGCTTCTATCTGGAGGCGATGCGGCCCGCGCAAACGCTATCGGTCACCGCCTGAGCGTGGTCGGCTAGAGCGCCTCTGCCGGGTCGCGCCGGCGGCGGGTCGGGCGGTTGGCCAGCGGCGTGAGGTCCGCTGCAAGGTGCGCATGCAGCGCCTCCAGCCCTTCCTGCTCAAAAAAGTGATGGCCGGGCAGCGTACGCAGTACGCTCGGGCCACGCGTGATGTCGGCCCAGGCGCCAAAGTCTGCCTCGTTCAGCAGCGGATCTTCCTTGCCGCGAAAGCCGAACAACGGCAACAACAGCGGCGGCTCGTCACGGTGGTCGTAGATCTCTGACAGCCGCAGGTCGGCGCGCAACGTGGGCAGGATGTACGACAGCGTGCGCGTGTCGGTCAGCACGGATTCGGGCATACCGCCCAGCCCGCGCAGGCGGTCGATGAAGGCGGTCTGCTCCAGCTCGCAGATCGGCGGGCGCCCCAACCGCCGATGCGGTGCGCGATGCCCGGAAATGACCAGCGCCACCGGCTGCGGCCCGCCACGCGCACGCAGTGTGCGGGTCAACTCGAACGCCACCAGCGCACCCAGGCTGTGCCCATAGAACGCAAACGGCAACGCGTCGGCCTGCGCACCGGCCACTTCATCGGCCATGCCGGGCAGCAATTCGTCGAGATGGCTGGCGCGCGCCACCCCCGCTGGCAGAAAGCGATGCGGCAACTGGATGGCCCGCACCTCGAAGCTCGGCAGTCCGGCCGGCCACTTGGCGAAGTTGCCTGCACTGCCGCCCGCATGGTGAAAGCAGTACAACCGCAGGCGTGGCGCAATCACGGGCGTGCGCCCGACGGGAACGATATAGCGTTGCTGGGACATGGCAGTGGCGCTCCTTACCAAGAAACCTCGCGCGGCAGGCCGTAGGCATCTGCGCCAGGGAAAGCCGGCCACGCAGGCGCCTGCGCTTCCTGCGCGGGGCTGTGGCCGGTCAATTGCGCCAGCAGTGCGTGCTGGCGGGTGCGGGCAGACGCGATGCTGGCAGCCTTCACGTGGCCATAGCCGCGAATCTGCTTGGGCAGGTTGGCCAGTTGCAGCACCGTGTCGTACGTGAGTGCGTTGAGTTTGCCCAGCGCGATGTCGATGGCGTGCTCATATTCGACGATCAGCGCACGCTCCTGCCGGCGCTCATGCGTGTAGCCGAACGGGTCGAAGCGCGTACCGCGCAGCCACTTGAACCGCGCCAGCATGGCAAACAGACGCTGCGTGCCGGGCCCGAATGTACGCTTGCGCGGTGCGCCGCCTTCCAACGCGGAGAGGATGGGCGGCGCCAGATGAAAGCGCAGCGTGACGTCGCCCTCAAAGGTCTCGGCCAGCGCGCGGCGAAAGTCCTCGCCACTGAACAGGCGCGCCACTTCGTACTCATCCTTGTAGGCCATCAGCTTGAACAGGTTGTGCGCCACGGCGGTGGCCAACGTCTGCTTGCCGGTGGCGGTGCGCTCGGCCTGCCGCACGTGCTCGACAAAGTTCACGTAGCGGCGCGCATAGGCTTCGTTCTGGTAAGCCGTCAGGAAGCCGCGGCGATGCGCGAGCACGGCATCCAGGCTGGCGGGTTTCTGCAATTTGATGATGGATTCCGCCAGCGGCTTGCTGGCGCCAATACCCGCATCGAACGCGGCGTAGCGCCCCCACTGGAACGCACGCTGATTGGCCGCCACGGCCACGCCATTGACTTCGATGGCGCGCAGGATGGCGGCCTCCGACAGCGGCAACAGCCCGCGCTGAAACGCATAGCCGAGCATCAGCAGGTTGGTGTACAGCGCATCGCCCAGGTGATGCTGCGCAAGCGCACCCGCGTCGACAAACTCCAGCCTGGCCTCGGCCGTCTCCCCCAGCAGGCGGCGCAGTTGCTCGGTTGGGAACTGCCAGTCCACTTGTCGGATGGCGTGCCCGGGGGGTGTCTCCTCCGTGTTCAACACGATCTGCGTATGGCCGGGCTTGATCTTGTCCACCGCATCCCGCGCAGCGGCAGTGAGGATGTCATAGCCGAGCACCACATCTGCCTGGCACGCAGGAATACGCTGCGAGTGCAGCGCATCCTGCCGCTGCGCAATGCGCACGTGCGACATCACCGCGCCGTTCTTCTGCGACATGCCGGTCATGTCCAGCACCGAGGCACCCTTGCCTTCCAGATGCGCGGCCATGCCGAGAATGGTGCCGACCGTGATCACGCCCGTGCCCCCAATGCCGCAGATGAGCACGTTGAACGGCGTGTCGAGCGCCGCGCGTTGCGGTGTCGGCAAGGCCGGCAGGTTGTCGGGCAACGCAGCCTTCTGCTGCTTGCGCCCGCTGCCGCGCAGGCGGCCTCCCTCCACGGTCACGAAGCTTGGGCAGAACCCCTTGACGCAAGAGGTGTCCTGATTGCACGACCCCTGGTGCACGGCGCGCTTGCGGCCGAACTCGGTTTCCAGTGGCACGATCGACGAGCAGTTCGATTGTGTGGCGCAGTCTCCGCACCCCTCGCACACCAGCGGGTTGATGAAGAGATGCCGGGCCGGCGCCTGCACGGCATGCTTCTTCTTGCGCCGGCGTTTCTCCGCCGCGCACACCTGCTCATAGATCAGCACGCTGGTGCCCGGCACGTCGCGCAACTCGCGCTGCACGGCATCGAGCGCCTCGCGCGGGTGGAGGGTCACCCCATCGGGCAAGCCGGCGCGACCGTCATGGCGCGACGGGTCTTCCGACACCAGCGCGATGCGCGTCACGCCCTCCGATGCCAGTTGCCGCGCAATCGCCGGCACGGTGACGCTGCCGTCCACCGGCTGGCCGCCGGTCATGGCCACGGCGTCGTTGTAGAGCAGCTTGTAGGTGATGTTCACCTTGGCGGCAATGGCCGCGCGAATGGCGAGATAGCCCGAATGGAAGTAGGTGCCGTCGCCCAGGTTGGCAAACACGTGCGGCACCTGCGAAAACGGCGCCTGCCCGATCCACGTTGCTCCCTCGCCCCCCATCTGCGTGAAGGTCTTGTTGTGCTCGGGGTAGATGGCGGTGGCCATGATGTGGCACCCGATACCGCCCAGCGCCAGGCTGCCCTCGGGCACCTTGGTGGATGTGCTGTGCGGGCACCCCGAGCAGTAGTAGGCCGAGCGCGCGGGCGTTGCCACCTCTCGGTCGAGAAAGGCTTGCCGGTCACGCAGCCATGCCGCCGTCTTGGCGATGCGGCCCTGCGGATGAAACTGTGCGAGCCGATCCGCAATCACCATGGCGATCTGCGCGACGGACAGATCCGTCTTGGCCGAGAACACACCGTTGCCGGCAGGGCCAGCCAGCTCACCCACCCCATCGGACTTGCCGACGATACGCGGGCGCGCGTTGTCCGGCAGGTCGTACAGGAACTGACGCAGTTGCGATTCCACCACCGGGCGCTTCTCTTCGATGACGAGAATCTCGTCCAGCCCCGTGGCGAAATCGCAGATGCCCTGTGGCTCCAGCGGCCACGGCATGGCCACCTTGTGCAGGCGCAGGCTGGCCATCTCGGGCGCATCGGTGTCGATCTCCAGCAGCGCGAGCGCTTCGCGTACATCGCGGTAGCTCTTGCCGGAGGCGATGATGCCAAGGCGTGCGGTGTGCGCATCGTGCGTGGTGCGGTTGAGCCGGTTGGCGCGCGCATAGGCCAGCACTGCGGGCAGCTTGTGGTCCTGCATCAGCGCTTCCTGCTTGCGCGCAGTCAGGCCCAGCGGGTCTGACGAGAGGCGACAATTCAGTCCGCCTTCGGGCAGCACGTGGTCCGTGGGCAAATGAATCTGCAGCGCAAACGGATCGGCGTCGATGCCGGCGGACGATTCCACCGTATCGGCCAGCGCCTTGAAGCCCACCGCGCAGCCCGAATAGCGCGACATGGCCCAGCCATGCAGGCCCAGCTCGATGTACTCCTGCACATCGGCCGGATACAGCACGGGAATCATGGCCGAGCAGAACAGGTGATCGCTCTGATGCGGCAAGGTGGACGAATACGC
>NZ_JAELUI010000173.1 GCF_016429285.1 Ralstonia sp. ASV6
CAAGGTAGACAACCTTGATACCGGCCGCCACGCTCAACAGGTAGCCCGTCAGCGGCACCGCCAGAATCAGCAGATACAACACAAGGTGTGCACCTTCGGCAGCCCGATGCTGCCACTTCGGCATACCGGCCACCGGGGCCGGCGCCGGATGCGTCAGGCGCCACAGCACGCGCAGCACGGCAAAGATCAGCACGGTCACGCCAATCCACTTGTGATACGAGTACAGCTTCAGCTTGGTCGGCGTAAAGCCGGGAATGTCGGTCATGTACAGACCGAGCCCGAACGCCGCAAAGATCAGCAGCGCGATGATCCAGTGCAGCGCGATGGCAGGCTTGCCATAAGCGCCGTCATCAGCAGCGGCGCGCATGGCGAGATTTGATTGGGCAGCTTGTGACATCGGTTCCCTCAGTTTGGGACGCTCTTGGTAAGCGGCGCCTGCCAGTAAGACCACGGCGCCAAATGTTTGTGCATTATTGAAGCGATCCGGCCAAGCAGGACCCCCTCAAGTTCACCGAGAAATTCAAATTTTTTGATGAATGATAGACGGCGACCAATCGGGTAACGCGGCACATTCTACAGAGCCCACATAGCAAAACAGCCTCCTCCGTAGTCATACGGAGGAGGCTGTTTTCAGTGCAGCCAACAAATTTTCGAAACAATCAAAGGCTGCTGATTCGGCGCGCCAGTTCTTCAGCCTTGCCGATATAGCTGCCCGGCGTCATATCCAGCAACAGCTTGCGGGCGTCCTCGGGAATGGCCAGTGTGCCGATGAATTCACGCAGCGCCTCGCGCGAGATGCCTTTGCCGCGGGTCAGCTCCTTGAGCTGCTCGTACGGGTTGGCGATGCCGTAGCGGCGCATCACGGTCTGCACCGGCTCAGCCAGCACTTCCCAGCAGTTGTCCAGGTCTTCGGCCAGGCGGGCCGGGTTGGTTTCCAGCTTGCCCAGGCCACGCAAGCAGGCGTCATAAGCCAGCAGGCTATAGCCGAAGGCCACGCCGATGTTGCGCAACACGGTCGAATCCGTCAGGTCACGCTGCCAGCGAGACACGGGCAGCTTTTCCGACAGGTGACGCAGCACTGCATTGGCCAGGCCGACGTTGCCTTCGGAATTTTCGAAATCGATCGGGTTGACCTTGTGCGGCATGGTCGACGAGCCAATCTCGCCGGCCTTGGTCTTCTGCTTGAAGTAGCCCTGCGAGATGTAACCCCAGACGTCGCGGTCCAGGTCCAGGATGATCGTGTTGGCACGCGCCACGGCATCGAACAGTTCGGCCATGTAGTCGTGCGGCTCGATCTGGATGGTGTACGGGTTGAACGTCAGGCCAAGACGGCTTTCGATCACATTTTTCGAGAAGGCTTCCCAATCCAGTTGCGGGTACGCCGACAGGTGCGCGTTGTAGTTGCCCACCGCGCCGTTCATCTTGCCCAGCAATTCCACTGCCTCGATACGACGGATGGCACGGTCCAGGCGGGCGGCCACGTTGGCCATTTCCTTGCCCAGCGTGGTCGGGCTGGCAGGCTGGCCGTGCGTGCGCGAGAGCATCGACACATCAGCGTTGGCGTGGGCCAACTCCACCAGGCGAGCCTGCACGCGGCGCAGTGCGGGCACGACCACCGTGTCGCGCGCGCCCTTGAGCATCATGCCGTGCGAGGTGTTGTTGATGTCCTCGGACGTGCACGCGAAGTGGATGAATTCGCTCGCGGCTTCCAGCTCGGCGTTGCCCTTTACGCGCTCCTTCATCCAGTACTCGACGGCCTTCACGTCATGGTTGGTGACGGCTTCGATTTCCTTGATGCGGGCGGCGTCTGCCTCGGCAAAGTTTTCGACCAGGGCCAGCAGCGCTTGCTCGGCTTCGGCCGAAAAACGCGGGATTTCTGCCAGGCCGGCCTGCGACAGGGCGATCAGCCAGTGCACCTCTACCTTCACGCGGTTGCGCATGAAAGCGGCTTCCGACAGCCACTCGCGCAGCGGATCGGCCTTGGCAGCGTAGCGGCCATCGATGGGAGACAGAGCGGTCAGTGCGGAAAGCGACGACATGGCAGGCGGGGAAAAATGTGAAGGGAATCTCAATCCGGACAACCCGGACGCTGCATCGAGCGTTGAACCAAGGTGCATACGCGCACCCCAGCGAGCCCGTGATTTTACCACCCGGCACGCCGGTCTCAGGGCCAATCCGGGACCTTGGCAAGCCTCCGTTTGGTTGAAGCGCCGCCCAGAGCACGCGGGAAAGTGCGCAGCTATACTTCCGCCTCCAACAAGACATGCCTATGAAACTGATCGGATCCCACGCCAGCCCGTACACCCGCAAGGTGCGAGTGGTGCTGGCCGAAAAGAAAATCGACTGCCAGTTCGTGCTGGAAGACGTCTGGAGCGCCGACACGCAGATCCACCAGTTCAACCCGCTGGGCAAGGTGCCCTGCCTGGTGATGGACGACGGCGGCGCCCTGTTCGATTCCCGCGTGATTGCCGAATATGCCGACACGCTATCGCCGGTGGCGCGCCTGATCCCGCCGTCGGGCCGCGAGCGCGTGGAAGTCCGCTGCTGGGAAGCGCTGGCTGACGGCCTGCTCGACGCCGCGCTCATGCTGCGCATCGAGCACACGCAACGCACACCTGAGCAGCGCGGCGAAGCATGGCTGGCACGTCAGAACCACAAGATCGACGACGCACTCAAGGCCATGTCACAGGGGCTGGCCGACAAGACCTGGTGCAACGGCAACCACCTGACGCTGGCCGACATTTGTGTTGGCTGTGCGCTTGGCTACCTGGATTTCCGCCAGCCGCAGATCGACTGGCGCGAACGCCACGCCAACCTGGCCGCGTTCTACGCACGGATGGAAAAGCGGCCGAGTTTCATCGAAACCCAGCCGCAGTAAGTTGGTCGATTCAAGTGATTTGGGTGGCGGTCAGTAGCCGATCTCGACCGCCACGCCCAGCACCAGCAGCGACAGCACAAACAGCGCTGCGAACAGCGGAAAGATGAAGGCTACCCACTGGCCGTAGTTCACGCGCGCCGTCGCCAGATAGGCCAGCAGCATGCCCGAGGTGGGCGTGACCATATTCATCAGGCCGCCGCCCATGAGGAATGCCAGCACGGTAGTCTGCCCGCTCACGCCTGACAGGTGCGCGATCGGCGCCAGGATGGGCATGCTCACCGCCGCCTTGCCCGACAGCGACGGCATGAACACGTCCAGAATCATCTCCATGACCATGATGCCGCCGGCCACCACGGGGCGCGCGCTGTCCTGTGTGAGGCGCGTGAGGCTGTGGATGATGGTGTCGAGCACCAGGCTGTTCTGCAGGATCAGCTCCACAGCGGATGCAAGTCCGATCAGCAGCCCCGCCAGCATCATCCCCTTCATGCCGTCGACAAACGCTTCGGATGCCACGCGCGACTCGAGCCGCCCCGCCAGCGCAATCGCCATGGCCATGATGATGTAGAACGCGGCCAGCTCGACGTTGTGCCAGCTCCACAGGCGGGTGCCGACGATCATCATCACGCTCGATGCCAGCAGCACAAGCAGCACCGCGACATGGCTGCGCGACAGGCGCTTGTTCTCGGTCGGCACGTAGGTCGTCACTTGCCCGGACCGCCGCACACGCCAGAGCCAGTAGCCAATGCCGATGGCCATGAAGACGACGAACACGGCCAGGCGCATGTCGATGCCCGAGAACAGCGGCACGCCAGCCAGCGGCTGCGCAATCGGCAACGCCAGCGGATTGGTGACCGATGCGATATAGCCGACCTTGGCGGCAATGGTCACCAGCGCCAGCCCGTACAGCTCATTCAGGCCAAGCCGCCGCGCCATCGCCACCACGATGGGGATCACCACAAGGTATTCCGAGATCAACCCGAGAAAGCTGCTGCCCAGACCGAGCACGATCATCACGGCGGGTGCCAGGCGATAGATGTTGCCGCCCGTGATCTGCAGCAGGCGATCAATGCCAGCGTCGATCACGCCGGTGCGGCGCATCACGCCGAACATGCCGCCCACGAACATCACCATGAACACCAGCGGTGCGCTTTTGATGAGCCCTTGCGGAATCGCCATGACCGCGCCGACCACGCTGGCCGCATGGGCCTCGGCCGGCGTGCTCTTGTGCGGCATCGGCGAGGTCAATTCCGGCAGCCCGGCCACCTTGGGCACCACTTGGTACGTGCCGGGCACCACCAGCTTGCCCTTACGCTCGAACTTGCCTGCGTCCACAAGGTAGGTCATGCAGATGGCTGCGAGCATGACCCACAGCATCATCACAATCGGGTGCATGAACCCGGCGTGCGGGCGCTGCGTTTCTACGCGTTCGGTCTCCAGGGTGGCGGACATGCAAATGGCTCCTGCGGCGGATCGTTATTGAAGAATCAGGGGGGTGGCGGGTTGTAGCCGAGCTCGCGGCCAATGCTTGCAGCGCAGGCCAGCAGCGGCTCGAGCAATTGCAGCACGTCACGCGCGGTGATGCGCGTGTCCGGCCCTGAAATGCTGAGCGCGGCGACAGCCATGCCGCTCACGTCGCGCACTGGCACGGACACGGCAGCGGCACCGGGCGTGACTTCACCAAAGCTGGCGGCATAACCCTTCTGCTGGACGGCGGCGATCTGCTCGGCGATGACCTGCGGTTCGGGGCCGAGCGATTCGGCAGCGAGTTGCTTGACCTTGCCCAGGTACTGCGCGCGCACCTCCTGCGGGGCGAACGCCAGCAGCACCTTGCCCGCCGCGCCATACCACAGCGGGCGGCGGTTGCCGACGCGACCGATGATGCGCATCTCGTGCGAGGTCTCGCAGCGCGCCACACACACGGTCTCCTGCCCTTCTCGCACGCGCAGGATGATGGTTTCGTTCACCTGCTGGTTGAGCAGCAACATGTGCCGATGCGCGGTGCGTACCACCGCATCTTGCGCGGCAGCTGCGACACCCACCACGAAGGCCTGCGGGCCCAGCGCGTAGGTCGACGTCTTGGCATCGAGAATGACGAAGCGGTGCGCCTCCAGCGTATGCAGCAGGCGGAACGCGCGCGACTTGTTGATGCCGAGACAGTTGGACAGCTCGGTCACCCCGAGGCCCGGATGTTCCGCCACCAGCGTCAGCAACGACAACGCACTGTCGACCGATTCGACGATGTAGCTCATGGCACCTAACCCTTCTGATTGTTCAGTTGTTCGTGGCGCAGTTGCTCGCCAACATAGCCGCGCAAGGCTTCCACGAAACGGGTCAGTTGTCCACGCAAAACCTCGAAGCCATCGTGCTTCTCGCAGGTAGCCTCATTCATGTAGAGCGCGCGGTTGAGTTCGATCTGAATGCTGTGCCGCTGCGCTGCCGGATTGCCGTAGCTACGCACCAGATCACCACCGCGATAAGGGTCGTTGATCTGCACACGAAAGCCCAGCGCACGCAGCGTGTCGGCCACCCACGCGGTGAATGCCGGATCGGCGCTGGTGCCGCTGCGGTCGCTCACGACAACATCCGGGCGCAGCGCACCGTTGTCTTCATTCATGGCGTTGCCGCGCGACTTCATCGAGTGGCAATCGACGTGCCAGACATGGCCGAACTGCTGCCACGCGCCGTCAAGCGCCGCTTCCAGCGCCGCGCGATACGGCAGGTAGTACTGGTCAATGCGTGCACGCACTTCAGCCAGCGACAACGGCGCGTCGTACATCGGCACACCGGGCAGCGCAAACCGGCGGATCAGCCCCATGCCGCGCGCGGTGTAGGACTCAGGCTGCAGCGGCGTGGGCCACGGCTCAGCCAGCAGCGCCGCATCAATGTCGTTGATCGAGCGGTTGGCGTCGATGTACGCCCGCGGAAAGGCCGCCGCCAGCAACGTACCGCCCAGCTCCGGCACGCCAGCCCACAACTCGTCGACGTACGCATCCCACGTGGTCAGCAGCGCCTCTTCCGGCGCCACGGTCGTGAAGCCCTCCGGAAACGCACGCGAGCTATGCGGCGAATCGAAAACGACAGGCATGGCCGGCGCCTGCGGCAGCGTGAGGTGGAAGGCGGAAGGAGACGGCATCGACATCGAACACGCGCAGCGTTTTTTGAAACACTGTTTTATTTAATGAAACCGAAGTGTGATGGCACAGCGTGCATCCTGGCAACGCGGGTTATCCCGTAAACACCGTCATTGAGGAATAAACCTCTTATTACAGACGTTTACGGGAAATTACCCATATCGACGCGCTTGACACCGGATTGTGGTCGCCCGCACGATTTTATGAAACATTGTTTTATTCTATAAAACCATAGAGGAGGAACTCCATGCAACGTTTTGTCCCGGCCAGCCTGATGGCACTCGGCTGTCTGATGTCGGTCGCCACCCCAAGCACCGCTGCCGACGTCACCCTGTACGGACGCGTCGATCTCGATGCCGAAGTCCAAAAGGGCCCGAAAGGCTCCACCGCGCAGGAAACCGACAACGCCTCACGCTGGGGCATGCGTGGCAAGGAAGACCTGGGCAACGGCATGGCCGCCGTGTTCGGCCTGGAGCAAGGCTTCAACGCCGACGATGGCACCTCCGTCAACCCGCAGTTCCGCAATGCCTATGTGGGGCTGACCGGCACGTTCGGCGCGTTTGCCATGGGCCGACTGGACTCGGCCACGGCAGTGGGTTCACCGATCTACTCGCAGATCACGCACATCACGGATTTCGTCATCCATGATGCGGGCGCCACGGCCATCGGCACCAAGGTGCTCAATGCGCGCAACCGCGTGTCGAATGCCTTTGGGTATCAATCGCCGGATTTCGGCGGCTTCTCGCTGCGCGCGCGGATGTACTTTGCCGGCCCGGAAACGCCGCCGGCCAATCCGGCCGCCCCTGTGCGATTCGAAAGCGACTGGCGCGCCTACGACGTCGGCCTGAACTACGACAATGGCCCGTTCTCTGCTGGCCTTGGCTACTCGAAGGATGACAAGCGCGGCGGCCTGGTCGCCAATGATTTCAACGACAAGGTGCAGTTGGCGGTCGGCTACAACTTCACGGTGGTCAATACCTATGCCGTGATCGGCCGTGACCGCTATGCCGGCACGATGACCACGCGCTCACAGGTGCGCTACTGGTTGGCGGGCTTCACGGTGCCGTTTGGCACCGCGCACCAGATCACCGCTAACTACATGGAGCGCGACGTGCAGACCGACCGCGCGGGCCGGCTCAAGAAGCTCCAGATCGGCTACGGCTACAACCTCAGCAAGCGCACCATGCCTTACGTGTTCTTCGACCGCGAAGACCCGAATTCGAATGTGCGCGGCAACCGGGTGACGACCTACGGCGCCGGCATCAAGCACTTGTTCTGATCGAAGTGATCGCGCTGATGAGCGTTACACCGCCACCGGGTCGAACCGCTCGGCCTGGGCCATCGGCCAGTAGCGCTCATAGAGCTGATAGCGGTAGCGCCCGGCGAGCAGATCGCCGGGTTCGAGGTATTTGAGCAGCGTAGAGAGCAACTGCACCTCGTTGCCCGACACGCGACGCACGATGTGGTGCGCGCGGAAGTCCGCCGGATGTTGCAGGCCTGCCGCCTGCGTCAACTCCAGCAGCGCGTGCAGCGTGTGGTCGTGGTACTGATGCACGCGCTCGGCCTTGTCCGGCACCACCAGTGCTTTCTGGCGAGATTTGTCTTGCGTGGCGACGCCCGTCGGGCAGCGATCGGTGTGGCATTTCTGCGCCTGGATGCAGCCCAGCGCAAACATGAAGCCGCGCGCTGAGTTGCACCAGTCAGCCCCCATCGCTAGCGTCCGGGCGACATCAAAGGCGGTAACGATCTTGCCCGACGCGCCGATCTTGATCTTGTCGCGCAGGTTGGTACCCACCAGCGTGTTGTGCACCAGCAGCAACCCTTCCTGCAGCGGCGTGCCAACGTGGTCGGTAAATTCCAGCGGCGCGGCGCCCGTACCGCCTTCCGCCCCATCGACCACGATGAAGTCCGGCAGGATGCCCGATTCCAGCATCGCCTTGACGATGCCAAAGAACTCCCACGGGTGTCCAATGCACAGCTTGAAGCCCGTCGGCTTGCCGCCCGACAGCGTGCGCAGCCGGTCCACGAACTGCAGCAGCCCCAGCGGCGTTGAGAACTCCGAGTGGGCGGCCGGCGAGACACAGGCCTGTCCGATCGGGATACCTCGTGTAGCGGCAATCTCGGGCGTGACCTTGGCGGCAGGCAGCACCCCTCCGTGCCCAGGCTTGGCACCTTGCGAGAGCTTCACCTCGATCATCTTCACCTGCGGGCTGCGGGCCTGCTCGGCAAACTTGTCCGAATCAAAGCGGCCATTGGCATCGCGGCAACCGAAGTAGCCAGAAGCGACTTCCCAGATCAGATCGCCGCCCTCTTCGCGGTGGTACGGCGAGATCGAACCCTCGCCCGTGTCATGAATGAAGTTGCCCAGCTTCGCACCGCGATTGAGCGCGCGAATGGCATTACCCGACAGCGCGCCAAAGCTCATCGCCGAGATGTTGAACACCGACATCGAATACGGCTTGGCACGCCCCTCGCCCACCAGCACGCGGAAATCCGCCGAGGCGATGCGCGTGGGCGCCAGCGAATGACCAATCCACTCGTGCCCGGCAGTCTTCACATCCAGTTCGGTGCCAAACGGGCGGCTGTCGACTTCGCCCTTGGCGCGCTGATAGACGATGCTGCGCTGGGCGCGCGAGAACGGACGCTCGTCGGTGTCGTCCTCGACAAAGTACTGGCGGATTTCCGGGCGGATGAACTCGAACAGGAAGCGGAAGTGGCCCCACAGCGGGTAGTTGCGCAGCACCGAGTGGCGGGTCTGCGTCACGTCATAGATGCCCAGCAGCACCAGCAAGCCCGGAATGAGCGCGCACGCCCAGTGCAGATGCCCTGTGGCCCAGAACCCCGCAGTGATGACGAACAACAGCACAACACCCGCAAAGGCCCAATAGCGACGTGGCAGCATGACAAACCCTGTGTGGAGACAAATCAGGGCGCCAGCTTAAACGACCCCGATGATGGCCGCAGCCGTCACAACGGACTGTTGCGAAAATCGCCTAAGCAGCAGCCTTCTCGGGCACAGCCGCTTCGGCTGAAGCAATGATGCCGCCACCCAGGCAAACCTCGCCGTCGTACAACACGGCAGACTGACCCGGCGTGACAGCCCATTGCGCCTCGGAAAATGCCAACGTGAGCGCACCGCCGGTGGCACGGGCCACCGTGCACGGCGCATCCGCCTGGCGATAGCGCGTCTTGGCACCCAACTGCGTGCCCTCTGCGGGCGGATGACCAGCAACCCAGCTCAGATCAGCTGCATGTACGGTATGCGCCAGCAGCCACGGGTGGTCGTGGCCTTGCACCACGTACAGCGTGTTGGCCGCCATGTCCTTGCGCGCCACGTACCAGGCATCGCCGTTGCCATCGCGGCTGCCGCCAATGCCGATGCCCTTGCGCTGCCCCAGCGTGTAGAACGCCAGGCCGATGTGCTCGCCGATCGTCTTACCGTCGGGCGTCTTGATCGGACCCGGCTTGGTCGGCAGGTAGCGGTTGAGGAAATCGCGGAACGGCCGCTCGCCGATGAAGCAGATACCGGTGGAATCCTTCTTCTTGGCATTGGGCAGGCCAATCTCTGCCGCAATCTCACGCACGCGCGTCTTCGGCATCTCGCCCAGCGGGAACAGCGTGCGCGAGAGCTGCGCCTGATTCAGCCGATGCAGGAAGTAGCTCTGGTCCTTGGTGTGGTCAAACGCCTTGAGCAGTTCGAATCGACCATCGACCTCACGCACGCGGGCGTAATGGCCGGTGGCAATCGTGTCCGCGCCCAGCGCCATCGCATGGTCCAGGAAGGCCTTGAACTTGATCTCGGCGTTGCACAGCACGTCAGGATTGGGCGTGCGGCCGGCGGAGTATTCGCGCAAAAAGTCCGCAAACACGCGATCCTTGTACTCGGCCGCAAAGTTGAC
>NZ_JAELUI010000174.1 GCF_016429285.1 Ralstonia sp. ASV6
GCCCACGCTCTGCTCGGTCACCAGCATCACGTCGTCGGCGGCTTTGACCAGTTGGGCGATGAAGTCGATGTTGCCGAAACCGCCCAGGTCGACCACCTGCAGGTCGAAGAACGTACGCAGGCGGTTCAGCAGTCCGAGTGCCTCGGAGAATGAGATGTCGCGCATCTCTGCCAGCGAGATCGGCAGCGGCAGTACCGCCAGCCCATTCGGATGGCGCGACAGGGCCGTCTGCACAAACACCTGGTCAAAACGGCGCAAGTTGCGCACGGCTTCCACAAAATGGAAGTTCGCCTGCACGTTCAGATACAGCGCACCGTCACGCAGCGGCTGGCCGAGGTCCAGCAGCATCACGTCGCTGGCCGACGTGCGACGCACCAGCGTGGCCAGATTGGTGGCAAGCGTTGTAGCACCCACGCCGGGGCGCGCGCCGAGCACCGCAAGCACACGGCCACGACGTGTCGGCTCAGTGGAAGCGCGCTCGGCCAGCAGGCGGCGCACCACGCGCACGGCCTCGGCAGGAGCCCCTTCCACGTCAACGAAATCCTTTACGCCAGCGCGCAATGCGGCCAGCATGGCGCGGCCGTCGGTTGCCGAGCCGACAGCCACCAGCGGCAGCCCCGGGAACAAGCGCGTGAGCTGACCGACCAGTTGCGTTGCCTCGCCAATGTCGTCGGCGCCCTCGCCCAGCTTCTGATCCTGGTCTGGCACGTCGATCAGCGTGGGAGACGACGCAAAGCGCACGAACACCACTTCGGGATTCACCGAGCCAATCTGCTCGAGAAACGCGTCGTGACCGGTGGTCTCTGCCACCAGCACGCCCAGTTCGCGAATCGCTGCGGCCAGCCAGCGGTGCACGCCGGCCGCCTGCGCGTCGCCCTGCACGCCACCACGTGCGCCACCGTGCAGAAGGAAGTAGTCCATGCCGGCCCCTTACTGCGAGAAGCCGGGCATGGTGGCCGGATCTGCCACCCCCAGTGCAAACGGGCGCCAGACTGCCTCGCCCGCAGTGTCACGATCCTGCCCCCCGCTTTGGCCCGGAAGCATCTTCTCGATGGGCGCGTTGCGTGCCATCGGCTTGACCAGGTGCGGCGTCACGATAATCACCAGCTCACGCTCTTCCTGGTTGTAGTTCAGGCGCTTGAAGAACGTCCCGATGATCGGCACATCGCCCAGGAATGGCACCTTGTCGACATTGGAAAGCGTGGAGCGGCTGACCAGCCCGCCGATGACAAAGCTCTCGCCATCGCCCAATTCCACCGTTGTATCAGCACGCCGAGTGACGATGGCCGGGACGGTCGCGCCATTGAGCGTGATGCCGCGGCTGAAATCGAGGTCGCTCGCTTCGGGCGCCACCTTCAGGGCGATGCGGTTTTCCGACAGGATGGTGGGCGACACTGTCAGTCCGATACCGAATGGCTTGTACTCAATGGTCGTCGTACCCAGCGCCTGCGGCACAGGAATCGGAATCTCGCCGCCAGCCAGGAAGTTGGCACTCTGGCCCGAGAGCGCCACCAGGCTAGGCTCGGCCAGCACGCGTGCCATGCCGTTCGATTCGATCAGGCTCAGATTGGCGAAGAGGCCCTTGCTGACCGACCCAACCAGCAGGTTGAATGCGGAACTCAACGGCATGGTCGATTGCGCGCTCAGCCCCGTCGACGGGCTAAACGTGGCCTGCGTAAGCGAAGATGGCGAGAACGCCCCAAAGGAGAATCCACCCCTTGTGCGTGTGAAGTTCAGGCCCGACTCCTTCAGCACTGTCTTGCTGAACTCCACCACACGCACGTCGACCTGCACGGTACCCGGCACGTTCAATGAGGTGTTGTCGATCACGTTGCCGTTCTTTGGCTTCTCACCTCCACCAGCCGCAGTAGCCGAGCGGCGAGCACGCGCCAAGGCATACACATCCTTGGCCTGACCAGACACCACGGCTGAATCGCCCTGCACGGTCACATTGGGGTCACCCGGCTCAGACTCGGCAGCATCAACCTGCACGTTGTAGGTCGTAGCAGCACCACCTTGCGTCCAGACCATGACGCTGGCCGCACCCGGCTTCTTGGCGATGATCAGCAGGCTGTTGGCCGCGCCACGCCCCTTGAGCAGCAGTGCGTCGGCAATCTCCGGGTTGCCGATCGCAATGCGCTCGAGCGGCTTGCCCAGGCGAATCTCACGTTGGCTTCCGGTCAGCAGATGCAGCGTCTGCCCAGCCGGCGCCGTTTCGGCAAATGCCGTCGATACAAAGGCAGCACACCCCCACGCGAGTGCGCCCATCCAACCGCGAACCACGGCGGCATCAGTCATGTTGCTCCTCACGTTTACCTGCGCGGATGATCTCGACGCCAGTGCTGGCGGTGCTGCTGCGCACCGTCGTGCGCGCCGCTGCAATCGCAGGCAACGGCGTTGGCTGCATCAGGACAGGGCGGCGTGATGAACCGGTCAGGCTGGACATCGAGACACCTGCCTGCGCCACGTCCATCGGGTTGCGGTTGGCGGCGGCCAGCAATGCGGCGTCCTGTGGTTTCACTGTGGGTTCGGCGTCGTCCCCTGGATTGCGCAAGGCAAGCAGCAAGCGGCCGCTCTGATGGGCCATCGCAAGTTGACTGACGGCTTCCACCGGCACCGCCAGCACGGCTGTCCTAGCCAGGTCGACCTTTCGCGTGACCGCGTTGCCGTCCGGCTGCTTCTGCGGCCCCTCATTGACCGCCAGGGGGCCGAATGCCAGCACACGTAGATGCGGCAACAGCAAACGCGCTTGGCTGTCTTCGATTTCCTGACCATCCTTTCGCACGACAAGAAACACGTCCACGTAGTCACCCGGCATCACGCGGTTGCCGACGCCAATCACCTCATCAACGGTGATGGCGACCGCGCGTTGCCCAGCCTCTACCTGCTGCGCCAATCCGGAAGCAAGCTGGGAGGCAATCAGCGGCACACCCACACCCACAGGAAGAATGGGCTCGCGCCCCACCACTTTGGACACATCGGAGAACGCCTCCGCCGGATTGATCGGCAATTGTTCGATGCCCAGTTGATCGGCCGTAATGGGCTTACCGGCCTCCAATGGTTTGACAGTGACGACAACCGGGTAGACCGTTTTGCCGTCTTTCTGCGCAACCACAGGCGCTGGCGGGCGATGCGCGCTCTTCCACGCCACGGCACCAAGAATGGCGGCAAGCAGCAGCAGCGCGGCGGCGAAGATCTGGAGGTGTTTGCTGGTCATCTAGGCAGTCTGTCGGGGCGGTCGATCAAGAACGTCGGCGAACAACAACGGGTTAAGAGCCGGGAACCAGTTGCACAACAGCCGAGCCCGTCAGTGTCGCGGGTGCAGGCAGCAGCGGTATCGAAGGCAACAGCGGGTTGTTGCCGGAAGTCACCGGCAAGGTCAGCACCACGCTCAGGCATTGCATGCCGGCAACGTTCTGGCAGTTCACCAATGGTGTACTGCTCTGGTTGGTCTGAACCCGATTGCTGAAAGAGGTGGGAAGAACCGATGCAACCGCGGCATAAGCAGCCGCGACGCGTTGAGTATTGGAGGGCTGATAGCGCAGCGCAGCGCGCGCGCCCTCTTCGGCTGCCAAGGTCAGCATCTGCTGCATAGCGAGGATGACACCGTAGTACACGATGCTGAGCATCAGTACCAGCAGCACCGGTACGACTACGGCGAATTCGAGGGCCGCCACACCGCCGCTGCCACGTCGGCCAAACCGAAGCGCTGCAAACCTACGCGTACCTGGGTGCATGCGTGCACCCTCCCGTTCCCGTCGCAATGTCGGCATGGCCGACTCCTTTTTATATGCTGGCCGCTTCGCGGCTCTTCTTCAACGCTTCAACAGTTCTGACTACATGCCCGGCAGCCATGGCACCCGCATCACTGTGGGCACCCAAGGCAAGCTCAACAAGCCAATGGCCATATAGGCCGCATATGGAATGCCTCTGCTTCCAGCCTCTGTGGTATCCATGCGGGCCAGCGCGGGCCACATGCGCATCACCGCCCAGGCAGAAGGTGACGACGCATCAAGTTGGCGTAGCGCCATGATCGCCAGCCCGTGCAGCCCGGCGATCAGGCTCGAAACCAGCCACACCGCAATCAAACCATGCCAGCCAGCCAGCATGCCGGTCACTGTGAAGAATTTGACGTCACCCGCCCCCATCCATCCCAGCACGTAAAGCGGTAAAAAGCAGGAAAATGCGATGGCGCCACCAAGCCAGAAGTCCTGCCAGTCATAGGCAAGCGCCTGTACCCCACCAAGCTTGATGAGCACGATGGACAGCACCACACCTGCAGCGACGAGCCAGTTCGGCACGCGCCGCGAGCGGAAATCCAACGTGATTGCAAGAACAGCGAGAACTACGACACTTGCCCAGCCAGCAACATCAATACGGCTATACAAGGCGAAGCTCTAGCACGCGGTTCCGTTATTGACGGCCTTGCAGATGCTGGTGAAGACCGTGTTGAGTTGGGAACCCAACTTGCCGACGATAACCGTGATCGCTGCAGCGATCAGGCCCGCGATCATGCCGTACTCGACGGCCGTGGCACCTTGTTCGTCGCGAAGGAACTTCAGAACGGCGTTTTTCATGATTGCTCTCCTGTTTGCACTCGCCCACGGATGCTGTTGATCTTGACCAGCCTGCGGTGCTCCGGCCGCGACCAGTTCATATTGGGTAATAACGGATAAAACGCTTTTGGATTTATAGCGATGACACATTCGAAACAAAATATTCTCACCGCTCAGATTTCGTTTTACCAATAAAACAAAGATGAAACGTCATCAGATGATCTTGGTCCCGAAAAAGCATCCAATGACCACCGCGCGCCCAAAACCCGTTACCCCACTTCCAGAATGTCACGTATGTCACGTAACGCTCCGTAACGGTTTTATAGGCGTGCGGCGCCGCAAACAAAATAACTCAACTTAGGTACTTACCAGCAATTAGAGTAAGGACTCTATTAAATTCTATTAAAGACGCCGCAACCCCCTGAAAACTAATGGAAATCCCTTAATGACCGGCAGACTAGACCCATTATTTAAGCAGGTTCTCCATTAACCCGGGGCGACATGAACGCTCCCCATTCTCTGTCAAGGCAAAAAAAGGATGCGCGAGCGACGGGAACACGCCCGCGCACCTTCAAGAGCACAGACAGGTACTGCTCAGTGCGCCAGGCTGCTTACGCCGCCCAGCAAGTTCGTAACAGGCGCCAGTGGATTGCTGCCCGAGGCGCCGCCGGCTGCGCTGGTCACGCCGCCCAGCAAGCCCGTGACAGGCGCCAGCGGGTTGGAGCCTCCTGCGGCACCGCCCAGCAAGCCGGTGACGGGTGCCAGCGGATTGCTACCACCAGCAGCGCCGCTCAACAGGCCAGTAACGGGGGCCAAGGGGTTTGAGCCGCCCGCCGCGCCGCCCAACAGACCAGTGATCGGTGCCAGCGGATTGCTACCGCCCGAGGCGCCCCCCAACCCGCCCAGCAAACCGCCCAGCGGATTGCTGCCAGACGAGCCGCCGGCAGTGCCTACACCACCCAAGGCCGCCACCGTAGTCCCAACGGAGGAGACCACCGGGCCCAAGGTTGAAACCACAGGCACGCCAGTCCCTGTGATGGTGTTGCCTGCACCGGCCACACCACCGCCAACCGCACCCAGCACGGTATTCAGACCGCCGCCCAGGCCAGTCGCATCACCCAGCATTTGCGTCGCATTGGTCACCTGCGTGGTGACCGGCACAATGGCCGAGCTGGCCTGCTGTGTGATCTGCTGCACCGCGCCGGAAGACAGCGCGCTACCCAGCAGCGTGCCGCCGCCAATCAGCGCCTGACCAACCTGCTGCACACCGCCACCGACCGGCTGCGTAATCGGCGCGAGCGGTGCGCCAGCGCCTTGACCCAGACCCTGCACGAGCGTACCGGCGCTGACCGTGGTTTGGCCGAGGTCCGTCACAACGTTGCCAGTGCTGGCCACCGTCGTGCCGATCGGATTCGGGTTCTGGCCCATCTTGCCCAGACCGGTTTGTACGCCCAGACCCAGGTCGCTGACGGCCTTGCCGGCATTGCTGACCGTACCGCCCAGGCCAGCCTTGGCTTGGTCGGAAAGGCCCGGAATATTGGCGTTCTGCAGGGTCGTGCCCAGGCTGCTGACGGCCTGGCCCGTCGCCACAACTGTGTTACCGGTGCCGTTAGCGACCTTGCCGACCGGCGTCACACCCGTCAGATCGTTCGGGCTGGGGTTGGGCGAGCTGCCGGAACCGCCACCGCCTGAAGAGCAGGCTGCCAGCGTAAGCGCAGCAACAGCGCACGCCAGCGGCATGACGTGGATGGTGCGAATGGTTTTTTGGATCTGTTTCATGTCCCGTCCCCTTCTCAAGAATTTGTCTTACCTGTTGTGTCTGAGCTCGGTACTGCGCACTGCGGGCCAGATTCTGCAATTGCCATGCCAGCCACATTAGAGAAAAGCCTCGATTTCAAGAAAGTGGCGTCACAACACGCTTTGCAGGCAACGCACCCGGTATTACCCGAATGTGGTGAAGAGGCGTTACGGTGAGAAAGTCCGTGTTCCCAGCGTTACGTTGTAACGTGACACGGAACATACTCACCCTGAACATAACCCCCACGGCAAACGTTTCCGCCCCTCACTCGCGGGGCAGGGTAAATCCCATATTTCAGTTAACTTTCACAATTCCTCCATTTATTAGAGGCAAATCACATCAGATTTCGATAATCAGTTGCGCATAGCGTAATAATCAAGACATGGCACACCGTTTGCAGAGTTCCGCCACCCAAATCGACATTGGGACTCTTTTCCAGCTGACACAAAGCGGACTTTTCTAAAACGGGAGAACGATCATGAATAAGAACATCAAGTGCCTGGCAGCCACGATGGCAAGCCTGTTGGTCTTGGGCGGTTGCGCAAGCTCCGGTTCAGGCGATATGGGCGGTGCGTTGGGCGGCTCGAACGGAAGCGGCGGGTCCAACAACAACTCGGGCGGCTCGACACCGACGCCGTCCCCAGCACCTTCGCCCTCGCCGTCCCCTTCGCCGTCTCCCTCTCCTTCGCCGTCTCCTTCACCGTCCCCGACGCCTGCACCCGCCCCCCTGACGCCGACCGGCGCGATCCTCAACAACACGGGCAATGTTGTGTCGGCCACCGGCTCGGCGGTCACGGGCATCGGCTCGGATATCAAGAACGCCCCGCTGCCCGCGCAACTCAGTGGCGTGCAGAGCGGCCTGGGTGGCGTGGTGCAAAACCTCGGCACAACGGTTTCGACATTGGGCGCCGGTGTTCAGAATGGCCTCGGTAGCATTGGCCGAAATCCGGATCCGGTTGGCACCACGGTGTCGAGCCTCGGTAACGTAGTCACTGGCGCGGGCAACACAGTCACCAGCGCCGGTACGCTGGTGAACAATCTGGGTACTGGCCCGCTGGCGCCGCTGGCCCCTGTCACGACGCCGCTGGCCGGCGTGGTCACACAAGTCGGCCAAGCCGTTGCCAACGGTGGCAGCACGCTTGGCACGGCGCTGTCGACAGGCCCGGTGCAGCAGCTCACGCAGCAACTCAGCACGGCCATCGTGCCGATCACCTCGCAGCTCACCAGCGCAACGCAGACGCTGGGGGCAACCACCGGTCTGGGTTCGCCGATCAACACGCTCCTTGGCCAGTTGGGCGGTGCGGTCGCCAACGGCGGTAGCGCCATCACTGCAACCCATGCACCGGTCGTCGGCAACCTGGGCGGTGTGGTGACGGCGGTCGGCAATACGGTCGGCGCACTGGGCGGCGCGGTGTATTCGCCGACGACGTCACCGGGCGGCAACCCGCTGGCTCCGATTACCGGCCTGCTCGGCGGCCTGGGCGGTGCTACGGGCGGCTCCAACCCGCTTGCCCCGATTACCGGCGCACTCGGCGGCTTGGGCGGTGCTGGTGGTAGCAATCCGCTGGCACCCATCACCGGTGTGTTGGGTGGCCTGACGGGCGGCGCAACCGGTGGTTCCAACCCGCTCGCCCCGATTACCGGTGCACTCGGCGGCTTGGGCGGCGCTGGTGGCAGCAATCCGCTGGCGCCCATCACCGGTGCGCTGGGTGGCCTGACGGGTGGAGCAACCGGCGGCTCCAACCCGCTCGCCCCGATTACCGGTGTGCTCGGCGGCCTGGGCGGTGCTGCAGGCGGCAGCAACCCGGTCAGCTCGATTACAGCGCCGGTGGGCACGGTTGTCAGCACGGTGGGCAGCGGCCTGACTTCGGCCGGCGCTGCAACGCCACTGGCACCGGTAACCGGTGCAGTGGGCGGCTTGCTGGGCACGGTGGGCGGCGTACTGGGTGGCACGCGTCACTGATCAACGTGCTATACAACGCGCGGCGGATCGGCCTGACCAGCCGGTCTGCTGTTGCGTTTCAAACGCGATGATGCTGCGCCAAGCGGCATGATTGCAGGGCCAACGGCCACGGGGTAACACACCATTGGTATCAACCATGGGCGTTGCGTCGCGTGAACGTTGCTTCTATGTGTTTTGTTGTAAAGCACCATGTCTCGCGGTTATCGTTCCATGCAGTGCGCAACCAT
The DNA here is from genome assembly GCF_016429285.1 of Ralstonia sp. ASV6. Taxonomy (GTDB): domain Bacteria; phylum Pseudomonadota; class Gammaproteobacteria; order Burkholderiales; family Burkholderiaceae; genus Ralstonia; species Ralstonia flaminis. Next base: position 8,545 of record NZ_JAELUI010000174.1, read on the forward strand.
GCGCGGCGTCGACCGGCCCGGACCGGCAGATCGCTTCACTGCAGAACAAACACCACGGAGGAGACACGCGTGCGGAGCACCACGATGCGGTTAGCACTGGCCACAGGCGTTGCATTGACCAGCCCGGCACTGAGCTGGGCACAGAGCAGCCCCACGCAAGGCAACCCGATCGACACGCTGCCCAAGGTCGATACCTCCCGCCCGCCCGAGCAGAAGATCCAGGTGCAAGTCCAGCGACCGAATCCGGCGCTGGAAAATCTGCTCGCCACGCACCTCACGCCCACCAAGTTCCAGATCGAAGGCGTCAAGACGCTGCCGTTTCCCGAGATCGCTGCGCACTTCGCGCCGCTGGCCGGGCACGACGTCACCGTCGCACAGCTGCTGCAGGCGGCCAACGATGTCACCAAGCTGTATGCCGACCGCGGCTTTCCGCTCTCCTTCGCGTTCGTACCGGCGCAAACCTTCGAAGGCGGCGTGGTCCGCATCACCGTGGTGGAGGGCTACGTCGCACGCATGCGCATTGAAGGTACGCCCGGGCCGCTGGAGGGTCGGTTGCGCGAGATATCGCAACGCATGATGGATGAGAAGCCGCTGCGCCGCGAAACCTTCGAGCGCGTGACCGGCGTGCTGGCTTTGCAGCCCGGCGTGCAAATCACCGCGACCGTGCAACCGCCCACCACCACCGATGGTGCGAGCGAGCTGGTGCTCAACGTCAAGCGCCAGCCATACACCATTGGCACCGGCGTTGAATACCGCTCACCCGGTGTGCGCGCCGTCATCACGGGCACGCTCAACAGCGTGACACCGCTGGGCGAACAGATCACGGTGTCGACGCTGCAACCGCGCGGACCGGATCACGAAACGTTCTACTCCGCCACCTGGGCGCAGCCGATCGGCACCGACGGGTTGCTGGCCAAGCTCACGTGGTCGCACTATCGCGGCATGCCCGAGAACCTGCCGCTTGAGC
>NZ_JAELUI010000175.1 GCF_016429285.1 Ralstonia sp. ASV6
CGGCGGCAATCCATTCCAGATCGGTATGCGCGCCAAAACCGTAGTTAAAGCTCGAACCCGACAGCCCGTCGCCGTGCGCAACTTCAATGCTGTCGACACCCGCATCATCCAGCGCGCGGGCAATGGCAACCGCGTGCTCCAGCGAGTACTGATGGCGAATCGCGTGCATGCCGTCACGCAGCGTCACGTCCGAGACGTAGATCTTCTTGGTGTTGTTGGTCATGGCCGATCTCTCTTCAGGCGACCGCGCGGCTTGCCGCGATCTGCTCGGCGGCGGCTAGCGCTGCCGAGGTCATGATGTCCAGGTTGCCTGCGTACGACGGCAGGTAGTGCGCGGCGCCCTCCACTTCCAGGAAGACGCTCACTTTCAGCCCCGCGCGACGGTCGTTCGCGTGCAGCGCGAGCGGACTGTCCGCGGTGTAGCGGTCAAACTGCACCGCTTGCTTGAGGCGGTAGCCCGGCACGTAGCTGGCAACGGCGGCCACCATAGCTTCGACCGAGTCTTCGATGGCGGTCGTATCGGCGTCCGCATCGGTCAGGCAGTAGACGGTGTCGCGCATCATCAGCGGCGGCTCGGCCGGGTTCAGCACGATGATGGCCTTGCCGCGTGCAGCGCCACCCACCATCTCGATGGCCTTGGAGGTGGTCTCCGTGAACTCATCGATGTTGGCGCGGGTGCCCGGCCCAGCGGAACGGCTGGCGATGGAGGCGACGATCTCTGCGTAGTGCACGGGCGCCACGCGCGAGACCGCGTGCACGATGGGAATCGTCGCCTGGCCGCCGCAGGTCACCATGTTCACGTTGGGCGCTTCCAGATGCTCAAACAGGTTGACGACCGGCACCACGAAAGGGCCGATAGCAGCCGGCGTCAGGTCGATCACCTGCACGCCATGCTGGCGCAGCACCTCTGCGTGATGTGCGTGTGCGCCGGCGGAAGTGGCGTCGAACGCGATACGGATGTCACCGAAATTGGGCATCTCGACCAGCCCTTGGATGCCCTTGGCCGTGGTGGGTACACCCAGCCGCGCGGCGCGCGCCAGCCCGTCGGAGCTGGGGTCGATGCCGACCATCGCGCCCATCTCCAGATGCAGGGCGTTACGCAGCACCTTGATCATCAGATCGGTGCCGATGTTGCCGGAGCCGATGATGGCGACGGCTTGCTTGTGGTTGCCCTTCATTGTGCGGAATCCGGTTGGGTGGAGAAACAGGCGCTCACGCTGCCGAGGCCTTCGATATGCGCGGTAAAGACATCGCCCGGCGCCACGCCGACCATCGGCCCGAGCGCGCCGGTCAACACGATGTCGCCGGCCTTGAGTGGCGCGTTCACGCGGGTCATGGTGTTGGCCAGCCAAAGCGCAGCATGCAGCGGGTTGCCCAGGCACGCCGCCCCGGCGCCTACGCTCACCTGATCGCCACGACGCTCCATCACCATGCCGCACTGGATGGCATCGAACGCGTCGAGCTTGACCGGCCGGTTGCCCAGCACGAACAGGCCGCTGGACGCGTTGTCGGCCACCGTGTCGGTCAGGCGGATGTCCCAGTTGGCGATGCGGCTGCCGACGATCTCGATGGCGGGAAGCGCATAGGCGGTGGCGCGAATCAGGTCGGCAATGGTGTGGCGCTCGTGCGGCAAGTCGTGTTCCAGAACGAGTGCGATCTCGGCTTCCACCTTCGGCTGCAGCGTGCGCGACAGGGCAATCTCTTCGCCGTCGGCAATCGCCATGTCGTCAAATAGCATGCCGAAGTCTGGCTGATCGACGCCCAGTTGCGCCTGCACTGCCTTCGAGGTCAGGCCGATCTTGCGGCCCACCAGACGGCGGCCGCTGGCCAGCTTGCGCTCCGTGTTGACGCGCTGCACGGCATACGCCGCCTCCAGCGGATCGCCACCGAGAGCAGCAATGGCGTCACGCACCGGAGCTCGCGGTGCGCGTTCCTGCTCGGCCTGCCACAGTTGATGCGCCAGTGCGATGGCCGCATTCATATCGATGGTGCTCATGCGACCCTCACGCAGACGTTGGTCAGTTCGGAGTAGAAGTCCAGCGAGTGCCGTCCACCTTCTCGGCCGATGCCGGACAGCTTGGCGCCACCAAACGGCGTCCGCAGGTCGCGCACAAACCAGGCGTTGATCCACACGATGCCCGTCTCGATCTGTTTGGCAACGCGGTGGCCGCGCGCGAGCTGGGTCGTCCAGATACTGGCGGCCAGGCCGTACGCGCTATCGTTCACGCGGTGGATCACTTCATCCTCGGTATCAAACGGAGCGATGTGGCACACCGGGCCAAAGATCTCCTCGGTCACGCAGCGCGCGGTATCCGGCAGGCCGGTCCAGATGGTTGGCTGCACAAAGGCGCCTTCGTCGCGTGCATCGCCAAACTGCGGCACACCGCCACCGGTGACGACCGTTGCGCCCTCTTCCACCGCCAGGCGGAAATACGACAACACCTTCTCCCGGTGGCCGCGCGAGATCAGCGGGCCCATGGTCGTGGCCGGATCGTCCGGCGCACCGACGCACAGCATTTCGGTACGGGCCTTCAGGGCCGCGACGAAGCGATCGAAGATCGGCCGTTCGACATACACGCGTTCGCTGCACAGGCACACCTGCCCGGCGTTGGTGAAGCTGGATTTAACGACGCCTTCCACCGCCGCATCGAAATCCGCATCGGCAAACACCACCGCCGCATTCTTGCCGCCCAGTTCGAACGAGATCTCCTTCACGCCGTCGGCCACGGTTTTCATGATCGTGCTGCCGGTGCGCGATTCGCCCGTGAAGGTGATGGCGCTGATATCCGGATGGCGCGTAAGGAACTCCCCAGCCGCATTCGGCCCGTGGCCGTGGATCAGGTTGAACACACCCGGCGGCAGGCCCACGTCGTGCATCACCTCGGCCAGCAGCGTGGCCGAAGCCGGTGTCTCTTCTGAAGGCTTGGCGACCACGCAGTTGCCCATGGCCAGCGCCGGCGCCACCTTCCACGTGAAAAGCAGCAGCGGCAGGTTCCACGGCGAGATGATGCCGATCACGCCCAGCGGCTTGCGGCGCACGTAGTTGATGTACTCGCTGCCGTCCGGCGTGTGTGTTTCGAAGAATTCACTGTTGGCCGTGCGGATCAGGTCGGCAAAGGTGCGGAAGTTGGCGATGCCGCGTGCCACGTCCAGCGTCCGGGCCTGCGTGAGGGGGCGGCCGGTATCGGCCACTTCGGCGGCGACGAATTCGTCAAACCGCGCCTGGATGCCGTCGGCAATGCGGTGCAGCCAGTCGGCGCGCTGGGCTGGTGTCGTGTCACGCCAGCCTGCGAGTTGTGCGGCACGTGCGGCACGCACGGCCTGGTCAACGGCAGCCGCATCGGCCTCGCACACCTGGGCGACCAGCGTGCCGTCGACTGGGCTGACATCGGCAAACGTGGTGGCGCTCGCCACGAATTCACCGTTGATGTAGTGCCGTAAAAGCCGCGGTGCGTGCGCGGTGTCAGCCGGTTCCTGGTTCACAACGTCTCCTGCTCTTGTTGAAGTGTTGGCAGGAGTCTAGGGACGCGCGGCAGAGAAGAACAATGAAACATTCGGCGCTAAGTATCCCAAACCGGAATACCAGCGCAAGCCTTGCCCAGCTTGGGTTTTCTGGCTACGCGGTGGTATCGGGCGCGGTGGCTTGTGCGGCTTCTCGCAGGCATTCGATAAATACCCGGCACGCCGCGCTCTGCTCCTTGTGCGAACGCAGCGAGAACCCGACGGTGCCGAATGCGGCTGTTTCCGGCAGATCAAGAATGCGCAACAGGCCGGCATCGGTAAATTGCCGGGCGGCCACGCGCGGCATCAGCGCAATGCGGGGAGTCTCCAACAGCAGGCCGATGTTGGTCAGCAGCGAGAGCGACTCGACAATATCGATCGGCAACGGCAACCCGGCCGAGCGGAACAGATGCTCCGCCGCCAGGCGCGCGGGCGAATCCGGCGTCGGCAAAATCCATGGCGAGTCGGCCAACTCCGACAGATGCGCCACACGTTCAGGCAACGGGCCATAGCCCTTGCCTACCACCGCGCACAGCGATTCATCAAACAGCACTTCGTGCGTGAGCGGAAACGCGCTGGCGATCGGCAGCTCCCGTTCGGGCAGGCGGCCGACCACGATATCCAGGTCGCCCGTCGCCAGAGCCGGGAACAGATGGGCCGTGGTGCCCTCGCGCACGGTGACGAGCACATTGGGCGTGCGCGCCTTGAGCATGGCGATGGCACGCGGCAGCAGCCGTGCGGATGCCGAGATCAACGTGCCGACAATCACATGCCCGCTGGTGCCGAGCCGGAAGTCGTTCAATTCGTCGGTCATGTAGCGCAGCTCGGCCATGAGCGACTTCACGCGGCGGCCCAGCATCAGCCCCAGCTCCGTTGGCACAACCCCGCGGTTGGAGCGCGAGAACAGCGCGCCGTCAAAGCAGGACTCCAGCTCGTGGATGACCTTGGTCACCGCGGGCTGGGTCAAGCGCATCTCGTTGGCGGCGCGGACGACCGAGCGCGTTTCCAGCACGCGCTCGAAAATCATCAGTTGATTCAGTTTCAGCCGGCGGATCAGGGAGATCTCGCTGAGCGGATTGGCTTGCATGTCAGTTTGCTTTGAGGGCGGGCGATGCACGATCGTAGCAGCCGCCCGCCCCGAGCAGAACCCACAATCCGGTCAGAACACCCCCATCATGCTGGACAACTCCGACACGTACTCCGCGTAGCGCGGGTTGCGCTTGATCTCGTCCGGCTGGCGGGGGCGCGGCAGGTCGATCTTCACGTCGTGCTGCACGCGGCCGGGCCGTGGCGACATGACCAGCACGCGGTCCGACAGGAACACCGCCTCGTGGATGCTGTGTGTGACCAGCAGCACCGTCAGCGTGCTCTGCTGCCAGATGCGCAGCAGCTCGACGTTGAGCTTGTCGCGCGTCAGGGCATCGAGCGCGCCGAAGGGCTCGTCCATCAGCATCACGCGTGGCTCCAGCAGCAGGATCTGGCCGATGGCGGCGCGCTGGCGCATGCCGCCCGACAACTCGTGCGGGTAGCGATCCACAAACTGCGTGAGGCCGAGCGTTTCCAGGAGGCCCGGCAGGCGCGCCTCGGTCTTCACGCTCGGCAGGTTGCGCAGCTTGGCGCCCAGCCGGATGTTGTCGCCCACCGTGAGCCACGGCAGCATGTTGCTGGTCTGGAAGACCACACCGATCTCGGGGACCGGCGCGCTGATCGACCGGCCATCGACACGGATCTCACCGGCATCGCACGGCACGAGTCCCGACACCATGCGCAGCAGCGTGCTCTTGCCGCAGCCGCTCGGCCCCAGGATGGAGACGAACTCACGTTGCCGCACCTGCATGGAGACGTCTTCGAGGGCATTGAACGCCGCGGCACCCCCACGCGCGGCAAAGCGCTTGCCGACGTTGTCGACATCGATCATCACGCTCGACGCCATGCTCTGCGGTGCAGGGTTGGCAGCGGCGAGCACTGCGGTTTCGCGCGGTACAACGCGCGACAGATTGACGATTGCCATCAGACCGTGACTCCTCTCCACCAGACAGCACGCGAGACCCAATCGACGGCAGCGTAGAACACCATGGCCAGCGCCGTCACCATCAGGATGGCCGCAAAGCACAGCGGCGTTTGCGCGTTCGACGTTGCGAACACGATCAGATGCCCAAGCCCCGATTCCGAGCCGATGAACTCACCCACGATCGCGCCGATCACCGCAAGCGGCATGGCAATTTTCAGGCCATCCATGAGCGCAGGCATCGCAGCAGGAAGACGCAGGTGCCAGAACGTGCGTGAGGCCGATGCACCCAGCGCGCGAAAGTGCTCATCCAGGTTCTGCGGCACGCCTGCCAAACCACCCATGGTGGCGACGACGATCGGGAAGAACGCAAACAGCACCGCAGCCGCCAGCTTGGAGGCAAAGCCGTAGCCGAACCAGACGATCAGCAGCGGCGCCAGCGCGATCTTCGGCATGCTCTGCAGAGCCGTCACTAGCGGGAACAGCGTGCGACGGGCGATGGCGGAGGTGCTGGCCAGCAGCCCCAGCGCCAGCCCGCTCACCAGTGCCAGCATGAAGCCGGCAAAGACCTCCCCTGCGGTGGTGACGGTATCGCTCAGCAACTGAGCCCGCATTTCCCAGCCGGCAGCGAACACGGACGACAGTGACGGCCATACGTATTCCGGTGCATGCGTCCATCGCACGCCGAGTTCCCACGCCAGCCCGACGACAATCCAGAACGCGACGGTTTCAAGCACGCGCTTCATGACTTGTCTCCGGGCTTCTCTTTGTCGGCGGGCTCCGCCTTGGGTGCCGCTCCACCGGACTTCTGCGCCACGAGGTGCGGCGGCGGCGGCACGACAAAGCGCTCGAAGCGGTACTGGTCGAACGACTCGATGTTGCGCTCCCAGACCTGGGCTTCGCGCGGGTCGCGCTCGCCAATCTGCTCCATGTTGCAGTAGACCTCGACATTGTTGCCGTCCGGGTCCTTGAAGACGAGGAAGTAGTTGTCGCCCGGACCGTGGCGACCGATGCCGCGCACAATCTCCACGCCGTGCTCCTGCAACACCTTCACCGAGCGTTCCATCTCTTCAACGCTGTCGATCAGGTAGGAAAAGTGCTCCAGCCCCGGGCGCGAGTAGCGCGGCAGGTCGTTGAAGTCGGGCGAATCTTTCGGCAACTGGGACAGCGCCAGGTCATGGTGGTCGGTGCCGGCGCGCAGGAAGACCATCTGGTCGCCAATCCAGTCCGACACCTTCAGCCCCAGGACTTCGGTGTAGAACTTGGCCGAGCGCTGGATGTCCCGCACCATCAAAACCATGTGTCCAAGCCGCTTGGGACGCAAGCTGTTCATTTGTCTCACTCCAATGTGCCCGTACGTGGCGGGCGGGTTGGGCCGTAGCCCCAAATTCAATCGACGCTCATTCAACGAAGCGGTTGGTGTACAGGTCGGCAGGCTTGACCTTGCCGCCCAGATCAAACGCACGCGACAGGAAATCAACCGTCCCATTGATGCGTTCTGGGCGCAGCCAGCCGATCTTGTGCTTGTCCGGCTCGTCCGAGATCAGGTTGTTGGTTTCCGCAATCTGCTGCTGCAGGATGGCCCGATCGAGCAGCGGCTGCTGCGCAACAATTGCATCTGCAGCGGCCTTGGGCTGGTCACGCATGAAGGCGTAGCCGCGGTACGTGGCCTCGACAAAACGCTTGACGACATCCGGATGCTCCGCGATGTAGCGGTCGGTGGTGACGATGCCGCTACCCATCATGTCGAGGCCAAAATCACGGTAGAACACCTTGCCCAGCTTCTGCCCAGCGCGCTGTGCAAATGCCTGCTGCACCGGCAGGCTGGCGCCCTCCCAGCATTCGGACAGGTCGATGCGCTTTTGCAGCAGCGCGGTGTTGATGACCGCCGGGTCCAGCCGCACCAGCTTGATGGCGTCGGGCGCCATGCCGTTCTGCTTGAGCCACACCGGCACGATGTTCTGCACCGCAGACGCACCACCCCCGCCCAACGTCATGCCTGCCAGGTCCTTGAGCGAGGTCACTTTGAAGCCGGGCCGCTCCACGTAGCACATGGCCCCCGGCCAGCGCGTGTTGATCGCGCCCACCATCACCGTGTGGCCACCGTGGGCACGGTTCAGAGCCACGCTCACCGGGTCACCGTAGCCGAACTCGAAGAGCCCGGCATCGACCTCGTTGACCGTACGCTGGCCGCCGTAGCCGCGCATGACCGTCACGTCCAGGCCAGCCTCTTTGTAGTAGCCCTTGGCCTGAGCGAGCAGGATGCCGCCCGTGCTGCCTTGCGGCAGCCACGCCAGATTGACGCGTACGGTGTCAGCCGCATGCGCAGCCGACGCCAGCCCTGCCCCCAGCCCCGCCGCGAACACCAGTCCGCGCAACAAGGCACTCATCCGCTCCAGCATGTCTTCTCCCGTCAAGATGTGGTCTGGCCGGACCACACGTGTGTCACCCCTGCACCAGCGGATTCTCGATCGAGCCGATGCCCTCGATGGACGCCACCATCACGTCGCCCGGCTTCAGGTAGATGCCCCGGCCCATGCCGACCCCCGTCGGCGTGCCCGTCGCAATCACGTCGCCCGGCTGCAGCGTCAGGATCGACGACAGATAGTGAATCTGCTCAGCCACGCTGAAGATCATCTCCGACGTGTTGCCGTCCTGCATGGTCTCGCCGTTCACCGTCAGCATCATGCGCAGGTTCTGCGGCTCGGCAATGCACGCACGGGGCACCAACCACGGCCCCAGAGGCCCGAAGGTATCGAAACTCTTGCCACGAAACCAGTCGTGTTTGAACGGATAGTCCGTCCTGCGGTTAAGGTCACGCGCGCTCACATCATTCAGCACGGTGTAGCCGGCCACATAGTCCAACGCGTCTTCAATGGCGATATGGCGGCCCGGCTTGCCAATCACCACGGCCAGCTCCACCTCCCAGTCCACGCGCTCCGCTTGCGGCGGGATGCGCACTTCGGCCAGCGTCGGCACCACGCTGGTCTCGGCCTTCATGAACATGTAGGGCGTGCTTTCCTCACGCGGGGCCAGTTCGGTGCCCATCTCGCGGGCGTGCTCGTAGTAGTTGGAGGCCGCGGCAAAGATGCGGCGGGGCGTGAACGGCACGCGCAGCCGGTAGCCGGTGAGCGGCTTGGCGTCGATGGAGCCGTCAGCAACGGCTCGCGCCGCGGCCTCGAACTGCTGCACGGCGGCCGCACCGTTCTGGTCCCAACCCCGGACCAGGGCGTCGACATCCACCGGTGCCGCATCGCCCGTCGCCTGCTTCAGCACGGTCTGCGCATCGTAGAGCGCGTCGCCCACGCTCAAACCCGCCGCCACGCGGCCATTCAATTCATAGCTTGCAATCCCGAACCTGATCACTTGTGTCCCCACTGTCGTGATGAGTGAATTTGTTTTGTATACATATACCAATCTATGTATTCAACAAGTAACTAGCGTATACTCCCATTCCAGAAAAACCGGCGGCCCGTGGGCTCTCCCAAGGCAAGCCGGACCTACCGAAATCGCGTGCGACGCATCGCATCGGGTTGCCCTGGGGGGCGGCTGGCGCATAATGCGACGCACGTCTGTGTAGACCGCCGTTGCGCCCAACCCCACCGCTGACACGATGACGACGCTCTCTTCCAAAATCTATCGACTGCTGTGCGACGAGATCATCGACGGCACGCTTGAGCCGGGCCAGAAGCTCGAAGAAGCGGCGCTGGCCGAGCGCTTCAACGCCTCGCGCACGCCCATCCGCGAGGCCCTGCGCGAGTTGGCCGTCCGCGGGCTGGTCGAGCTCACGCCGCGCAAGGGCGTGGTGGTGGCACAGTTCAGCATCGAAGAGTTGGCCGATATGCTCGAAGCCATGTGCGAGCTCGAAGCCCTGTGCTGCCGCCTGAGCGCGCAGCGCATGAGCGTGGTCGAGAAGAAGCAGCTCGAAGTACTCCAGAGCGAC
>NZ_JAELUI010000176.1 GCF_016429285.1 Ralstonia sp. ASV6
CAGCAGCACTTCCGGACGGATGGCGATGCCGCGTGCGATGCACAGACGCTGTTGCTGGCCGCCCGACAGGCCGTAGCCCGACTGGTTGAGCTTGTCCTTGACTTCGCTCCACAGCGCGGCCTTGGTCAGCGCCCATTCCACGCGGTCATCCATTTCAGAGCGCGACAGGCGCTCGAACAGCTTCACGCCAAAAGCGATGTTGTCGTAGATCGACATCGGGAACGGCGTCGGCTTCTGGAACACCATGCCCACCTTGGCGCGCAGCAGAGCGATGTCCGTCTTCGACGTAAGCAGGTTTTCGCCGTCCATGTTGATCGCACCTTCGGCGCGCTGCTCGGGGTACAGGGCGTACATCTTGTTGAACGTACGCAGCAGCGTCGACTTGCCACAACCCGACGGGCCGATGAACGCCGTCACCTGCTTCTCGGGAATCTGCAGCGAGATGTTCTTGAGCGCGTGGAACTTACCGTAGTAGAAGTTCAGGTCACGCACATCGATCTTGGGGCTTTGCGTGCGCACTTCGAGGGACGTAGCAGTCATGGTCATTTCTTGGTGAACAAGGCACGCGCGAGGACGTTCAGCCCCAGCACACCCAGCGTAATCAGGAACACCCCGGCCCAGGCCAATTGCTGCCACTCGGGGAACGGGCTCATTGCAAACTTGAAGATCACCACCGGCATGGTCGCCATCGGCTGATTCAGATCCAGGCTCCAGAACTGATTGTTCAGCGCGGTGAAGAGCAGCGGCGCAGTCTCGCCGGCAATGCGGGCCACGGCCAGCAGCACCCCGGTAATCACGCCGGCATACGATGCCTTGAGGGTGATCGACAGAATCATCTTCCACTTGGGCGTACCGAGCGCCATGGCAGCCTCACGCATCGCGTTGGGCACCAGGTTCAGCATGTTCTCGGTGGTGCGCACCACGATCGGGATCTGCAGCAGCGCCAGCGCAAGCACACCGGCAATCCCCGAGAAGTGCTGCACGCGCGCCACCACAACGGCATACACAAACAAACCGATCACGATGGACGGTGCCGACAGCAGGATGTCATTGATGAAACGCGTGGCGCTGGCCAGCATCGACGTCTTGCCGTACTCCGCCAGGTAGATACCCGCCAGAATGCCAAGCGGCGTGCCGATCAGCGTGGCCATACCGACCAGCATGAACGAACCGGCGATGGCGTTGGCCAGTCCGCCGCCCGGCGTGTTGGGCGGCGGCGTCATCTCCGTGAAGAGTGACAGCGACAGGCCGCCCACACCCAGCGACAGCGTGGTCCACAGAATCCACGCCAGCCACAACAGGCCAAAGCCCATGGCAGCAAGTGAAAGTGCCAGCGCAATACCGTTGATGTTGCGGCGGCGGGCCTGCAGGCGCGCTTTGATCTTCTCAGAGTCGGCGCGGACGGCAGGAATGGATGGCGTACGCATGGTGTTGGGTCTCATGGCGTCGGGCAGATCGTTTTGGTTCACTTCTTGCCCTCGCTCTTCTGCAAGCGCAGCAGAAGCAGCTTGGACGCCGCCAGCACGATGAACGTAATGACGAACAGGATCAAGCCCAACTCCATCAGCGCGGCGGTGTGCAGGCCTTGGCCCGCTTCCGCAAACTCATTGGCCAGAGCCGAGGTAATGCTGTTGCCCGGCGAGAACAGCGACGCGTCAGACAGCAGGTTGGTGTTGCCGATCACGAACGTCACCGCCATGGTCTCGCCCAGCGCGCGACCCAGACCCAGCATCACACCGCCGATCACACCAGCCTTGGTGTACGGCAGCACCACGTTCCACATGACTTCCCACGTCGTGCAGCCCACGCCGTAGGCGGATTCCTTGAGCAGCGTCGGCGTGATCTCGAACACGTCGCGCATCACCGCCGAGATGTAAGGGATGATCATGATGGCCAGAATCACCCCCGCGCACAGCAGGCCGATACCGATCGGTGCGCCCTGGAACAGCGCCCCGATGACCGGGATCTTGCCGACAGTCGCGGCCAGCGGTTTTTGAAAATACTCGCCGAAGATCGGCGCAAACACGAGCAGACCCCACATGCCGTAGACGATGGAAGGCACAGCGGCGAGCAGCTCGATGGCGGTACCCAGCGGTCGGCGCAGCCAGGCTGGCGACAGCTCGGTCAGAAACAGGGCAATGCCAAAGCTCACGGGCACGGCAATGATGAGCGCGATCAGCGACGTGACCAGCGTGCCGTAGACCGGCACCAGCGCGCCGTAGATGTCCGAGGGGGGATCCCACTCCGAATTCACCAGGAACGACAGGCCGAATTGCTTGATCGAGGGCCAGGAGCTGATGATCAGCGAAACGATGATGCCGCCCAGCAGCAGCAGCGTAACGATTGCGGCAAGGCGGGTCAGACCGCCAAACACCAGGTCGCCAGTGCGGCTTGGTGCGCGCATGCGGGAAGCGCCAGAAGAATCAGAGAGCGTGGCCATGAGGGAAACCGGTCAGCCGTGAGAGAAGCTGTTGAAATGGCGCGGGCGGCCGATCTGCACCGCCCGCCCGCACCTTGTGCTGCACTTATGTACTGCACGCATGCAGCGGACAACGATCAGTTATAGATCGCCTTGCCCGACGCGTCCTTCACGTTCGACTTCCACGTCGCGCGGATCTGGTTCTTCACAGCATCCGGCAGCGGCACGTAGTCCAGACCCTTGGCGGCATCATCGCCACCCTTGTAGGCCCAGTCGAAGAACTTCATGACTTCTGCGCCTTGTTCCGGCTTGGCCTGGGTCTTGTGCAGCAGGATGAACGTTGCACCAGCGATCGGCCATGCGTCCTTGCCCGGCTCGTCCGTCAGGATCTGGTAGTACGTCTTGCTCCACTCAGCACCGGCAGCAGCCGCCTTGAAGGCGTCAGCCGTCGGTTGCACCACGGCGCCCGACTTGTTTTGCAGATTCACGTGGGTCATCTTGTTCTGCTTGGCGTAGGCGTACTCAACGTAGCCGATTGCGCCACTCAGACGCTGCACGAAAGCGGCCACGCCTTCGTTGCCCTTGCCGCCCGTACCGATCGGCCAGTTCACGGTCGTGCCTTCGCCAACCTTGCCCTTCCACTCGGCATTCACCTTCGACAGGTAGTTCGTGAAGATGAACGAGGTGCCCGAACCGTCAGCACGGCGCACCACCAGGATGTCCTGGTCCGGCAGCGGGGCCTTCGGGTTCAGCTTGGCGATGGCCGGATCATTCCACTTCTTGATCTTGCCCAGATAGATGTCGCCCAGCACTTGGCCGTTCAGGGTCAGCCCGCTAATGGCCTGGCCTTTGGAATCCTTCAGGTTGATCACCGGCACCACGCCGCCGATCACGGTCGGGAACTGGATCAGACCATCCTTGTTCAGCTCTTCGTCCTTCAGCGGCATGTCCGATGCGCCGAAGTCGACGGTCTTGGCGGTAATCTGCTTGATGCCACCCGACGAACCGATACCTTGGTAATTCACCTTGGCCTGGGTCGCCTTATTGTAGTCAGCTGCCCACTTGTTGTAGACGGGTGCCGGGAACGTTGCGCCAGCGCCAGTGATGTCAACAGCAAATGCGGCACCAGCGAAAGCCAGCGCAGCCACGCCCGCAATCGCGGTTTTGACCAGTTTCATGTGTCCTCCAGAGGAGCGGTTGAGCGATGACAGATTTTTGACACCCGAACTTTAGGTCGCTCACATGACACTTCTGTGACAACACAAAAACTTCTCAGAGCCGGCTTAAGGCACACGAAAGTCGCCCTTAAGCCATAAAAAAAGCGGCGCCAAGGCCGCTTTTTAATTACTTCTGCAGCGTTCGTCCGTCAATTCACTGGAACGTTGCCGCCAAGCGCTCTGCGTGCTGCGTGGCAAGGTCGGCATCCTGTGCCTCAACCATCACCCGAACCACAGGTTCGGTGCCGGACGGGCGGATCAGCACACGCCCCTTGCCGTTGAGCTCCGCCTCGCTCGTCTTGAGCGCAGCCTGCAAGCCAGCGTGCGACTTCCAGTCGAAACCCTTCTGAACGCGCACGTTGATCAGCTTTTGCGGGAACAGGCGCACACCGTTCAGCATCTCGTCGAGCGTTTGGCCACTGCGGCGCAATGCCGCAAGTACCTGCAACGCCGAGATGATGCCGTCGCCCGTGCTGTGCTTGTCCAGACACAGCAAATGGCCCGAACCTTCACCGCCCAGCAGCCAGCCGTTCTTCTTCAGTTCTTCCAGCACATAGCGGTCACCGACCTTGGCGCGCACAAACTCGACGCCCTGCGCCTTGAGCGCTAACTCCACCGCCAGGTTGGTCATGAGCGTGCCCACAGCGCCCGGCACGGCCTGCCCAGCAGCGCGACGTGCCTGCACCATCACGTAGAGCAGCTCATCGCCGTTATACAGGCGGCCGTTGCGGTCGACCACCTGCAGGCGGTCGGCATCGCCATCGAAGGCCAGACCGATGTCGGCGCCGTGTTCGCGCGTCGCTTCGACGAGCTTGCCGGGCGCCGTCGCGCCATAGCCGTCGTTGATGTTGCGACCGTTCGGCTGGTTGCCGATCGATACCACGTCCGCACCCAACTCGTGGAAGACGTGCGGAGCGATGTGGTACGCCGCGCCATGCGCGCTATCCAGCACGACCTTCATGCCGAACAGGTTCAGGTCGTTCGGGAACGTGCTCTTGCAGAACTCAATGTAGCGACCAGCGGCATCCTCAATGCGGCGGGCCCGACCCAACGCATCCGACGCCGCGTACTCCATCGGCTTTTCCAGTTCGGCTTCGATCTGCAGTTCGGTCTCGTCCGGGAGCTTGTCGCCGCTGGCCGAGAAAAACTTGATGCCGTTGTCGTAGTAAGGATTGTGTGATGCTGAAATTACCACGCCCGCCGACAGGCGCAGTGCGCGCGTCAAATAAGCCACGCCAGGCGTCGGCAGCGGGCCGCTCATCAGCACGTCCACACCGGCAGCCGTGAAGCCGGCTTCCAGTGCCGCTTCCAGCATGTAGCCCGACAAGCGCGTGTCCTTGCCGATCAGCACGGTAGGCCGGCCGTGGCCGTGCGACTCGGCGCCGTGTGCCAACACGCGCCCAGCGGCATAGCCAAGACGCAGCACAAAATCGGGTGTGATCGGGGCCTCGCCCACGCGCCCGCGAATGCCATCAGTGCCGAAATACTTCCTGGACATGAGGAATCTCTCCTGCAGTAGTTTCTTTATTGTTTGTAAAGTGCCGGCCGCGGCCGGGCAATCGTCTGTTCGCTTGACCCCAACCGCACGACCATCACGCGAGCGGTGGATCAACCCGCTCGTGACGCATCGCCCACCAGACCTGAAGCGCTTCCACGGTCGGCCGCACGTCGTGCACACGCACGATGAAAGCGCCGCGCTCCGCTGCCAGCAGCGCCGCTGCCACACTGGCGGTGATGCGCTCGGCTGGCGGTTTGCCACCCAGCACTGCACCCAACGTCGATTTGCGCGACAGACCCGCCAACAATGGCAAACCGATCTGTTCGAACTGCGCCAAGCGATTGAGCATGGTGAGATTGTGATCCGGCGTTTTACCAAAACCAAATCCCGGATCGAGCGAAATGCGCTCGGCGGCCACACCGGCAGCCAGCAACGCTTCGGTCTGTCTGCGCAGGAAGGCCGTCACTTCGCCCATCAGATCCGTATAGCTGGGTGACTCCTGCATCGTTTCTGGATCACGCTGCATATGCATCACGCACAGGCCGGCGTTGCCCTTGGCCACCGCCTCAATCGCCCCAGGGCGGCGAAAACCCCAGATGTCGTTGATGAGATCGGCGCCGCCCTCCAGCGTGGCGCGCATCACCTCAGGCTTGTAGGTGTCGATAGACAGCGGTTTGCCGCAGTCGCGCAGCGCCTCGACGATCGGCATCACACGGTCCAGCTCTTCCTGCAAGCCAAGCGGCGCAGCCCCCGGCCGGCTCGATTCGCCACCGATGTCGATCATGTCGACGCCCTCGGCGATCAGTTGTTCAGCATGGAGCAACGCCGTATCGCGGGTGGCATGCTGACCGCCGTCGGAAAACGAATCGGGTGTGACGTTGAGAATGCCCATGACCAGCGGGCGCCGATCACGTGCGTAGCGAAAACGTCCGCACTGGAAGTGCGTCGTAGCGGGAATGGAAGCAGACAAGATATGCGAATCAGAGTACAGCGCAGGGCCAGAATGCTACGCCAAGTGTCCCCAAAAAGACGCTAACAAAAAAGCCGGTGCGCGTGCACCGGCTTTTCTGCTCCGCCCTCGGGGCAACAACCTATGAGGCAGTCATCATGCCGTGGCCGGCACATTCCCCGGGTTCGCACCGGCGGGCGTACCGCCACCCGGCGGCGTGCTGCCACCGCCGGTCGAACCATAGCGCGGCGGACGCGGCGGCTTACCGTCCATGATGTCGTTGACCTGATCGGCGTCGATGGTTTCCCACTCAAGCAGCGCGGCCGTCATGGCTTCCACCTTGTCGCGGTTGGCTTCCAGCAGGCCCTTGGCCAGGGCGTACTGCTCGTCAACAATGCGACGAATTTCCGCATCGACCTTTTGCTGCGTCGCCTCGGACACCGTCTTCGATGCCATGCGACCGAAGAAGCCGTCCTGCTCGGTGTCGACATAGACCATGGTGCCCAGCGTGTCGCTCATGCCATAGCGCGTCACCATGTCGCGGGCCATCTTCGTGGCGCGCTCGAAGTCGTTCGAGGCACCAGTGCTCATCGCACCCAAGAACACCTCTTCTGCTGCGCGACCGCCGAAAAGAATGGCGACCTCTTCAAGCATCGTGTCCTTATAGGCGTAATGCTTGTCGTGCTCCGGCAGTTGCCAGGTCAGACCACCAGCCCAGCCGCGCGGCATGATCGTGACCTTGTGCACCGGATCAGCCTTCGGCAGCAGCTTGGCAACCACCGCGTGGCCCGACTCGTGGTACGCCGTAGCCTTGCGCTCTTCTTCACGAATCACGGCCGACTTGCGCTCCGGCCCCATGTAGATCTTGTCCTTCGCATCTTCAAAGTCTTGCATGTCAACCACGCGCTTGTTACGGCGGGCGGCAAACAGCGCAGCTTCGTTGACTAGGTTGGCCAAATCTGCGCCCGAGAAGCCCGGCGTGCCACGTGCGAGCACCGACGCATCCACGTCGTTGCCGATCGGCACCTTGCGCATATGCACTTTGAGAATCTGCTCGCGGCCGCGGATGTCCGGCAGGCCCACGTAGACCTGGCGGTCGAAACGGCCCGGGCGCAGCAGCGCCTTGTCGAGCACGTCAGCACGGTTGGTCGCGGCGATGACGATGACGCCCGAGTTGGCCTCGAAACCGTCCATCTCGACCAGCATCTGGTTCAGGGTCTGTTCGCGCTCGTCATTGCCACCGCCCATGCCGGCGCCACGATGGCGGCCAACCGCGTCGATTTCATCGATGAACACGATGCAAGGCGCCTGCTTCTTGGCGTTCTCGAACATGTCGCGCACACGGGCTGCGCCCACGCCGACGAACATTTCAACGAAGTCCGAACCGGAAATGCTGAAGAACGGCACCTTGGCTTCACCGGCAATGGCACGCGCCAGCAGCGTCTTACCAGTACCCGGGGGGCCAACCAGCAACACACCGCGCGGAATGCGACCACCCAGCTTCTGGAATTTCTGCGGATCTTTCAGGAAGTCGACCAACTCGACGACCTCCTCCTTCGATTCGTCACACCCTGCCACGTCAGCAAACGTGACGCTGTTGTTGTTCTCGTCGATCAACCGCGCTCGAGATTTGCCGAACGAGAAGGCACCGCCTTTCCCGCCGCCCTGCATCTGTCGCATCATGTAGAACCAGAACACGATGATCAGCAGCGTCGGGCCAAGATAGTAGAGCGCCGTAAGAAGCACACCCTGCTCTTCTTCTGCCTTGCCAGTCACCTGCACGCCGTACTTCATCAGGTCGCCGACCATCCAGATGTCGCCCGGCGAGATGATGGAATACTTGTTGCCCTCGTTGGGCGTGACCAGCAGCGTGCGGCCCTGCACTTCGACGCGCTTGACCTTGCCGGCCTTTGCGTCATCCATGAATTGCGAGTACGTCACACCCTCTTGGGTGCGAGGCTTGTCGAACTGCTTGAAGACGGTGAACAGCACCAAGGCAATCACCAGCCAGATGGCCGCCTTCTGAAACCAGTTGTTATTCAAGGCGAGACTCCTTTAGAAATGCCTTGACGGGATGCTTGGCATTGTAATGCACGGACACCGCCGCGGGTTGATTGCCCGCAAGACCATCGGCCACTCAGAGCCACCGGGCCCTTCCTGAGTAACGTCCGTCAGCCCGGATGCTTGAGCTGGCGGCCCAGTAGGAACGTCTCGGAAGACTTGTCGCGAGAGGCCTTGGGCTTGCGCGGCGCCACGATCTTGAAATGGCGCTTGAACATCTCGACGATCTGACTATAGCCACTGCCGTGAAAACATTTGATCAGCAGCGCACCCTCGGGTTTCAGGTGCGCCTGGGCAAATTCCACGGCCAGCTCGGCGATGTGCTCCATGCGCGCGGCGTCCGCCGACGCCACACCTGAGAGGTTGGGGGCCATATCGGACAAAACAAGGTCCACTTTGCCGCCGCCGGTCGCGTTCAGCACAATTTCTTCGAGTTGGCGGAAAACCGCCTCCTCGCGGAAGTCGCCCTGGATGAACTCGACGTCGGCAATGGTTTCCATCGGCAGGATATCGATGGCGACGATGGCGCCGTCAATGCGCCCGTCCTTGGCGCGCGGCGAGGCGGCCAACTTGTTGCGCACGTACTGGCTCCAGCTTCCCGGCGCAGCGCCCAAGTCGACGATGACCTGACCGGGCTTGATCAGCTTGTCCTGCTCGTCGATCTCCTTGAGCTTGTAGGCGGCGCGCGCGCGATAGCCCTCGCGCTGCGCCAGCTTTACGTACGGATCATTGATATGGTCGTGCAGCCACGACTGGTTGAATTTGTTCTTTGCCATCGAATTGGTTGCCAAACTGCCTAAACCTGGTGGCCAGGACTGATTTTGGCGGATAATACGCGCCGTTTGTCTTTTTGCGCGATCTCGCCTCTATTTATGCCCGCCCTTATCCTCACCCCTGCCCAGCGATCGGAATTGCGCTCGGAAGCGCATGCGTTGAACCCGGTCGTCATCATCGGTGCGGAGGGCCTGACCAAGGCCGTTCTGGCCGAAATCGACCGCTCACTGGCGTCCCATACGCTGATCAAGGTGCGCGTGGCGGGCGATGACCGCGAAGCGCGCATTGAAATCTATGACACCATCTGCGCCCGCCTGCAGGCTGCGCCCGTGCAGCACATCGGCAAGCT
>NZ_JAELUI010000177.1 GCF_016429285.1 Ralstonia sp. ASV6
GGCCGTGCACCAGGCCCACCTTCAAACCAGCAAGGCTTTGAGAGAGTGTCTCGAAGGTCTCCACCGCCGTTTGCAACTGCAGTGCTTCACTCTCTTCAATCAGCGGGCATACCCAGTAGACCTGTCGCCCCTCTTGCGCGGCGGCATGGATGCGCTCGATCACCTCGTCGCGGCGTGCGTCGTTCACCAGCCGCGTGACGATTGGCGTGCGCCCCGGCGGCAATTCGTCGATGGCCGAGACGTCGAGGTCGGCGTAGTACGTCATCGCCAGCGTGCGCGGGATGGGCGTGGCCGACATCATCAACTGGTGCGGCACCTGGGCGTTGGCGGCGACAGGTGCGTCGCCATGACTTGCCTTGACGCCGGATTTACCACGTAGGGCCAACCGCTGCGCGACACCAAAGCGATGCTGTTCATCCACCACGGCCAGGCCAAGGCGTGCGAACGTCACCGTGTCTTGAATCAGCGCGTGCGTGCCGATCACAAGTTGCGCCGAGCCGTCCGCCACGCGTGCGGCTGCCTCGTCCTTCTGCTTGCGCTTGAGGCTGCCGGCCAGCCAGACAATGTCGACACCCAGCGGCGCAAGCCATGCGGAGAGCTTGCGGTAGTGCTGCTCGGCCAGCAGTTCAGTCGGCGCCATCAACGCGGCCTGCCAGCCGGCGTCGATGGCCTGGCACGCGGCCAACGCAGCGATGACGGTCTTGCCGCTGCCCACGTCGCCCTGCAGCAACCGCTGCATCGGATACGGGTGCGCGAGATCGGCGCGGATCTCTTCCCACACGCGGGCCTGGGCGCCGGTCAACTTGAAGGGCAGCGCATGCATGAAGCGCGCGAGCAGGCCGCCCTCGCCGCTGGCACGCAACACTGGCGCGTTGCGTGTGCGGCGTGCCGCCTGTGCCCGCTTGAGCGAGAGCTGCTGCGACAACAGCTCATCAAATTTGATGCGCAGCCACGCCGGGTGCGTGCGCTCGACCAAGCTGTGCTCATCCACGTCGGGCGTGGGCTGGTGCAGCAGGCGCACGGCTTCGGCGGGCGCCATCAGCTTGAGCGGCGCCAGCGGGCCGTTAATGAGGCTGTTCGGCACCGTTTCCGGCAGCGGCGTGCGTGCAAGCGTATTCAGGATTGCCTTGCGCAGATACGCCTGCGGCACGCCCGCCACGGTCGAATACACTGGCGTCAGACGATCGGGCAGCGGTTCATCGGGCGCCACGGTGCGCACGGTCGGGTGCACCATCTCCGCGCCAAAGAAGCCGCCGCGCACCTCGCCACGCACACGCAGTTGCACGCCTTCGGCCATCTGCTTGACCTGGCTGCCGTAGAAGTTGAGGAAGCGCAACACCAGTTCGCCCGAATCATCGGCGATGTGCACAACAAGTTGCCGGCGCGGCCGGAACGCCACTTCGTTGCGCGTGACCGTGCCTTCCACCTGCGCTGCCCAGCCAGTGTTGGCGCGCGCTGTGGCCTCGACGATGGTCAGGAGCGTGGTTTCGTCCTCGTAGCGCATCGGCAGATGCAGGACGAGATCAACGTCGCGGTGCAGGCCCAGCTTGGCGAGTTTGTCGGCCGGGCGCGCGGTCTTGGCCGGCTTGTCTGCCGGGGTCGCACGTTTTGGCTTCGGCGCCGGCGCGGTATCAGCGTCGGGCAGTGGAGCGGTATCAGCGGCGGAACGGGCGCGAGGCGGCACAGGACGTTTACAATGGCGAACTTTGCGGTTTCGCCCGATTGTACCGGCGCCGCTCTCTTCACTTGGCGCGATTCTTCAACCGCGCCCCATCCATGCTGACGCTGTCCGATTTCGATTTCGATCTGCCGCCCGAGTTGATCGCGCAAACCGCCCTGCCCGACCGCACCGCGAGCCGCCTGCTGGCTGTGCGCCGTGCCAAAGATGGCGTGCATTTTGATGACCGCCAGTTTGCCGATCTGGTCGACTACCTGCGCCCCGGCGACCTGCTGGTCTTCAATGACACCCGCGTCATCAAGGCCCGCTTCTTTGGCCACAAGGCCAGCGGCGGCAAGGTCGAGGTGCTGGTCGAGCGCCTGCTGGATGAGCACACCGTGCTGGCGCAGATCCGCTCCAGCAAGTCGCCGGTCGAGGGCACCACGCTGCGCTTGGCCGATGCCTTTGATGTGACGGTGGGCCCGCGCGCCGAACCGTTCTTCACGCTGCGCTTCCCGCAACCGGCGCTGGACCTGATCGAGCAGTACGGCCGCCTGCCGCTGCCGCCCTATATCGAGCACGATCCGGACAGCTTTGACGAGACGCGCTATCAGACCGTCTACGCACGCAACCCGGGTGCGGTGGCGGCGCCCACAGCCGGCCTGCATTTCGACGATGCGCTGTTTGCCGAGCTCGACGCCAGGGGCATCCAGCGTGGCTTCCTGACACTGCACGTGGGCGCCGGCACATTCCAGCCGGTGCGCGTGGAAAATATCGCCGAGCATCGCATGCACAGCGAGTGGTATGCCATCTCGCCCGAACTGGCCGAGGCCATCCGCGCCACGCGGGCGGCGGGTGGGCGCGTGATTGCCGTGGGAACCACGTCGATGCGTGCACTTGAATCCGCAGCCCAGCCCGACGGCACGCTCAATGCGGGCAGCGGCGAGACCGATATCTTCATCACCCCGGGTTACCGTTTCCGTGCGGTCGACGCGCTGGTGACCAATTTCCACCTGCCCAAATCGACGCTGTTGATGCTGGTATCGGCATTTGCCGGCATGGACGCCATCCGTGGCGCCTACCAGCACGCCATTGCCCAGCGCTACCGCTTCTTCAGCTACGGCGACGCCATGTTCCTCACGCGCGCGGAACGCAACCCCGCCGACACCCAATCTGCCTGACCATGCTCAAGTACGAACTGCTCACCACCGATGGCCTTGCCCGACGCGGCCGCATGACCCTGAACCACGGTGTCGTGGAAACACCCATCTTCATGCCGGTGGGCACCTATGGCGCGGTCAAGGCGATGTCGCCGGCGGAACTCAAGGAGATCGGCGCGCAGATCATCCTCGGCAACACCTTCCACCTGTGGCTGCGCCCAGGGCTGGAAGTAATGGATGCGCACAAAGGCCTGCACGGCTTCAATGGCTGGGATAAGCCCATCCTGACCGATTCGGGTGGTTTTCAGGTGTTTTCGCTGGGCGATCTGCGCAAAATCACCGAAGAAGGCGTGACATTCGCCTCGCCCATCAACGGCGACAAGCTGTTCCTGTCGCCCGAGATTTCCATGCAGATCCAGCGCCGGCTGAATTCGGACATCGTCATGCAGTTTGACGAATGCACGCCGTACCAGATCGATGGTCGCCCGGCCACCGAGGCAGAAGCCGCTGCGTCGATGCGCATGAGCCTGCGCTGGGCGCAACGCTCGCGCAACGAATTCGCGCGAGAGAACAACCCGAACGCGCTGTTCGGCATCGTCCAGGGCGGCATGTTCGAGCAGTTGCGCGACGAATCGCTGGCGGGTCTGCAAGCCATTGACGCCGATGCAGGCGGCCAGGGTTTCGGCGGCTATGCCATCGGCGGCCTGTCGGTGGGTGAGCCGAAGGAAGACATGATGCGCGTGCTGCAGCACGTGGCGCCGCGCCTGCCGGCCAACAAGCCGCATTACCTGATGGGCGTGGGCACGCCGGAAGACCTGGTGGCAGGCGTCGCTAGCGGCATCGACATGTTCGACTGCGTGATGCCCACCCGCAACGCGCGCAACGGCTGGCTGTTCACCCGCTTTGGCGACATCAAGATCAAGAATGCGGTGCACCGCAATGACCCACGCCCGCTGGACGAAACCTGCGGCTGCTACACCTGCCGCAATTTCTCGCGTGCCTACCTGCACCATCTGCAACGCGTGGGCGAAATCCTGGGTGCACGCCTGAACACCATCCACAACCTCTATTACTACCTGGAGCTGATGGCTGAGATGCGCGCCGCCATTGAGTCGCACAGCTTTGCCGCATTCCAGGTGCGCTTTGCCGCCGACCGGGCCCGCGGCGCACTCTGACACCCCCTTGACAGGACTGGCCATGCGCCCATTTGCCGCAAGGCGGCAATGGTAGAATGTTCGGTCCAATTTTTGACCGATTGACGACCCATTTACGGAGTTTTGACCGTGTTCCTCATTTCCGACGCTTACGCACAAACCGCCCCGGCGGGCGGCGCCGCCAGTGGCCTGATGAGCTTCCTGCCCATCATCCTGATGTTTGTGGTGCTGTGGTTCATCATGATCCGCCCGCAAATGAAGCGCCAGAAAGAAACCAAGGCCATGCTCGAAGCCCTGGCCAAGGGCGACGAAGTCGTCACCGCCGGCGGCATCCTGGGCAAGGTTGCCAAGGTGACCGAGCAGTTCGTGGTGGTTGAAATCGCTGCCAACACTGAAATCACCGTCCAGAAGAGCGCCGTGACGACTGTGCTGCCCAAGGGCACGCTCAAAGCGCTGTAATCCGGTATGACCGGCGCCCGAGCGTTGTACGCGGGCGCCGGAACCCCTGGCAGCGCCTATTCTAAGAATCCGCGCCCACGCCCGCATCGCTGACGGGCCGCCTCACCGCCATCCAAGCAAGATGAATCGCTATCCGCTCTGGAAATACCTTGTGATCCTGGTGGCGCTTGCCATCGGGTTCCTCTATACGCTGCCGAATTTCTTCGGTGAGGCGCCTGCCGTGCAGGTGTCCTCGGGCAAGGCCACCGTCAAGGTCGATTTGAACGTCCAGAAGCAGGTTGAGAGCCTGCTCGCTGCGGCCAACATCCAGCCCAACGGCGTGTTCTTCGACAACAACGGTACCTCGGCCAGCGTGCGTGTGCGCTTTGCCGACACCGACACGCAGCTCAAGGCCAAGGACATCCTGGCCCGCGGCCTGAACACCGACCAGACCGATCCGACCTACATCGTCGCGCTGAACCTGCTGTCGGGCTCGCCGCGCTGGCTGACCTCTATCCACGCCCTGCCGATGTTCCTGGGTCTGGACTTGCGTGGCGGCGTGCACTTCCTGCTGCAAGTCGACATGAACGGCGCGGTCACCAAGAAGCTCGACTCGCTGGCCGGTGACATCCGCACGCAACTGCGCGACAAGAGCATCCGCCACAACGGCATTGATCGCAGCGGCAACACCATCACCATCAAGTTCAGCAACGCCGACGACGCCGACCGCGCCCGTGGCGTGCTGGCGGATTCCACCCGTGAACTGGCCTACAGCGTCGACAAGACCGCTGACGGCGCCACGCTGACCGGCACCTTTACCGCGGCCGCGATGAAGGAAGTGCAGGACAACGCCGTCAAGCAGAACGTCGTGACGCTGCACAACCGCGTGAACGAACTGGGCGTGGCCGAACCGGTGATCCAGCAACAGGGCCCGGACCGCATCGTGGTCCAACTGCCCGGCGTGCAGGACACCGCCAAGGCCAAGGACATCATCGGCCGTACCGCCACGCTCGAAGCCCGCCTGGCCGACCCGAATGCGCCGCTCGTGCCGCGCGCCGGCGACCCGGTGCCCCTGGGCGACGAGCTCTTCACGCAAGGTCGCGGCGCTCCGGTGCTGCTGCAGAAGCAGGTGATCTTCACGGGTGACCGCATCACCAGCGCCTCGGCAGGCTTCGACCAGAACCACAATGCGTCGGTCGACATCACGCTCGACGGCCAGGGTGGCCGCATGCTGCGCGATGTCTCGCGTGACAACATCGGCAAGCGCATGGGCATCGTCCTGTTCGAAAAGGGCAAGGGCGAAGTGCTGACGGTGGCCACCATCCAGTCCGAACTGGGCTCGCGCTTCCAGATCACCGGCATGGGCTCGACCGAAGCTTCGGCCGACCTGGCGCTGCTGCTGCGCGCAGGCTCGCTGGCTGCGCCGATGGAGATCATTGAAGAGCGCACCATCGGCCCGTCGCTGGGTGCCGACAACATCCGCAAGGGCTTCGACTCGGCGTTGTACGGCTTCCTGGCGGTGTCAGTGTTCATGGTCCTGTACTACATGCTGTTCGGCGTGTTTTCGGTGGTGGCGCTGGGCGTGAACGTGTTCTTGCTGATTGCCGTGCTGTCGATGCTGCAGGCCACCCTCACGCTGCCGGGCATTGCCGCTATCGCGCTGGCACTGGGTATGGCCATTGACGCCAACGTGCTGATCAACGAGCGCATCCGCGAGGAGCTGCGCAACGGCGCCTCAGCCCAGATGGCGATTGCCGCGGGCTTCGAGCGTGCGTGGGCAACCATCGTGGACTCGAACGTCACCACGCTGATCGCGGGCCTGGCACTGATCGCCTTCGGCTCCGGTCCGGTCAAGGGCTTTGCCGTGGTGCACTGCCTGGGCATTCTGACTTCGATGTTCTCGGCGGTGTTCTTCAACCGCGCCCTGGTCAACCTGTGGTACGGCCGCCGCAAGAAGCTGCAAGGCCTGGCGATCGGCCAGATCTGGAAGCCGGGCAATACCGCCCCCAACGCACAGCCGCCGGTGAAGCAGTAAGGCACCTCACCCACAGACATCTCGCATAACCGGCACCGGCCCACGCTCTCGGGCCGGTTGCCACAAAGGGCAGACCATGGAGTTTTTCCGCATCCGCCGCGACATTCCGTTCATGAAGCACGCGTTGATCCTCAACGCGCTGTCGTTCATTACGTTTATCGCCGCTGTCTTCTTCCTGTTCCACAAGGGGCTGCACCTGTCGGTGGAGTTCACCGGCGGTACGGTGATGGAAGTCGCCTACACCCAGGCCGCTGATCTGCCGAAGGTCCGCGCCGACGTCGAGAAGCTCGGCTATGCCGACGCCCAGGTGCAGAACTTCGGCACCTCGCGCGACGTGATGATCCGCCTGCCGCTCAAGAGCGGCCCGGATGGCAAGCCCATCCCCTCGGCCGTGCAAAGCCAGCAGGTCATGACGGCTCTGAACGCCACCAACCCCGACGCCACGCTGCAGCGCGTTGAGTTTGTCGGCCCGCAGGTCGGCAAGGAACTCGCCACCGATGGCCTGCTGGCGCTGCTGTTCGTGGTAATCGGTATCGTCATCTACCTGTCGATCCGCTTCGAGTGGAAGTTTGCAGTGGCGGGCATCATCGCCAACCTGCACGACGTGGTCATCATCCTGGGCTTCTTCGCGTTCTTCCAGTGGGAGTTCTCGCTGTCGGTGCTGGCCGGTATCCTGGCGGTGCTGGGCTACTCGGTGAACGAGTCAGTCGTGATCTTCGACCGGATCCGCGAGGCGTTCCGCAAGTACCGCAAGATGAACACGCACGAGGTGATCGACCACGCGATTACCAGCACCATCTCGCGGACCATCATCACCCACGGCTCGACCGAAATGATGGTGCTGTCGATGCTGGTGTTCGGCGGCCCGACGCTGCACTACTTCGCTCTGGCGCTGACCATCGGTATCTTGTTTGGTATCTACTCGTCGGTGTTCGTGGCCGCCGCGCTGTGCATGTGGCTGGGCGTCAAGCGCGAAGACCTCGTCAAGTCCGAGAAGAAGGCCACTGGCCCGAACGATGATCCGAACTTCGGCGCGCAGGTCTAAGTACCCTCCCCAGTCGGTCAGGCAACAAGAAAAGCCCCGCAATCGCGGGGCTTTTTCTTTGGGTCGGAATTACCAATAAAAACGCCCCGGCCTTTGAGAGCCGGGGCGTTTTATTTGCCGCGCGTGGCAGCTTATTGCTGCGCGACGCTGGCGTCTTGCTTCAGGCCTTCCACCTGGATCTTCAGCTTGGTTTCCATGTTGAAACCGTAGGCCTTGCCGTAGTCGATGCCGAACTCGTCGCGGTTGAACTTCATCTCGGCGTCAGCGCCGCAGACTTCACGCTTGAGCATCGGGTGCTGCATGCACTTGAACGCGTCGATTTCCATCTTGACCGGCTTGGTCACGCCACGCAGCGTGAGCTGGCCTTCGGCTTCTGTCGGCACATCGCCCTTGAACTTGGTGAAGTTGCCCTTGAAGGTGGCAGTCGGGTACTTCGCCACGTCGAACATTTCAGCGCCCTTGGCGTGATCGTTCAGCTTGGCCATGCCGAAGTCGATGCTGTCGGTCTGCACCGTCACGTCGATGGTGCCTTTCTTGGCTTCGCGGTCCAGCGTGACGGAGCCGCTGGACTTGTCGAACTTGCCGCGCCACTTCGACAGGCCGCCCATGTGGTCGGCTTCAAAGCTCGGGTAGGTGTGAGTCGGGTCCAGTTGGTACGTGGCCGGTGCAGCAAACGCGGCGGTGGCGGCAACAGCAGACAGAGCAGCAACGAGGGTACGCAGTTTCATGTGAACTCCAGCAGGTAATGGGGGCGAAAACGAGAGCAAAAACGCGACGTTGAGGGGTGTATTACTTCTTGGCGATAACAACGCGGAACTTGATCGTCACATCATCGGCGACGACCGAGGTGTCCTTCCAATCGCCATCGCCGATCTTGAATGCATTGCGCTTGACGGGCAGCGCGCCTTCAAAGACCTGGGTGGCGCCGTCCTGCTTGAAGGTGACGGGTGCGGTCACGTCCTGCGTGACGCCCTTGATGGTCAGCTTGCCGACCACGTCCACCTTGCCATTGGCGCCCGGCTTGAATGCCGACGACACGAAGGTGGCCTTCGGATACTTGGCAGCGTCAAACCAATCCTTCTTCTTCAGCTCGTCGTTGTATTCCTTGCTGCCCACGTCGACGCTGTTGATGTCGATATCGACCTTGGCCGTGGACGCAGCCACGTTGGCCGGGTTGTAGTTCACGGTGGCGTCGAACTTGCCGAACTTGATGTCCATCGGCACGCCGAGTTGCTTACCGGTGGCCGTCACACTGCTCTTGGCAGCGTCCACCTGGGCGATGGCCGATACTGCCGCGATCGACAGCGCGCCAGCGGCAACCAGGGCGATAGCGCGGGGGCGCACAAAACGTTTCATCATCAGACTCCTTCGGTCAGGCCGGTCGTGCCGGCGGTCTTGGTCAGGATGGGAAGCCAGGGCACCGGCACACACCGGTGCGTTTGGAAATCAGCGCACGAATTCAGCGCAGGAAGGGCAGCATGCGTCGCAGCGTGCCGTCGCGGTCAACCATGTGGTGCTTGAGCGCGGCTAGGATATGCAGCACAACAATGGTGGCCATGGTCCAGTTCAACCACTGGTGCGCGAAGCTGAAGATGTCCTTGAGTGCATCGCTTTTCTCGAAGGGCATCGGCATTTCCCACACGCCAAGGTAGACAACCTTGATACCGGCCGCCACGCTCAACAGGTAGCCCGTCAGCGGCACCGCCAGAATCAGCAGATACAACACAAGGTGTGCACCTTCGGCAGCCCGATGCTGCCACTTCGGCATACC
>NZ_JAELUI010000178.1 GCF_016429285.1 Ralstonia sp. ASV6
ACAGCGCCGCTTTCGACAGCGTGTACGACAGAAAATCCGGGTTCAGATTGTCGAGCTTCTGATCCAGCAAGTTGATGACAACACCACGATGTTCCGCATCACCGGCCGTGAGCGCACGGTGCAGCTCGCGCGCGAGCAGCAGCGGTGCCGCCACGTTGGTACGCATGTGCGTATCGAGCGACGCGTAGCTGAAGCTGGTCGCCACGTCGTACTGAAACAGCGAGGCGTTGTTGACCAGGCAGGTGGGCGTACCCAGTGCAGCGATGCAGTCGCCAATCAGGCGGCCGGCAGCGGCTTCGTCCGACAGGTCGGCCTGCAGCACGGCGGCGCGACGGCCTATGGCGACGATCTCGGCGGCCACGGCGTCGGCCTCGGCGCGCGAGCGGTGGCAATGCACGGCCACATCCCAGCCATGGCGGGCCAGGGCTAGGGCGATCACGCGGCCCACGCGGCGGCCAGCGCCTGTCACGAGGGCAATGCGGTGCGGTGAGGCGGATGCTGCGTTCGGTTGAGTCGGCGTCTGCGCCATTGTTTACAATCCGGCAATGAGCAAAACCGTGAGTCTACCGCTTCCCAACGAGGCAGCGCAGGCGCAATCCGCGCACCTGTTCGCCCTGATCGCCGACGCCATTGCGGCCGCCGGTGGCTGGCTACCGTTCGACCGTTACATGGAACTGGCGCTCTATGCGCCGGGCCTGGGCTATTACAGTGGCGGCGCGGCCAAATTCGGCCGCCGCGTGGAAGACGGCGGCGACTTCATCACCGCCCCGGAACTGACGCCATTCTTCGGCCGCACTGTTGCGCACCAGATCGCGCAGGTGTTGAAAACGCTGCCCGAAGGCCAGCGCCACGTGCTGGAATTTGGTGCCGGCACCGGCAAGCTGGCCGCCGACATCCTGAGCGAACTCGATGCACTGGGTATGCGCCCCGACAGCTATGGCATCGTCGAACTCTCCGGCGAGCTACGCCAGCGCCAACAGGAGCGCCTGACTGCCCTCGGCCCCGAACTGGGGGCCCTCGCGCAGTGGCACGACACGTTGCCCGCGCCGTTTACCGGCGTGATGGTGGGCAACGAAGTGCTCGATGCGATGCCCGTGTCGCTGTGGGCGCGGCGCGGCGGCGTGTGGCACCAGCGCGGTGTGAAGCTCGATGCCGAGCACGGCCTGCAGTGGGAAGACCGTCTTGTCGAGCCGTCCGAGGTGCCCGCCAAACTGGCGGTGCTGCCCGACACCGGCGACCTCATCACCGAATCGCATGAAGCCGCCGAGGGCTTCATCCGCAGCACGGGCGCGGCGCTTGGGCGCGGCCTGCTGCTGCTGATCGATTACGGCTTCCCCGCTGCCGAGTACTACCACGCACATCGCGCCAACGGCACGCTGATGTGCCACTACCGCCAACACGCACACGACGACCCATTCTGGCTGCCAGGCCTGCAGGACATCACCGCGCACGTCGATTTTTCGGGGATTGCCCA
This sequence comes from Ralstonia sp. ASV6, assembly GCF_016429285.1. GTDB lineage: Bacteria > Pseudomonadota > Gammaproteobacteria > Burkholderiales > Burkholderiaceae > Ralstonia > Ralstonia flaminis. The sequence goes on from NZ_JAELUI010000178.1 coordinate 1,475, forward strand.
GGCGGGGCAGGAAGCCGGGCTGGAGCTGCTCGGCTACACGAGCCAGGCGCGCTTCCTGTTGAGCGCGGGCGTGGGCGAATTGCTGATGACGCTCGATCCGTCCGACCCGATGCAGTTCCTGCCGGCGGCCAACGCCGTGCAGAAGCTGCTGTCGGAAGCGGAGATGGGCGAGCTGTTCAAGGCCATCGCGCTGGGCAAGGGCATCGACGCGGCGCTGCCGCTGGCCGGCTTTGTAGATGCCGACCGCTCGAACCGCTTAGGCTGAGGCGGCTTTCGCAGCCTGGGCTTCGATGGCACGCTCGTTCTGCTCGGCTTCGTAGCGGCCAATCGTGCCACGCATCCACCACAGCAGCGCCAGGCCCGGGAAGGCAAACACCACCGTCATCAGATAGAACGCGGGCCAGCCGTAGGCTTCCACCAGATAGCCCGAGGTCGGCCCGACGTACACACGGCCAATGGAAGCCAGCGCCGACAGCAGCGCATACTGCGTCGCCGAGAACGACCGGTTGCACAGCGCCATCAGCAACGCCACGAAGGCTGCCGTGCCCATGCCACCGCAGATGTTCTCGATGCCGATGGCCACCGCCATCGTCCACAGATGCTGCGGCGTGACGGCCAGCACCCAGTAGCCCAGGTTCGACACCGCCTGCAGCACGCCGAAGAGCAGCAGCGCGCGCACCAGCCCCAGGCGCACCATCAGCGTGCCGCCATACAGCGCGCCAACAATGGTGGCGGCCAGCCCCAGCGTCTTGTTGACGAGACCCACCTCCCCCGCGGAGAACCCGACGCCCCGGATCAGGAACGTGGTCGACAGGCTGCCAGCAAACGCATCGCCCAGCTTATAGAGCACGATCAGCGCCAGCAGCGCCCAGGCGCCGCGGCGTGAGAAAAAATCCTTCAGCGGGCCGACCACCGCTTCCTGCAGCGTGCGCGGCGGGCGCGCCGACACCTCCGGCTCCGGCGACCACAGCGTCGTAAAGATGCCCAACGCCATCAGCCCAGCCATCAGCAAATACATGTTGCTCCAGCCCATCACGCGATCGGCCAGATACAGCGCCAGGCCACCCGACACCAGCATCGCCAGCCGGTAGCCAAGCACCTTCACGGCAGCGCCGACGCCACGCTCGCTGGTGTGCAGCACATCGGTGCTATAGGCGTCGAAGACGATGTCCTGCGACGCCGACAGAAACGCCACCAGCACCGCCAGCCCGGCGAGCGCCCACAGCGCGGCGTGCGGCGGCGTGAACGCCATGGCGGCAATCGACGCCACCAGCCCCGCCTGCGTGAGCACCAGCCAGCCGCGGCGCCGGCCCAGGGATGACGAAAACCCAGGCGGCGTGAAGCGGTCCATCAGCGGCGCCCACAGGAACTTGAAGATGTACGCCTGCCCCACCAGCGAGAACAGCCCGATGGTGCGAATGTCCAGCCCCTCCACCGTCATCCACGCCTGCAGCGTGCCCGAGGTGAGCGCCAGCGGCAGGCCGGAAGCAAAGCCCAGCAGCAGCATCGCGCCGATGCGGCGGTTGCGGAAAACGTCAAGGTAATCGTGGAAGGTCATGTGGCGGGCGGGAATGCGATGCGGGTTGCCACGTAGCGTGGGCGGGTGCGTTGGCCGATATTATGTCTCAGTCGATTCCGCTTACCGCCTCCATGCCACGCCTCATGTCGCCTGTTCGGCGCGCCCTGCTGACTGCCGCCGGACTCACCCTGGCAACCTGGGCCACTGCCATGGATGGCCCACTGCCGGTGCCCGCCGACGGCGTCAAGCTGGAAGCGCCGACCACCACGTCGCCCAATATCCGCCTCGTCATTCCGGCCGAAGAAATCGAGAAACGTGCGCAGGCCGAGTACAAGGGCATCATCGACAATGCTGCGCACGAAGGAGCGCTTGCCCCGGATAACGTGCCCGACCTGATTCGCATCCGCGCCATCGTCGCGCGAATCACCCCGCAGGCCTCACGCTGGAACCCCGACGCCGCCCACTGGCAGTGGGAGGTCAACCTGATCGGCTCACCACAGGTGAATGCGTTCTGCATGCCCGGCGGCAAGATCGCCGTGTTCTCGGGGCTGGTGGAGCAGTTCAAGCTGACCGACGACGAACTCGCCATGGCGCTGGGCCACGAGATCGCCCATGCGCTGCGCGAACACGCCCGCGCCCGTGCCGGCCAGCGCGAGATCACCAACCTGGGCGCCAACGTCATCTCGCAGCTCTTCGGCTTCGGCAACCGGGGCGATACGGACCTGGGCGAAGGCGCCAAGATGCACCTGCTGGCGTTCTCGCGCGCGGAAGAGACGGAAGCGGATCTGGTCGGCATGGACATCGCCTCGCGCGCCGGCTACGACCCGCGCGCCGCGCTCACGCTGTGGCAGAAGATGGGCTCGATCGGCGGGGCTGAGCAAAAGCAGTTCCTCTCGACGCACCCGTCCGGGCGCACGCGCATGGTGGTGCTCTCACGCCATCTGCCGGAAACGCTACCGCTGTTTGCCGACGCCATGCAAATGCCGATGGCCAAGCTGTCGGCCTATCGGTCGAACATGCAGTATCTGGGGGCGGCGCCTGTTGATAATGGGGATGAGGCGCCGATGCGGCCGATGGTGCGGCCTTAGATAATCGTTCGTTAATGATCCAAGCGCCGGTGTAAAACCCAAAAAACATTCCTGTAGGCTTTGCGACGCAGCGTTTGCTGCAATCACTCAATCGCAAACAACAGGGATAAGAAAATGAATAACCGGGGTAAAGGTTTGATCATGCTGGCCATCGCTTGTGCGCTGGCTGTATCGAGCATCGCCACTGCTGAAACGATCAGCGTGATCGGTAACGGAGCACCGCCGAGTACCGCCGCCGATCCGGTACAGCAGTATTACCCGAGCACGCCGACAGTCGGCAGAACTGTCGTGTGGTCCGAAACCAGCACACTCTTGAACAACACCGTATCGACGGTTTCACACGCCTATGTGACGACGTCAGTCGCAAACGGCATCGTCACGGTGGACTCGACGGTCAATGGCGCAGCGAGCGACCGCTATACCAACGACATTGACGGCAATCGCCTCACGCGCACGTACAAAAACGGCAACCTGTGTACGTATGCACCCAAGCGCGACATGCTCAATTTCCCGCTGTCAGTGGGCAAGACCTGGACAGCAACGTGGCAGTACAGCTGCCAGGCTGGTTACCAGGAGTTCGCTACCTTGAACGCGGAGGTCGAGGCCCTGGAAACCCTGACGATTCCGGCAGGTACGTTCAATGCGCTGCGCATCCACTATGTGCTGGCGCTCACCAATTCCAACGACTGGCAGTTGCCGGGGGGTAGCAGCGGCGCGGCTGCCTATAACCAGGACTACCGCTGCTGGTGGGACGTGGATGCCCATCGCCTCGTCAAATGCGATTTCAATTACGCCTACCCCTCGGGGGCACCTGCGAATTACGTGAAGACGTTCTCGCAAGTGGTGACCGCCATTCAATAATCCGGCCCTAGCCTGATTGACAGCCCCGCAAATCTCACCGGAGTTTGCGGGGCTTTTTCACACAACCAGCCACATGACCCAAAACAAAAATACGGAAAGACAATCGGATGCCCGCCATTTAGTAGGGGATCCCGCCGAAATAAGGAAATGCTAAGAAAAGGATTTTGCCGACCTTGTACGCTGCGGCCCGCAGCTTTGCTGCACACAAATTTCCACAAAAATCAGGGATAAGAAGAAATGAATGCATGGGGCAAGGGATTCACGGGAATCGCACTAGCGTGCGTGCTGACCGCGTGCGGTGGCGGCGGTGATGGCGGCAGCAGCAACGGGGGATTTGCCGATCCGAATGGCTTCACGTTGAGCGCCACAGTCGGCGGCACCAAAGTGCAATCGTTCAGCGCAGGCAACGGCCAGACCGCCACGCTGACGGTCAAGTCGGGCCAGGATCTGCGCTTTGATACCGACAAGGACGTCAACTGGAAAGCCGGCGACAAGACAAGCTATACCGATTTCTTGGTCAAGGGCGCCAGCACACAAAGCTGGACAGCTAGCTCGATGAGCCCGCCGGGCGGCACGTTCACGGTCACCGCGACGTCGGCCAAGGATGCAAGTAAATCGGTCAAAGTAACGGTGACGGTGACGCCGCATGAGTACACGGCAGGCGCGCCGCAAACCGTCGGTCGCGTGACCACTTGGGAAGAGGCAACCACGTACACGAGCACAGCCCCCGAAACGCACGAGCGCGTCAACAAGACGACTGCGGTCGACGCCAATACGGGCATCGCGACCATCCTCTCGAAACTTGACAACGTCGACAACGAAACCTACGGGCAGGATGCGGATGGCAACCGGCTTTCACGCTTGCGCACCGCGGATGGACGGTTTTGCACCTACAACCCGAAGCGCACCCTGGTCAGCTTCCCGATGTCGGTCGGTAAGTCTTGGACGTCGAGCTGGACGTACAACTGCACCTCGGTCACCCCGGGCGCTCCGGGCTATCAAGAAACGACCAACATCACCTCCAAGGTCGAGGCCTATGAGCCGCTGACGACCCCAATGGGCACGCTGAACACGCTGCGTATTCATCACGTCGAGACCACTACAAAGTCCAATGATGAAGGGCTGCAAAACGGTTTGTCAGGCAATGCGGCTTACGGCACCGACATGGTCTGCTGGTGGGACGTGGTTGGCCTGCGTACGGTCAAGTGCGATTTGGTCAACACATACCAAGGCACGGTGACGACGAACCACACCAAGACCTTCACGCAGGTCCTGAAGTCGGTCCAGTAAGCACCAGGCATAAATAGCTTCATCGCATCACCGGCCCCGCAGGCTTTCCCGGCCTCGCGGGGCTTTCTTTTTGCGCGACAGGCACCCGCCCCCGCCGCCCATGTCGAGATAGCGCCATCCCCGCCACCGTCGCCCCCAGAACCAGCACCGCGCCGCCCGTCTGCACCGGGCTGAACCACTCCCCCAGCACCAGCGCACCCAGCACGGTCGCCGTCAGCGGGCTCAGCAACGAGAGAAACGTCACGTCCGCGCCCAGCACGCCAATCCCGCGAATCCACAGCCAGTAGCCCAGCGCCGTGCCGATCACGATCAGGTACGCAAAGCCCACGGCATTGCGCAGCGTGAGCGCAGGCGGCAAACCCTCCACAAACAACGCGACCGGCAGCAGCACCAACCCACCCAGCGCGAGTTGCCACGCGGCCACGGCCAGCGGCGTGCCGATGCGGCCCCAGCGCTCAATGAGTACCGTGCCCATTGCCATCGACAGTGCTGCGGCCAGCGCCGCCACCACGCCAATCGCATCCAGCTTGGCGGCCGGACCGAGAATCAGCAGCCCCACCCCCAACGACCCCGCCAGCGCCACCGCCAGTTGCATCGGACGCGGCTTACGAGCGAGCAGCGGCCACGCCAGCAACGCCACCACCAGGGGCTGCGCAGACATGATCGTCGCCGCAACGCCCCCCGGCAGGCGCTGCGCCGCCACAAACAGCAGCGCGAAGAACACACCAATGTTGGCCAGCCCGAGAAACAGCAATGGCAGCAGCTTATTGCGCGGGGGTAAGCCGGGGCCAAGCAGCATCAGCAACACGCCCGCCGGCAGCGCACGCAATGCACCCACCAGCAGCGGGTGGTCAACCGGCAGTGTCTGCGTGAAGACGAGGTAGGTTGTGCCCCACAACATGGGTGCCACTGCGGTGGCCAGCATTGCGGTCAGGCGATTGAATGACATGATAAATCTCCACGTTACGTAATTTGATATCGAATTAAATGAGCCAGAAAACTCAACCCGGGAAGCGCCCGCTGAACGCCAGCTCACTGATCGGCTTGCGCGGCGTGGGGCCTTCCACCGATTGCAGCGGTGCCGGCAACGACGCCACATAGCCGCGGCGGCCAACGGCCACGGCAATCTCGATGCGGAAGCGCTCCGGCACGTGCAGTACAGCGCGGGCCCGGTCGTAATCCACACCCGCCATGCCGCGCGCGTGATAGCCGAGGCTGACCGCCTGCAGCCCCAGTTGCGCCCATGCGGCACCGGCATCGAAGCTGTGCGTGTGCGACGGCACAGTGTTGGCCGGGTCGTCCCGGTGGATGAGCGTGTCGGACAGCACGAAGATCAGTGCCGAGGCGTGCTGTGCCCAATCGCCGTTGAAGGGCACGAGCAGGCTGACGAACTCGGCCCAGTGCGCATCGTCGCGGCGGGCGTAGAGGAAGCGCCACGGCTGGTAGTTGTAGGCCGATGGCGCCCAGCGTGCCGCCTCCAGAATGCGCAGCAGATCGGCCTCGGGCATGGGCTGGCCGTCATAGGCGCGTGGCGACCAACGCGCCAGAAACAGCGGATCGATCGGGTGATCGGCAAGTCGTTCAGTCATGAGATACCTCGTGAGAAAGATGCGTCAGGATGCCAATTGCCTCGCACCGGCAAACCCGATACGATTCCAAGAATCTTGACATCAAATAGTTTGATGTCGAAATACTATGACGAGGTTTTCGATGGGTCAAGGTGATCCCACACCCACACAAGGGGGACCGATGGACGGCATCCTCGCGCAATGGCGGCGCGAGCGCCCGGACGTCGACGCCAGCCCGATGGCCGTCTGCGGCGAGGTCTGGCGCGCTGGTGAACGCCTGCGCCAAGGCGTGATTGCCAACATCGCCAGCGCCGACCTGGACATGGCCGGCTTTGACGTGCTGCTCACACTGCGCCGCAATGGTCGCGAACAGGCACTGTCACCCTCCGCGCTGGCCAAGGACATGCTGTTGTCCACCTCCGCCATGACCAACCGGCTCGACCGCCTGGAAAAGCGCGGTCTGATCGCCCGCAGGACCGACCCTGATGACCGGCGCGGGCTGCAGATCGTGCTTACCGATGCGGGGTTCGCCTTGGTCGATGGCCTGGTCGTCTCGCATGTGGAGGCGGAGGAGCGGATGCTCGCGGCGCTAAGCCAAGCCGAGCGGGCGATGTTGCGGGAGTTGCTGGGGAAGATTGGCGGGGCGGCACCGTAATTTCCCGCAACACAAACCTCAAACTCCCCACCCGCAAGCGGCGCCACAATCGCAATCATCCAGCCCGATTGCGAGTCGACCATGCTCCGCACCACCCTCCTCCCCCTGGCCTGCGCTGCCGCCCTTGCTGCGGCGGTGCCACCCCCGGCCGTTGCCCAGACAACCTCTGCACCGGCTGACGACAGTGAAGCCCTGCACAACATCCAGAGCAACTTCGCCCACATGACGCCGCCGCCACGCTCGGTGGAGTCGATCAACAAAGACCTGCAGCAGGCCAAGGCGGCACCGGTCAACCGCCCGGGCGGCGGACGCGGTGGCCGGGGCAAACGTCAGCAACAGCAGCAAGACAACACCAGCCCCGACGCCAAGCCGCAGGCGGCACAGGACGTGTCCACGCCGTCAGTCAATCCGCAGCCGAGCGCAACAACCCCGTAAGAAGACGGGTCGCACGGCCGGCCATTCCTCTTTACGATGGCACTTCATGCACGCGCGTGGCGTGCCCTGATGTGCTGGAGGGGGAGAAACCTGTGAGCCTGGCCGTGCTGTGTGTGCTGGTGATCGTGGCGACGGTGTGCGCAGCGCGTGCCCGGCGCCGGGCTGCGCGCACGCTGGCGGTGCTCTGCGCGGTGCTGGTGGTGGCCATTGGCTGCGGGCCGGTACCGGCCTGGTTGCTCGATTCCCTGGAAAAGCCCTTCGAGAACGAGCCGCAAATCACCTGGGGCGCGCGCAACGCCATCGTGCTGCTGGGTGCG
>NZ_JAELUI010000179.1 GCF_016429285.1 Ralstonia sp. ASV6
TTTTGGCGACCGGATCGGGCGTAAATCCACGCTGGTCGCATCACTACTGGTGATGGGCATTTCGACCACGCTGATTGGGCTGGTGCCGGGGTACGACAGCATCGGCACGCTGGCGCCGATCCTGCTGTGCGTGCTGCGCTTTGGCCAGGGTATCGGCCTGGGCGGCGAATGGGGCGGCGCTGCACTGCTGGCGACCGAGAACGCGCCGGCAGGCAAGCGCGCGTGGTTCGGGATGTTTCCGCAGCTCGGGCCGTCGGTGGGCTTCCTGGCCTCGAACGGGCTGTTCTTCGGGCTGGCGATCGCGCTGTCGGACGAGCAGTTCCGCAGTTGGGGCTGGCGCGTGCCGTTCCTGGTGAGCGCGGTGCTGGTGGCGCTGGGCCTGTACGTGCGCTTGAAGATTGCTGAAACGCCGGCCTTCCAGGCCGCTATCGACCGCCAGGAGCGCGTGAAGGTACCGGTTGCCGAACTGCTCTCGCGCCACTGGTGGCCGACGCTGCTGGGCGCGCTGGCCATGGTGGTCTGCTACACGCTGTTCTATATCTCGACGGTGTTTTCGCTGTCGTACGGCGTGAGTACGCTGCACTTCTCGCGCCCCGAGTTCCTTGGGCTGCTGTGCCTGGCGGTGGTGTTCATGGGGCTGGCGACCCCGCTCTCTGCCCTGGCATCGGACCGCTTCGGGCGCAAGCCGGTGCTGATCGTCGGCATCATCGCGGCCATCCTGTCGGGCTTCACGATGGCACCGCTGCTGGGTAGCGGGTCGACGCCGCTGGTGGCGCTGTTCCTCATCATCGAGCTGTTCTTGATGGGCGTGACCTTTGCGCCGATGGGTGCGCTGCTGCCGGAACTGTTCCCGACCCACGTGCGCTACACCGGCGCGGGCGTGTCGTACAACCTGGGCGGCATTCTCGGTGCATCGATTGCGCCGTACATCGCGCAGGTGTTGGCCTCGCAAGGTGGCCTGAGCTGGGTGGGCATGTACGTTTCGGTGGCTGCGGCCGTCAGCCTGATTGGCGTGCTGTGCATGCGCGAAACGCGCGACGCGAGCTTGATATAAGTGGATACGCGCTGCACGCGGGTATCCGCCTGTGGCGCGCTTAATCCAACGTGTGTACGCCGGAACGCCCACGCTTGATATCACTGCGTGCGCGCTTGCCATCCAAACGCCGGGTCTTGGAAGCGCGCGTGGGCTTGGTGGCAATGCGCGACTTGGGTACGGACAGCCCACTCGCAATAAACGCGACCAGACGTTCACGGGCATCCTGGCGATTGCGGTCTTGGGTGCGAAACCGCTGTGCATCGATCACGAACACACCTTCAGCAGTCAAACGGCGGTCGCGCTTGGCCAGCAGACGGGCACGCAACGCCTCCGGCAACGAGGGCGATTGGGCGATATCAAAGCGCAGTTCCACCGCCGTCGATACCTTGTTAATGTTCTGCCCACCGGCCCCGCTCGCGCGCACGAAGCGCTCGACCAGTTCCGATTCCGGAATGGACAAATGGGATGTGACTTTGAGGTCGGTGCTGGGCATGGCGGGATTGTAGTTCGCCAGAGTGCACATCAACCGAGTTCGCCTGGAGAGATCAACGCATGTATCACGGAGAACGTTTCAACGGCTTCAGCCACTTGGCCGGGGCCATCCTTGCCGCTGCCGGCATGGCGGTGCTGGTGACATCCTCGGCACTGCACCACGATGCCTGGAAGGTCGTCAGCTCCGTGGTCTACGGCACTACGCTGGTCCTGCTCTACACGATCTCGACGCTGTACCACAGCCTGCGCGGCCCGGCCAAGGTGATCTTCCAGCGGCTAGACTATTGCGCCATCTATCTGCTGATTGCCGGCAGCTACACGCCGTTTGCGCTGGTCACGCTGCGCGGCCCCTGGGGCTGGACGCTGTTTGGCGTCAACTGGGCGCTGGCGGCCATCGGCATTGCGCAGGAACTCTGGATCGGCCGCCGCACGCGGCTGTTCTCGCTGCTGATCTACGTGGTGATGGGGTGGCTGGTGCTGATTGCCATGGGGCCGCTGGCGGCCGCGCTGCCCGCACCGGGCCTGTGGTGGCTGGTGGCGGGCGGTGCGCTCTATACCGCGGGCGTCGGCTTCTTTCTCTTTGACGAGAAGGTTAGGCACTTCCATGGCATCTGGCACCTGTTCGTGCTGGCCGGCAGTGTGTGCCAGTTCATCAGCATCCTGCTATACGTCGGCTAACCGCCAGCTCACCCACCACGACAAACAAAAAGCCGCGCGGGTGGACAACCCGTCGCGGCTTTTTCTTTGCGGCTACGCAGACTCAGGCACGCTTCTTCATCGCCTCGTCGCGCAGTTCGCGGCGCAGGATCTTGCCGACGTTGGTCTTCGGCAGCTCGTTGCGGAACTCGATGAACTTCGGGCGCTTGTAGCCGGTGAGCTGCTCTTTGCAGAACTCCTGCAGCTTCTCTTCGGTGAGCGTCGGGTCACGGCGCACCACGAACAGCTTGACCACCTCGCCCGAGTGCACGTCCGGCACACCCACGGCCGCGACTTCCAGCACGCCAGGGCACATCGCCACCACGCCCTCGACTTCGTTCGGGTACACGTTAAAGCCCGACACCAGGATCATGTCCTTCTTCCGATCGACGATCTTGGTGTAGCCGCGCTCGTCCATCACGCCAACGTCGCCGGTCTTGAAGAAGCCGTCGGCGTACATGACCTTGGCGGTCTCGTCCGGGCGCTTCCAGTAGCCGGCCATGACCTGCGGGCCACGGATGCAGATTTCGCCCGCCTGGCCGATCGGCAGATCGCGCCCTTCATCGTCGCGGATGGCGATTTCGGTGCCCGGAATCGGCAAGCCGACCGTGCCCGAGAACGTGTCCGTGTTGGTCGGGTTGCAGATGGCCGACGGCGAGGTTTCCGACAAGCCATAGCCTTCAATGATCGGGCAGCCCGTCACCTCAAGCCACTTCTTGGCCACGGCTTCCTGCACCGCCATGCCGCCGCCGTTGGCCACGCGCAGGTTGGAGCAATCGACGTTCTTGAACTCCGGATTATTCAGCAGCGCGTTGTACAGCGTGTTCACGGCCGGGAACATGTGGAAGCGGTACTGCTTGAGCACCTTGATGAAGCCCGGGATGTCGCGCGGGTTCGGGATCAGCACCGCCAGCCCGCCCTTGCGCATCGACAGCAGACAGCACACTGTCAGCGCGAAGATGTGATACAGCGGCAGCGCGGTGATGGTGACGATCTCTTCATCGGCGCCCAACATGCGCCCATCGCGGCCGGGCTTGGTGAGCGCCGGATTCATCCAGGCCTCGGATTGCAGTACGTTGGCGACGATGTTCCGGTGCAGCAGCGTCGCGCCCTTCGATACGCCGGTCGTGCCGCCCGTGTACTGCAGGAAGGCCACGTCGTCCGGGCCGACGGAGGTCGGCTTGAGCGCCAGCTTGGCGCCCTCTTCCAGCGCGGTGTTGAAGCGGATGCAGTTGGGCAGTTCCCACGCCGGCACCATCTTCTTGACACTGCGCACGACAAAGTTGACCAGCATGCCCTTGAGGCCGCCGAGCATGTCGCCCATGCTGGCCACCACGATGTGCTTGACCGGCGTGTTGGGCAGCACCTGCTGCAACGTCGTCGCGAAGTTCTCCAGGATGATGATGGCTTCGGCGCCGCTGTCCTTGAGCTGGTGTTCCAGCTCGCGCGGGGTATAGAGCGGATTGACGTTGACGACCACGTAGCCGGCGCGCAGCACAGCGGCCAGCGCCACCGGGTACTGCAGCACGTTGGGCATCATCAGCGCAACGCGGGCGCCGGGCGCCAGGCCGCGCGACTGCAGCCAGGCCGCCAGTTGACGCGACAGCGTATCGATCTCGCCATAGGTCAACACCTTGCCCATGCACTCGAAGGCACGGCGATTGCGGTTCTTCTGAAACGAATCATCAAGCAGATGGGCCAGCGATCGATACTGCGACGCATCGATCTCGGCCGGCACCCCGGCGGGGTACTGCTTCAGCCACGGTTTATCCATGGGCGTGTCTCCTGGCGATTGTCGATTTTTTCGAATGGTCGTTCGATTTTTTCCGCATCGTACGCGGATGTTTGTGTCAAAACAATAACTTAGACAGTTCCCTCAGCCCATTGAGCGTGCTTGAAACCGGCCCAGAAACCGCTGCTGGCATCACTTTTGCCTGACAACACCGTCTGCCCCAAGCAGCGCCGGCGGAGCCAATGCCCGCAGCGCAGCCTCACGCTTGGGCCTGGGCTCGTGCGCCAGGGTTTTGACGTCAGCGTAAAAGCGCGCCCAGTCGCCACCATCACGGTGATACAGCGCCGTGAACGCCGGCACCCACTCCAGGTAACTCGCCACCGCGCCCAGATGCGCATTCGACAGCGGCTGTGCAAACCAGCGGTCGTAGCCGGTATAACCGCCCCAGCTTGCCTTGAGCTTGGCGTAGTCCGCCTGCAGGCTCGCAAAGATGGCGCGTTTGCCGGCGCGCTTTTCATCGTCCGGCACGGAACTGGCGTACAGCGTCTCGAGCCGGTTGCGATAGTCCAGCAACAGGGCGCGGAATTGTACGCGGCGAGCGTCGTACGTAGCGTATTCCTGGCGGATTGCCGGTGTTGCCGCATCGGCCAACCAGCGTTCGACACCGATCGTCTCGACCGCGGTGGCAAAGGACTCATTGAACGCCGTATCGCCCTTGGCATAGACCACCTGGTGCGCCAGCTCATGGAAGATCAGGCGCGCCAGCTCGCCTTCGGGCAGGCCGACGAAGGTATTGAGCAGCGGATCATCGAAATAACCCAGTGTGGAATACGCAGGAATCCCGGCCACGTCCACATCCAGACCTTGGGCGCGCAGCGTGTCGGCGTAGGCCATGGCAGCGTTGCGGTCGTAGTAACCGCGATAGGTCACGCAACCGACCACCAGGAAGCACCACTCCTTGAGCTTGACCGACAGCTCCGGCGCGGCAAACACGTTCCACACCGCGAAGGGGCGCTTGAGGTTGGCGTAGACGCGGTAGCTGCCGTTGTCAGGCAGCCCCAGCTCGCGCGAGGCATAGATGCGGATGCTGCGGGCATCCTCCAGGCGCGTGGCGAGCTTGTCGTTGTGCGCTTCGCGTGCACCGGCGATGGCGTCGTCGAGCGACTGCCGCTGTGCCATCAGCGACAGGTGCCCGGTGACCGACTGATAGTAGTAGCCGACGGTATCGCAGCCCGCCAGCAACGCCGACGCTGCCAGCCACGATGCGAGGCACAGCAGGCGGAAGGCCCGCATGGATGCCATGCGTCAGGCAGCCTGCGCTGCCGGCGCAACCTCCACCAGGCAGTCGTAGAACGTCGGCGCACGGCCCATATCGGTCAGGCGCTGGCTGGTCAGCTCGTTGGCGTTGGTGCCATCCGGTGCGAGCTTCTTCCACCAGATCGACAAGCCGACCACCACGCCGCGCCGGGCACGGTCGGTCACGCGGGCGCGCGCCTGCATGGTGCCGCGGTCATTGAAGATGCGGACCAGTTCGCCGTCGACCACGCCGCGCGCCTGGGCGTCATCGGGATGGATGTCGAGATGCGGTTCGCCTTCGGTGCTGCGCAGGCTGTCGACGTTGACGAAGGTCGAGTTGAGGAAGTTGCGCGCCGGCGGCGAGATCATCGACAGCGGATAGCGCCTGGCCAGCTCCGGCGTGCTGATGGCGGATTCATACGGCGGCACGTAGCCGGGCAGCGGGTCCAGGCCATCCTTCGCCATCAGCTCGGAGTAGAACTCGCAGCGGCCGGACGGCGTGCGGTAGCCGCCATGCGCCAGCGGTGCAGCCGGGTGCGCCAGCTTCTGCCAGCCTTCACGCTTGAGCGTGGCCCAGTCGATGTGCGCGGCGGCCGGATCGTCACGGCGGATGGCCTGCGCGGCAATGTCGTCATCCGAATCGGCGAAGCACGCATCGGCAAAGCCCATGCGCTGCGCGAGGCGGCGGAAGATCTCGGTGTTCGGTAGCGACTGCCCCATCGGCGCGATGGCAGCGTTATTCGCCAGCACGTAGGTGTGGCCGTAGGCCTTGTGCACATCCACGTGTTCGAGCTGCGTGGTGGCGGGTAGCAGGATGTCGGCGTAGTCGGCCGTGTCGGTCTGGAAGTGCTCCAGCACCACGGTGAAAAGGTCTTCGCGCGCAAAGCCCGCCGCCACCTTGCGTGAGTCCGGCGCCACGGCCACCGGGTTGCTGTTGTAGACGATGACCGCTTCGACCTTCGGCCCGAACGCTGCATCGTCCGCATGCAGCAGCGCATCGCCAATGGTGCTCATGTTGATGGTGCGCGGCCCGGCGGGCTCGCCGTTGGGGCCACGGGGCAGCAAGTCCGGGCGCTGCAGCTTTGCGTTGTCGATCGGGAAGAAGCCCGAGGTCGACAGTTGCAGCCCCCCTGCCTTGTCACGCCATGCGCCAACCAGCGACGGCAGACACGCTGCCGCGCGCACGCCCTGCCCACCGCCGTGGGCGCGCTGCATGCCGTAGTTCAGGCGGATGGCCGCCGGCTGCCTGTCGCGCACGACAGTCTCGCCATACAGCTTGGCGAGCCATTCAATATCGGCCGCCTCCACGCCACACAACGTGGCCGCGTATTCCGGCGTGTACTGCTGCGCACGCTCGCGCAGCGCCTCAAAGCCCAGCGTGTGGTTGGCGATGTAGTCGTGGTCGAGCAGGTCTTCGCGAATCAGCACATGGATCATCGCGAGGGCCAGCGCCGCATCGGTGCCGGGACGCAACGCCAGGTGGTGATGGCACTTCTCGGCTGTCAGCGAACGATAAGGATCGATGGCCACCAGCGTGGCGCCGTTGCGCTTGGCCTCCTGCGCGCGGGTCCAGAAATGCAGGTTCGAGGCGATGGGGTTGGCACCCCAGATCAGGATCAGCTTGGCGTCCTGCACGTGCTCGATGTCCATGCCAAGGCTCGCGCCATACGTATAGCGCAGCGCCGTCGCGCCGGCCGATGCGCAGATCGTGCGATCGAGCAGCGACGCACCCAGCTTATGGAAGAAGCGCGCAGCCATGCTCTCGCCTTGCACCAGGCCCATGGTGCCGGCGTAGCTGTAGGGCAGGATGGCCTGCGGGTTGCGCGAGGCGATCTCGCTCAAGCGCGAGGCGATGGTGTCGAGCGCCTCGTCCCACGAAATCGGCGCGAACTTGCCCTCGCCTTTCGCCCCCACGCGCTTCATCGGCGTGAGCAGGCGGTTCGGGTGGTAGGTACGTTCTGCGTAACGGTTGACCTTGGTGCAGAGCACGCCCGCCGTGGTCGGGTGGTCCGGGTCGCCCTGTACACGAATGGCGCGGCCATCTTCTACGGTGACGAGCAAGGCGCAGGTGTCGGGGCAATCGTGCGGGCAGGCGGCACGGATGACTTGGGTGGACATCGGAGGGCTCCGCGAGGGACTTGGAGTGATGCGCGCCGGGTGCATATGTGCAGAACAGCGCGCTTGGTCGTTGCATGCATGCGTCTGATGCGCGTGCAGCCGGTTTCAGCCTTTTTGTGCCGATTGTATTCGATTATGATGGCCGGCCGCCGGCCCGCCAAAAGGCCGCACGGGCCGTTCCGGCGCGCAGTGGCGCGCCCATCACTGTCTTTCTCTGGGGGGAGAAATCCATGGCAATTTCGTTGAAGGGCGTGCTGGCCCGTCTGACCGTCGGCATGTTCGCCTTGAGCGGCTTGAGCCTGACCACCGCCCACGCCGAAGTCGGTGTGACCAACGACACCATCCTGATCGGTCAATCCGCACCGATGAGCGGCCCAGCCGCCGCGCTCGGCCAGCAGATGAACCTGGGCGCCAAGCTCTACTTCAACGCGGTCAATGCCGCGGGCGGTGTCAACGGCCGCAAGATCGAACTCAAGGTGCTCGATGATTTCTACGAGCCCGATGCCGCCGCACGCAATACCAAGACGCTGATCGACAACACCAAGGTCTTCGCGCTGTTCGGCTACGTCGGCACCCCGACCAGCCTCGCCGCGCTCAAGCTGGCCACGCCTGCAGGCGTGCCGTTCTTCGCGCCCTACTCCGGTGCCATGGCGCTGCGTGAGCCGTTTGCGCGCAACGTCTTCCACGTGCGCGCCAGCTACAACGACGAAACCGCCGCCATCGTGCAGCAGATCCGCACGACCGGCCTCAAGCGCATCGCCGTCGTCTATAACGACGACGCCTACGGCAAGTCCGGCCTGGACGGCGTGCAGCGCGCGCTGGGCACCGCTTCCGGTCAGGGCGTGACGCTCGTCGCGCAAGCCAGCGTGGCACGCAACACGACCGACGTGAAAGGCGCCATCAGCACCGTGCTGGCGCAGAAGCCGGAAGCAGTCGTCATCATCAGCGCATACCAGACCGTGGCCGCACTGGTGAAGGGCGCGCAGGAACAGGGCTATGCGGGCCAGTTCTACAACGTGTCGTTTGTCGGCACCAAGGCACTGGCCGATGCGCTGGGCAAGGCTGGCGGCGGCGTGATCATCTCGCAGGTGATGCCGTATCCGAAGACCGCCTCGTCGCCGCTGGTGCGCGAGTACCAGAAGCTGCTCAAGGCCGAGGGCATTTCCGACTTTGACTACGGCAGCATCGAAGGCTATGTGGCCGCGCGTGCGTTTGTGGAAGGTCTCAAGCGTGCCGGCCGCGACCTCACGCGCGAAAAGCTGATCACCGCACTTGAATCGATGGGCAACTACGACCTGGGTGGCTTCAACGTCAACTTCTCGCCGTCCAACCATGTCGGCTCGAAGTTCGTCGAGATGACGATCATCAATTCGAGCGGCCAGGTGATCCGCTGAAGGTCGGGCGCTATCGTCAGCAAGAAACCGGGCGATTGCCCGGTTTTTTTATGCCTGGCCGAAAACCAGGGGCCCTCGAAGGCGGTCTTGATGTCCGGCATCGGAGGTCCAAGCTCCGATGCCGGAGGTCTGAAGGTCCAACGTCGGAGGTCAAAGCTCCGATAGCGGAGGTCTGAAGTCCAACGTTGGAGCTCAAAGCCCCGCGCGCGAGGTTCTGACCCCCACACGCCGGGCTCAGAATCCGGCGAGTGGGGGTTCCATCCCGCGAGTCGCGTGTCGGCGGCCGGGCCTGTCAGTAATTTCGTGTTCAAGGCATAACATGCCCTCAAGGAGGGTTTATGCCTCGCGAACCGAAGACCAAGCCGGTCGAGCTGCCGGCGATTCCAGCCAAGCTGCTTGAGCAGTTCGGC
>NZ_JAELUI010000017.1 GCF_016429285.1 Ralstonia sp. ASV6
GTCGATCGCCTTCATCACCGACGACGGCACCATCTCCGACATTGCCGAGATGAAACCGCAGACGGAAGACAACCACTGCCCGACCAAGGCCGGCGTTTATGCGCTGGAAATGAACAAGGGCTGGTTCGCACGCAAGGGGATCAAGCCCGGCATGAAGGTGGGTGGGCTGCCCCGCTAAAGCGCAAGTACCTACAACAACAGAGAGGAGACCGCCGCATGCACGCTTTCGACAACAACCGTCGCCGCTGGATGCGGCAAGCCG
This sequence comes from Ralstonia sp. ASV6, assembly GCF_016429285.1. Classification (GTDB taxonomy): domain Bacteria; phylum Pseudomonadota; class Gammaproteobacteria; order Burkholderiales; family Burkholderiaceae; genus Ralstonia; species Ralstonia flaminis. The sequence continues at coordinate 263 of NZ_JAELUI010000017.1, forward strand.
GCGCGCTGGCCGTGGGCGCCGGTGCAGCGTCTGCAGGCTGGCCGCTCGCAGCCTCCGCCGCCAACGCGTTCGACCAACCCAAGGGTACGCGGCTGATCCTGCTGGGCACCGGCGGCGGGCCAACGCCCAAGAAGAACCGCTCGGCGCCGGCGCAGGTGATCGTCATCAACGGCGTGTCGTACGTGGTCGATTGCGGCAACGGCGTGGGGCGCCAGTACGTGAGTGCCGGGCTCAAGCTCAAGGACATCCGCCACGTCTTCATCACGCACCAGCACTCTGACCACAACGCCGACTACGGCACGCTGATGCTGCTCGCCTGGGCCACCGACCTGACCGGCCCCGTCGACGCCTGGGGCCCGCCCCCGCTGGCCGCGATGACGACCAAGTTCCTTGAACTGTACGACTACGACATCCGCACCCGCATCGCCGACGAAGGCCGCCCGCCGCTGGCGCCGATGATCCACCCGCACGAACTGACCGAAGGTGGGCTGGTGATGCAAGACGCCAACGTGAAAGTGACGAGCGCACTGGTCAAGCACCCGCCGGTATCGCCGGCATTTGCGTTCCGCTTTGATACGGCGGACCGCTCCATCGTCATCTCGGGCGATACGGCGCCGAGCGAAAACCTCGTGCGCCTGGCCTACGGCGCTGACGTGCTCGTGCACGAGGTCATGCACCTGCCCTCACTCGACAAGCTGCTCTCCACCGAGCCCAACGCCAAGACGCTGCGCGAGCACTTGCTGGCCAGCCACACCTCCACCGAAGACGTCGGCCGCATCGCCACCGAGGCCAAGGTGAAGACGCTGGTGCTGTCGCACTTCGTGCCGGGCGGCTATCCGTTCCTGGAAGATTCCGTCTGGCTGGATGCGGTGCGCCCGCACTTCAAGGGCGAGATCATCGTCGGGCGTGACTTGCTGGAAGTCTGACGCGGCTGATTACCGCGTTGTCTCGCTGCAGTCGCGGTAGAGCATGTTGCGATTGCCGGGCAGGGTCTCATCGGTCAGGAAGCCGGTGGGGCCCTTCGTCCACCAGACGTACTGGCCCGACGCGTAGCGCGCACCTGAGGCCGCAATCACATTGGCAAAGACGAGCGTCTTGCCGTCGAGCACCATGGACGCCAGCGGCGACTCCCCCACTGTCATGTATTTCACGGTCAGCGTCTTGCCACCCTCGCAGGTGTAGCGCACATCGCGCGGGTCCTTGATCGGCAATGCCGTGTAGGCACGTGCCTGGTCGATGGCCTTGTTCAGGCCGGCCTTGGCGAAGTCGAGCGCGGTGTTCAGATCATCAGACGACATGCCGGGCACCGGCGATTGCTGCGCCACGGCCACGCCGCTGAAAACACCCGTAGACAACGCCACGCCAAAGATCAAAGCAGTTGCAGAACGTCGCATCGATCAGTCTCCTTGCAAGGTCAACAGAACCCGTTAGACGCGCGTGCACCAAAAAAGTTAGTCGGCTGCGGCAGCGTCCACGTTTGCACCGGTCTTGAGGACGAACGGCGTCGGCTCCAGGCGTTGCGGTAGTTCGTCAGACAACGCACGGGCGGCTTCGGCAAAGCATTGCACCAGGCTATCCGCCAGCGAAGACGGTGCATGGTGCTCGGCACGCATGGCGCGCACCTCAAACGTCTGCGCCGGCTCCAGCGCGAAGAGCGCGATGCGGTCCATGCTGCCAGTCGCAGCCGTAAACTGATCGAGCATCGTCACGCCCAATGACTCCTCCACCAGCGAGCGCGCCAGCGAATACGTCTGCACCTCCAGCGTCGATTGCGGTGCCAGCCCGCCGCGCGCCAGCGTCTGCCCGACCAGCGAGCCGAGCGAGATCTGATCTTCCAGCCCGATGAACGGCTTCTCCGCGACCAGCTTGTGCAGCGCGCGCCCATCCGTCTTGCCCCCCACCCAGGCGCGCGGCGCGGCCAGCAGGATGCGGCCCTGCGCAACGGGCCTGGTGCTGATGGCGGGATGCACGGGTGGCGCAAAGGCGAAGCCCACATCGATGTCTTGGGAGAGCAGGCCCTGCACGATCTCGGCCGTGTGATGTGTGAACACGCGCACCAGCGTATCGGGATGCCGCTGCGAGAAACGCCGCACGGCGGGCGCGAGGATGCTCGGTGCCAGGCTGGGCGTGGCTGCCACGCGCAGGCGCCCTGCCCCCTTGTGCCGCAGGTTGGCCGACACGCGCCGTACGCGCTCGACCTCCTGATACAGGCGCTCGACCTCGGAGAACAGTTCAAACGCCTCCGCGGTGGGCTGCAAGCGGCCCTTGGTGCGATCGAACAGGCGAAAGCCGAGCTGCAGCTCGGTATGCTGCAGCACACGCGTCACCACCGGCTGTGACACGTTCAGCATGCGCGCCGCTTCGCTGACCGTGCCGACCAGCATCACCGCGCGAAAGACTTCGATCTGGCGCAAACGCATGGCCGCCGATCCTCACAATCCGAGTCTGAAAGCGCCGATTGTGACATCCGGCGCCGGTCTCCGGCTAGGCAGGCATGGCCGGCGCGCCCTCTGCCTCCAGCGCATCCAGGAACACGCGCACCTTGCGCGGCACCAGCTTACGGGCCGGCATCAGCGCGTAGACGCGCAGCGCGGTCAGTTCGAAATCGGGCAGCACGCGCACCAGGCGGCCGGCGGCGACTTCCGTATCACCCACGGAGCGCGCCATGCGCGCCACGCCCAGGCCACGCACGGCGGCGCGGGCACGCATCTCGGCATTCAAGGTCTGCAGGCGCGGCTGGATGGGAATTTCAATGGGCTCGGCCGTGGGTTCGCCGACGGGGCGGAAGGCCCAGCTTGCATCGTCGGGGCCGGACAGACACGGCCAGCCCGCCAGATCGGCAGGCGTCTTGAGCGGCGGGCGTTCCGCCAGCAGGGTCGGCGATGCGTACAAACCGCGCGGAATCAGCACCACACGCCGCGCCACCAAGGACGAATCCGGCAACACCTGATCGACCATCACAAAGACGATGTCGTAACCGCTGGCCAGCAGATCCGGCTGCTCCCACGAGATGTGCACCTGAATCTGGAGGTGCGGATACTTCTCCAGCGTGCGGCACACCGGCTCGGTCAGATGCTGCGCGCCCACCTCGTACGGCGCGGCGATGCGCAGCGTGCCGGCCACGGTCTCGCTGGCGGCAGTGGTGTCGGCGTGGACTTCACGCAGGCGCTCGAACAGTGGCGCGATGTCATCGTAGAAATGCGAGCCGGCCTCGGTCAGGCGCAGCTGGCGCGTGGTGCGGGTCATGAGCCGCACACCGAGCGCGGCCTCCAGCCGGGATACGGCGGCGCTGGCGGTCGATTTGGGAATGCCCAATGCCTCGGCGGCGGCGGTAAAGCTGCCGGCCTCCACCACGCGGCAGAAGGTTTCCCAGTCGTTCCACTCCATTGTTCGCATGACTGGACAGTGTTCCTAGAGTTGGCCGTTTATCCGGCTGGCGGGCAAGTTTATGCTCGGGCACATGTCGCTGCAAATCCTTCCGCCCGCCTCTCTGCGGGCGTTTCCCCATTTTTCTTCGGCTCGCATCCACGCTTTTGGCCTGGCGGTGGGCCTGGCCACGGGCCTCGATTTCGTCTCTTCTCAGATGATGGCCGTGGCGGGCCAGCATATCCAGGGCGGCGTGCATGCCAGCCCGGATGCGTATCTGTACGCCGTCACCGCCTATGCCGTGGCAGCCGTGGTGGCCAACTTGGCCATCGGCCGCATTGCCGCGCACGTGGGCTACCGGATGTTCGCGCTGGCGGGCATTGTGCTGTTCGGCATCGGCTGCGTGGTCTGCGCAACCTCCAACAATATTGGCGAACTCGTCATCGGCCGGACCATCCAGGGCCTGGGCGCGGGCGGGCTGTTCTCGGCCTCGCGCATTCTGGTACAGCTCACCACCGAGCCCGACGAGCGCATCCCGCCCATGCTGATGTTCAGCGTCGGCCTGTTCGGGCTGACGACCATCGCGCCGTGGATCTGCGCCGAGGTACTGGAATACAGCGAATGGCGCGTGATCTTCTGGCTGGAACTGGTGCTGGCCGTGATCGCGTGGATTGCGATGTTCTTCCTGCCACCGGAACGCCATCAGCCGCGCACACGTGCCGCGCGCCGCCCGCACGAAGCCCCGCCGGCAGATGGCGAATGGGACTGGATTGGCGTGGGTGCCATCGCCATCGGTGCGTTGTCGTTACTGATGGGCTTGTCGGAGCTGCGCTATAACCGGCTGACCGCATCGCCCGTGATTCCGCTCTTGCTGCTGGGTGGCGCCGCTGCGCTGCTGCTGGCCATCCACCGCCTGCGCACGCACCGGGACCCGTGGCTCGATCTCTCGCGCCTGAGCGGCCGCCGCTACCTGTGGGGCATCGGCTTCTACGGCGTGTACTACCTGATGAGCGGGTATTGGTCGTACCTGTTTCCGGCGGTGTCGCAAGGCGGGCTGGGCTTCACGTTCCGCACCACCACGCTGTTCCTGATGATCAGCGGCGCGGTGTCGACCGTGGTGGCCGTTGTCATGACGATCTGGCTGCCGTTCTTCTTCCGCAAGCGCCGCTTTATCGCCATCGGCTTTGCCATCTATGCGGCGGCGGCATTGCTGCTGGCGACGAGCCTGATGCCCGGTGCGCCGGACTACGCGTTCTTCCCCGTGTCGTTTCTGGAAGGGATGACGCCGGGGACGGTGATGATCCAGATCGCGATGATGACCTACCTCGATCTGGACCGCGAAGACTTCGCGCACGGCTATCAGATGAAGAACATCGCGCGCCAGTTCGCCACCGCGGTGGGCACGGGGCTGGCCGTGGTGTCGCTGCAGACCCAGCAGGCGGAATCACGCTCGCTGATCGTCGCGCATGTCACGCGCTTCACGTCGGACCTGCAGGCAGCCAACCCGCTCACGCCGCAGCGGTTGGCCAGCCTGTCGGCCGAAATCGACCGCCAGGCGACGCTGCTGGCGGGTACGCAGCTGTTCAGTTGGTTTGCGGTCGCGTGCGGCGTGTTGGCGGTGGTGGTGCTGGTGCAGCGGTCGCTGCGCTAAAAACGTTGCCCTAGGATTTCTGCACCGCGTACTTCCCCGGCCCCGTCACAGCCAGCAGGAACAGGCCGCCCATGATGCTGAGGTTCTTGTAGAACTGCACCATATTGGCAGTCTGCATGGCGCCGTCCACATTCCAGAAGGTGTGCGCGATGAGCGCGGTGCCCAGCACGAACAGCGCCATCAGCAAGGCCAGCGGCCGCACCCAGAAGCCGATCAGCAGCGCGATCCCCACACCGAACTCCATGATGACCGCGACGGCGGCGGCGAGCATCGGCATCGGTGCGCCCACCGTCCCCATGTACCCGACGGTGCCCTGGAAACCAGTCAGTTTGCCCCAGCCGGAAATCAGGAACAGCAGCATCATCAGCACGCGACCGAGCAGGATCAACTCGTCGCGCCAACGTTCGACAAACGCGTTCATGTCGGCCTCCGGGGCCTGTTGATGATGCCTAAAGTTTAGGCGCTGTAGCCCCAAGTGTGGTTTCGAGCGCATCGAGTACCGCCTGAATCACACCGTGCCGCACGTGCTCGCGTCGCTCGATCATGCCGACCGTGCGCACAGGCGTTTGCGGTGGCATGGGTAGCACGCGCAAGGCCGGGTCACTCTCCCAGCTCGCGCGGCGCAGGCGCGGCACCAGCGTCACGCCCACCTGCTGGCGCACCAGTTCGACAATCGCCTCGATCGAGTTGACCTCAATGAATTCGTTGACGCCCATGTGCGTCTTGCGCAGGGCGCGGTCAATGAGTGCGCCCGTGCGTACCGCGCGGTCAAAGCGCAGGAACGGATGCGTGCGCAAGACCTCTTCTGCACGGCCGCGCGTCTGACGCCCCGCCACCACGACCAGCGGCTCGGTATAGAGCGGGTGCCAAGCCAGGTTGGCGGGCAGGCGCTCCAAGTGCTCGACCACCAGCGCGCCATCCAGCTCACCTGCCTCCACCTGCTCGGCAAGCTCGCCGGATTTGCCCGTGATCAGCCTCACATCGAGCCCCTTGTGCGCCTGCTTGAGCCCAGCCACGGCGTGTGCCAGCGAGCCCATCACCGACACCACCGCGCCAATCGCCACCGCGCCGGCCAACTCGGTCTGCGGTTCATCGCCGATGCGCATGGCGTCGTACAACGACAGCAGGTGCTCGGCCTGGGGCAGCAGTGCGCGGCCATGCGCGTTGAGCGTGACGGTGCGCCCGGAGCGGTCGAACAGGTCACGGCGCAACTCGGCCTCCAGCGCACGCATCTGCAGGCTGACGGCAGCCTGCGTGAGCGCCACGCGCTCTGCAGCGGCGGCAAACGAGCCATGGCGCGCCACGGCAACAAAGGTGCGGAGAAAGCGGACGGTGCTCACGGTAATGCGTGGACGACTCTCAAGTTTTTCTTAAGCAATATCCAACGAATTTTAGCTTTATTAAATTTCGTTCACCGCAAATAATCATCCGATCCACTGAACCCGCCCCCATCCCTGAGCCATGGCCCACCGCTTCGATTGGCAGAACCCCTACCCCACCGTGCGCATTCCGCTGTTTGCGCGCAATGTTGTCTCCACCTCGCACCCGCTGGCTGCACAGGCCGGATTACGCATGCTGCTCGCGGGCGGCAGCGCGGTGGATGCGGCGATTGCTGCGGCGGCCATGCTCACCGTGGTGGAACCCGTTTCGTGCGGCCTCGGCAGCGATGCCTTTGCCATCCTGTGGGACGGTAAAGAACTGCACGGCCTGAATGCCTCCGGCACGGCACCGCAGGCGTGGAACCTGGAGTACTTCCGCAACAAGTACGGCGAAGACGCAAACGGCACGCCCAAGCGCCCGACGCGCGGCTGGGATGCGGTGACGGTGCCCGGCGCCATCTCGGCCTGGGCGGCCCTGCATTCGCGCTTTGGCAAGCTGCCGTTTGCCGACGTGCTGGAACCGGCCGCAGAGATTGCCGAGCGCGGCTACACCGTCTCGCCCATCGTCGCGCACAAGTGGGCGGCCGCCATTCCTGATCTGCAGAACCAGCCGGGCTACGCACAGGCTTTCATGCCGCACGGCCGCGCGCCGGAAGTGGGCGAGAAGTTCATCCTCGGCAATGCCGCCGCCACTCTGCGCCGCATCGGCCAGACCCACGGCCGCGATTTCTACGAAGGCGAACTCGCCGAGCGCATTGCCGCGTATGCGCACGAATGCGGCGGCGCCATGACCGCGCAAGACCTGCGCGACTACCAGCCCGAGTGGGTCAAGCCGATCACCAAGCGCTACCGCGGCTACGACCTGCACGAGATCCCGCCCAACGGCCAGGGTATCGCCGCGCTCATCGCGCTGGGCATTCTCGACCGCTTTGATCTGGGCGCCCTGCCCGTCGACTCCGCCGACTCGCAGCATCTGCAGATCGAGACGATGAAGCTGGCGTTTGCCGATCTCTACAAGTACGTGGCCGATCCGCGCTCGATGGAAGTCACGCCCGAGCAGATGCTCGACGATGCGTACCTCGATGCGCGCGCCAAGCTGATCGACATGGGCCGTGCGCAGGTGCCGACCTTCGGCATGCCGCGCGCCGGCGGCACGGTGTACCTGACGGCCGCCGATGAGAGCGGCATGATGGTCTCGTTCATCCAGTCCAACTACATGGGCTTCGGCTCAGGCGTGGTGGTGCCGGGCACCGGCATCAGCCTGCAGAACCGCGGCTTTGGCTTCTCGATGGATGCGCGCTCGGCCAACGTGGTGGAAGGCGGCAAGCGGCCGTTCCACACCATCATCCCAGCCTTCCTCACCAAAGACGGCAAGCCGCAGATGAGCTTTGGCGTGATGGGCGGCGACATGCAGCCACAAGGCCACCTGCAGACGCTGGTGCGCATGCTCGACTACAAGCAGCAGCCGCAGGCCGCGTGCGATGCGCCACGCTGGAAGGTCAACCGCGATTTCACGCTCGACGTGGAGGCCACCATGAATGCCACCACCGTCGCCGCACTGGAAGCCCGCGGGCACAAGCTCAAATCGGTGGCCGACCCGTACATGGATTTCGGCTCGGGCCAGTTCATCTGGCGCCTGTCGGACGACGCTGACCATGGCTACGTGGCTGCCAGCGACAGCCGCCGCGACGGGCACGCTGTGGGCTTCTAGACAACGCCACACGAGCGCGCTGCTTCGTCGGCTGGGCCGAAGCAGCGTGTTGCAGTTCCCATAAAAACACGACCCGGCCGGCACCAAAGGAACCCTCATCATGACCGCCCCCACTGCGGCAGGCGTTGCTGCGCCCGCTCGTCCTGTAAAAACCGATGCGGCCCACACACGCCGCATCGTCATCTCGTCGTCGATCGGCAATGCGCTGGAGTGGTACGACTTTCTCGTCTACGGGTTCTTCGCGTCCATCATCGGCAAGCTGTTCTTTCCGGCGGATGACGAGTGGGTATCGCTGCTGTTTGCGGTGGGCAGCTTTGGCGTGTCGTTCATCACACGGCCGGTGGGCGCGATCGTGCTCGGCATGTATGCCGACAGGAAGGGGCGTAAGGCCGCGCTTACGCTGTCGATCCTGTTGATGATCGTCGGCACGCTGGCGATTGCCGTCATGCCGAGCTATCAGCAGATCGGCATCGTTGCGCCGGTCACCATCCTGCTGGCGCGCCTGGTGCAAGGCTTTGCGGTGGGTGGCGAGTTCGGCAGTGCGACAGCCTTCATGGTGGAGCACAGCACGCGCGGGCGCGGCTACTACGCAAGCTGGCAATTCGCCAGCCAGGGCATTGCGACCATCCTTGCGGCTGGGCTGGGCGCACTGCTCACGGCATCGCTCACACCGGCGGACCTGGAGGGCTGGGGCTGGCGCCTACCGTTCATCTTCGGCCTGCTGGTCGGCCCGGTCGGCTTCTACATCCGCCGCCATCTCGACGAGACGCCCGAGTTCGTTGCCGAACAGAAGAAGACCACGGTCGACCCGCAGGCATCGTTCAAGGCGCAGTGGAGCAACCTGCTGCTGGCGGTGGGCGTGGTGGCGCAGTCCACCGTGTCGGTGTACGTGCTGCAGCTCTACATGCCGACGTATGCCGTCAAGCAACTGCATCTGCCGGCGGCGCAGTCGTTCGCCGTGGTGGTGCTCAACGGCGGGCTGCAGTTCCTGCTGTCGCCGGTCATGGGCGCGCTGTCGGATCGCATCGGCCGCATCCGCATCATGCTCACCACGTCGGTGCTGATGATCCTGCTGATCTATCCGATGTTTGCGCTGCTGCGTGCGTACCCGACCATCGGCGCACTGCTGGCGCTGCAGGCCGTATCGGGCATCTTCAAGGCGGCGTACTCGGGGCCAATGCCCGCATTGATGTCGGAGATCTTCCCCACGCGCGTGCGCTCAACGGGGCTCTCGCTCGGCTACAGCCTGGGCGTGACGCTGTTTGGCGGGTTCGCGCCATTCATCGTCACGTGGTTGATTCATACGACGGGCGATACGCTGGCGCCGAGCTACTACGTGCTGACGGCAGCTGTGGTGAGCGGCATCTCGCTCACGATCATCGCGCTGCGCCATCGCAAAGCGGGGCGTGCTCCCTGAGCATTTACTCATTCTTTACACCGCCCCGCTGCCCTTTTTCACGCTTTTTACGAGCGAACCGATACGGTGTCGCCATGTTCAACGACATGGCGACGCGAGCCGTCGCCCTTCATCATGGGCCGATCCATGCTCCTGTCTTCGCTCGTTCCGCATCTGCTGCCGCCCTCGCCGGCAGCAGCGCCCCGTGTGGCCGCGACACCTGCGGCTACACCTGCACGCCAGTACGTGTGCTTGCGTGTCACGGTACCGAGCGATGCACCACATGCGGTCCGCCGTCAGCTGCATGCGCTGCTGGGCGAAACGCTGGGCCTGTACATCGTCCAGCATGACGCGCGCCGTCACATCATCAGCGTTGACCTGGAACTCGTGCAAGCCGATGTGGATGCCGTCATGGGCGCGCTGCTGCGCGGCCTGCCACGCGCTACGCTCGGCCGCATCACCCCGCTCAAACGCGGGCATACCCACCTGCTGCACTGAGGCACGTCATGTTCTCAGGTATCTGGATTCCGCTGGTCACGCCCTTTCACGATGACAAGGTCGATACGGCTGCACTGCGCCGTCTGGTGCGTCACTACCAAGCGGCAGGCGTGGCTGGCTTCGTCGCGCTGGGCACCACAGGGGAAGCCGCGCTGCTCTCACAGATTGAGCGTTACACCGTGCTGGAGACCATCGCAGAGGCGTGTGGCGAGAGCGAGGATGGCGGCACACCCTACCTGATCGGCGTGGGTGCGGCCGACACGCGTGAGGTCTGTGCGCAGATCCGCCACTACGAGCGCTGGAACAGCGCAGGCTACCTCGTGCCACCGCCGTACTACGTGTGCCCGTCGCAGGCGGGCTTGCGCTGGCACTACACGCAGGTAGCGGCCAGCACGTCGCGGGCGGTGGTGCTCTACAACGTGCCCAAGCGCACGGGCGTGGCCATCGCACCGCATACCTCGCTGGTACTGGCCGAGCAGGCGAACATCGTCGCCATCAAAGAATGCGTGGCCGACAATTTTGGCGCGCTGCAAGGCGGTCCACTGGATGTGCTGAGCGGGGATGACAGCGCGCTGCTCGACTGCCTCGCGCACGGCGGCGCAGGTGGCATTCTGGCCGGAGCGCATATCCGCCCCGAGTTGTTCGTGGCGCTGGTGGAACACCACCGCGCAGGCCGCATCGACGAGGCCAGGCGGCTGGCCCACGCACTCGCGCCGCTGGCTGCGCTGCTGTTTGCGGAGCCCAACCCGGCGCCGGTCAAGGCGCTGCTGGCCGAAGCCGGGCACATCGGCGAGCAGACACGCGCACCGATCCTGCCGGTCACGGAATCGTTACGGCGCCGTCTGGTTGCAGCCTTGCAGGCTTTGGAGCCTGTCGAGGCCGACCGCGCACTGCGACTGGCCTGATCTCTGCGTTCAAGCCGCCTCTTACGCGCCCTTGTACCAGTGCGCGTTCCAAGCGCTGACCGCCCTGCGGTACGTGGCGTGCCGCGTGCCGCGATGGTGGCGGCGCGGCGTGCTCGCGACGGGGCCGTCACTGTCAACGTCGTTGGCAGATTCCGTCGCCGCTACGGTGTGCGCAGCGGCAGGCGACACCTGCGAGTAGACACGCTGCTCCATGCGGTCGCGTGCCGCCTCGACCGGGTCAGGCTGCCCAGCTTGCATGGTTGCAGCGCTGGCCGGGGTCGCCGCCATCGCCGCGCTCATCGCGTCGCTGGCCTGCACGGCGGTGGACGTATGCCCAGCCAGACCGCGCACCCACGGCGCGTGCACCATCCCCACGTAGATTGCGCCCGTCACGGCAATGAACGCGGCCGCCACATTGGTAAATGCACCGCTGACGATGGCGCGGGAAGCACGCGTCCACCACGGCTTGCGCGCAAGCTGCGCTTGCGGCACGTCAGACACCTCTGCAGGGTCGACATAGGTGGCAGCCAGTTGCGGTGTATCCGCGGGTTCGGGTGGCTGGGTGGTAACGGAAGCGGGCAAGCGCATGGCGAGAACTCGAGATCGTGGGTCGGCAACATCGCACGTTGCCGATCGTTATTCGGGAATGGCCGCAGACACGCACGTGACAGCATGGCGCTGCCGGGTGGCTCCGTTGCGGCGATCAGCCTTGGTTAGCAAGTTCCTTGCCGGGTGTTGTGCGTTGCGGCAAACACCCGCCAACCCTTGCCAGTGCTGGCGCTCGCCCCAGGAACAGACGATTTGGCCATCCGACGGAGTGCCCGTGTGCATGCAAGGCAGGTAGACTTTGCAAAGTTTACCGGGTGTGACACCCGAGTCTGCACATCATGGGAGAAAGACGTGCGTTGGGATGACATGCGCGAAAGCAACAACGTTGAGGATGAACGCGCATCCTCGGGTGGTGGATTTGGCGGTGGCGGCATGCGGCTGGGTATCGGCGGTATCGCCATCGTGGCGGTGGTTGGCCTGCTGATGGGCAAGAACCCGCTGGAAATCCTGGGCATGGTGATGCAGGTGTCGCAAAACGCGCCCACCACGCAGAGCACGCAGCACGCACCCGCCCGCCCCACCGGCGAGACCGACAACGACCGCAGCAAGCAGTTGGTCTCGCACGTGCTGGGTGATACCGAAGACACCTGGTCGCAACTGTTCAAGCAGGCCGGCCGTGCTTACCAGCCGCCCAAGCTCGTGCTGTTCCGCCAGGGCATCCGCTCGGGTTGCGGCGACGCCACCTCCGCCGTCGGCCCGTTCTACTGCCCGGCCGATACCAAGGTCTACCTGGATCTCGGCTTCTTCGATGAGCTGCGCCGCAAATTTGGTGCGCCGGGCGATTTTGCGGCGGCCTATGTCGTCGCGCACGAGGTGGGCCACCACGTGCAGAACCTGCTGGGCGTGTCGGAAAAGGTCAGCCGTGCGCAGGCAGGCAAGTCGGAGCGCGTGGCCAATGCGCTGTCGGTCAAGCTGGAGCTGCAGGCCGATTGCCTGGCCGGCGTATGGGGGCACTACGCACAGAAGCGTGGCCTGCTGGAGCGCGGTGACCTGGAACAGGCGCTCACCGCGGCCCACGCCATCGGCGACGACACCCTGCAGCGCAACGCCGGCCGCAGCGTCACGCCCGATGCCTTTACGCACGGCACGTCGGAACAGCGCATGCACTGGTTCCGCCAGGGCTTTGATGGCGGCGATATCCGCCAGTGCGATACGTTCAAGGCCGGGGCAGACGCCTGATCGGCGCACATGAAAAAAGGGCGTGCCCGCAACAGGCACGCCCACGATCTGTACAACGGCCGACTTATCCGTTGCTGTACAGAGCTTGATCGATGCGCAACACCGTTCTGGTGTGGCGCCCGCTTCTTCCCCCTTTAGTTGTACGTGTAGATCGTGCTCTTGGCGCTGTTGTCCAGCATGCGATAGCTGAAGTTCAGCGAACGTGAGGTGCTGGTCGTCAGCGCGGGAACTTGCTGTCCACTCGGCAGACTGATGACCGCCGACGTGGCCCCCTTGGGCACTGCTGTCTGTGCGCTGTATGTGCCGGCAGAATCAATGGTGACCGCAACGCCGCCGATTTGTTGAGCCGAAACGTTCTGCACCCAATCCACCGTCAACGACGTCAGGGCGCCGCTCAGACTGCTGTTGGTCGGATCAAGCGCTGCCAGCGACTGGTTCCCGGGCGTATTCCACGGCAGATTGACGCCCTGCGTTGCCGCGACGAGGTCCGTCAGAAGCGTCTTCCGGATGCTCAGATCCGGGCTCGCCACATTTGTATTCGAGCCGTAGAACAGTGCGATCGTGTACTTCACCCCTTTGGTAACGGCGGTTGGGTCGAGGTTGTCTGCAGACTGCGCCCAGGTGACGCCACTGGGGTTGGCGCTCACCAGTTGAGAGGCCGCTGAACCGCTGATCCCAGTGGTCTTGGAGATCCAGAAGTTCGGGCAGTTGTAGGTTGGCGTTTTGGTGGTGGATGTATTCCCGCACTGGTAGGTGGCGGGAATCGCTCCTGTCTTGTTGGCCAGGTCCATGTAGACCTGGCCGCTCACCACCGGCGGAATGAAAACCAGCCCCGCCTGCGGCAACCCTGGACCCGTCACGATCGCATAGCTCAGATTGCCCTTGCCGTTGATGACGGTGCCAGGACCGGCCGCATTGATCAGGAACTGGACCCCGTTGCGGAAATGACTGAAGTTTCCGGAGCTTGGGTTGAACTGCTCGATGCGCCGGATGACCGTCTTGGCCGTGATGTCTACCGGCTGCTGATTGCCCACCAGCCACCAATTCGACGCATGCGCGCTCGATGCCCCCGCCGTGATGAAGCGTGCCGTCGTGATCAGGTTGCCCGGGTTGCCGTTGGCGTCCAGGTACTTGATGTTCACGGTCGCTTCATCCAGCCCGGATGCGTTGGACGCTGCCGGAGAGAACGACATGATCTCTGGCACGCTGAACTGCGCGCCCGTCATCGTGCTGCTGGTCAGCAGGCTGTAGAGCCACTGTCCACCGTTGTAGCCGTTGTGCAGGAAGGCGATGCCGCCCGCGTTGCTGGTGTCCGACACGATGTTCTGGCAGGCCGCACCAAACGACGTCACGGTGGCGCCACCCTGAGTGGCGGGCACGGTGGTGTCGGTGGCCACCGCACGCTGCGCGACGGGCTGCGCGAAGCAGGTGGTCAATGCGCTCGCCATGGCCTGCACACCCTGCGTCAGGGTCGAAACATTGGCAGCCGGTGCGGGGAGCGTGGAACCACCGCCACTGGCCGTGGCCAGCGGCACCGGGGGTGTGGTGCTACCCACCGTCGACAGCTGTAACTGGCCGCTGCTCGGGTCTTTCGACACCTTGACGATATCAAGCACCTGGTCGGCGGTATTGCCGCTGGAAGACGCCGTGGCGGCCGAGATGCTGGTACCGAACGGGTCATAGTTGGCCGGTGCGCCAATGGCGCTGAGCACGGACGCCAACTGTGCGACCACGTTGGCCGTCACCGTCTTGAGCGCCGTCGCGTCCACTGTCTTGGCGTTGACCACCGTCAGCGGATTGCCGTCCGGTGAGAGCTGCGCAACGATGGCGGTCGTCAGCGGCGTGGCGTTGAGCGTGAGTGGCGAGCCAGCCGGCGGCGTGACGGTGGTCACGCTCACCAGCGGTGCAGTGTTGCCCGTCGGGTCGGTCACCACGACGAAGAACGGTGCGGTCTCGCCCGCCTTCAACGTGCAGGTGTACGCGCCCAGCGCGGTGGTGGTGATGGCGGTTTCTACGCACGGCGAATTGCCGGCGCTGTCAGTCACAGCCACGTTGGCGTTGGGCAACGCGCTGCCGGTGGCGGCCGTGCCGGTCAACGATGCCGAGGCAGGTGTGGTGGTGCCGCCGCCGGCGCTGGTCGAACTGCTGTCCGATCCACCACAGCCAGCGACCAGGAGCGCCACTGCCAATGCTGCCGCTGTCAAGACAACAGTGCCCGTATGCCGGCCGCGGCCGGTGCTGTTCGTTTGCATGAGACCCCCGTGCGTTGGTTCTACCGATTTCCCGTGGATTCAGCCGGGTGCGCTCTGACGGCGCATGCCGGATGCCGTGATGGCTGTCCTAGCCACAACGACACGCCGGTCATCGTAGAAACGCCAGCCGGGCAGCGCATCCCCAATTTTGGGGATGGTGCAAACGGACAACGGAGGGGGGATTCCTCGCCTGGGAATCAGCGCCCGCCAGAGCAATCCAGCAGCGCACCAGTCACGTACGACGCTGCGTCGGAGAGCAGCCAGACGATGGTCTCGGCCACTTCTTCCGGCTTGCCCGGGCGGCCGATGGGGGTGGCGGAGCCCAGCCGCTGTGCGCGGTCAGGCTGTCCGCCCGAAGCGTGGATGTCGGTCTCGATCAGGCCGGGGCGTACAGCGTTCACGCGCACGCCGTCGCGGGCCAGCTCGCGCGCCAGGCCCAGCGTCATGGTATCGACCGCGCCCTTGGACGCCGCGTAGTCTACATACTCGTGTGGCGAGCCCAGCCGCGACGCCGCAGACGACACATTCACCACCGCACCGCCTACGCCACCGCGCGACGTCGATAACCGCCGCGCCGCCTCACGCGCCACCAGAAAGGCGCCCAGCACATTGGTCTCGAACATCGTGCGCAAGCGGTGCGTGGTCATGTCGGCCACGTCCTGCGCCTCGGCCACGATGCCGGCGTTGTTGACCACACCGTGTAGCGGCCCGAAGCGCCCGGCGGCGGCCTCGAACAAGGCGATCACATCCTCATCGCTCGATACATCGCCCTGCACCGCCAGCGCGTGTCCGCCGGCCTGTTCGATCAGGCCGACCGTCTCCTCGGCTGCGGCGCGATTGCCGCGGTACTGCAGCGCAACAGACCAACCGCACTGCGCACACAACACTGCCGTGGCGCGGCCGATACCCCGGCCCCCGCCGGTGATGACGATGGTCTTGGACATGCTTGTCTCCCGATGTGTTGTTGTGTTCGCATTGTGCCGGGGGATCGGTTTTCAGGCACAGAGGGAGTTGTCCGAATCCGGCGAACACATGCGACCCGACAGGGCTAGACTAGGCTCCAAACTCCCCGACCACCACCATGCATCTCGACCACGACGCCTGCTACCACGCCGTGCAATCGCGCGACCGGCGCTTTGACGGTTGGTTCTTCGTGGGCGTGACTTCCACCGGCGTATATTGCCGGCCGATCTGTGCAGTCCGTACACCGCAGCAGAAGAACTGCCGCTTCTTCATCGCAGCCGCCGCGGCCGAGCGCGCGGGCTTTCGCCCGTGCCTGCGCTGCAGGCCGGAGCTGGCACCAGGGCACAGCCTGGGCGAGATGTCGTCCAATCTCGCGCGCGCGGCCGCCCGCATGATCGACGAGGGTTTCCTGCAAGAGCACGACTTGGCGGCACTGGCGGCTGCCGTGGGCGTGACGGATCGCCATCTGCGACGCATCTTCCGCGCGGAGTTCGACGTCTCCCCCATTGAATATGCGCAAACGCAGCGCCTGCTGCTCGCCAAGCAACTGCTGACGGATACGACCCTGCCCGTCGGCGACGTAGCCTTTGCCGCCGGTTTTGGCAGCGTGCGGCGCCTGAACAGCGGGTTTGCCGAACACTACGGCTTTGCCCCAACGCGCCTGCGCACCCGCACTGCCGTTGCAGCGGCCACGGATGACGGCCCCACGCTCATGCTCGGCTACCGCCCACCGTTCGCGTGGCACGCACTGCTCGACTTCCTGCGCGCCCGTGCGGTCGATGGCGTGGAGGTGGCCGATGCCGACAGCTACGCACGCACGATCACCGTCGACTATGCCGGTGCACGGCATACCGGCTGGCTGCATGCGCGCAACGTGCCGCAACGCCATGCCATCGCACTCACCCTGTCGGCCAGCCTGCTGCACGCCATGCCACCCGTGCTGGCCCGCGCACGGCGCCTGTTCGATCTGGATTGCCGGCCTGACATGGTGGACGCGCATCTTGGCGCGCTGGCGGACGACATGCCGGGCCTGCGCGTGCCCGGTGCAGTGGACGGCTTCGAGATTGCGGTGCGCGCCATCGCGGGGCAGGTGATTTCACTGGCGCAGGCGCGGCGCATCCTGGCACGCATGACGGCTGCGCATGGCACCGCGTTGGCGCAACCGCGCGAGAGTCTCTCGATGACATTTCCATCCCCTGCCACGCTGGCACGGGTCGACCCGCACGCGCTGTCTGTCGAAACCGGCCTGCAGGCCAGCCGCGCCGCTGCGGTGGTTGAACTTGCCCGCGCCATCGATAGCAGCCAGTTGCGGCTGGAGCCGCTGGTGCCGCTCGCCCCCACGCTGGCCGCACTGCAGGCGTTGCCCGGTATCGGCGAATGGACCGCGCAGTACGTCGCCATGCGTGCGCTCGGCTGGCCCAACGCGTTTCCGCTGGGCGACTACGTGCTGCGCAAGCGCCTGGCCAACGGCGATGGCGCCTTACCCACGCGCCGCGCCATGATCGAGCGCGCCGAACCGTGGGCCCCGTGGCGCGCTTACGCCGCCATGCATCTCTGGCACCGCGACGATGCGCTCCACCCTGAGCCAGCCGACGCACCCGTTGCCGTGACGAGCTGACCGCCATGTACCGCCACACCTTCCCCTGCCCACTGGGCGATCTGCTGTTGACTGCCACGGGCACGCATCTGACCGGCGCGTTCTTCACCGGCCAGAAGACGATTCCCGTGAACGCCGCGTGCATGGCACCGGGCGCTGACTTATCGATCATCCGTGAAGCGCAGGCGCAGTTCGAGGCGTACTTTGCCGGCAAGCTGCACGTCTTCGATCTGCCGATGGCACCTACGGGCACCTCGTTCCAGCAGGATGTCTGGCGCCTGCTGTGCGAGATTGGCTTCGGCCAGCGCAGCACTTATGGCCAGATCACAGCGCACCTGGGCCTCACGCGCGAGCACGCACGTGCCGTGGGCACGGCGGTGGGGCGCAACCCGATCTCGATCGCCATCCCCTGCCACCGCGTAGTGGGTGCCGACGGCGCCCTCACCGGGTATGCCGGCGGCCTGCCGCGCAAGGCCGCGCTGCTGCGGCTCGAAGGCCACCCCGCGCAGGTGGGTGAACGGCTGCCGATGCTTGACGACAACCGCCAGGGCACGCTGGATCTGGTATCAGCGTAAAACGATTGAAGCGCGGACAATGGCGTCCGCCCCCTCCCGATTTCACTCACCCGACAACGATAACGAGACAACCCCATGCGCCGCTCCGATGTGCTGGAACTCCTGACGCTTGCTGCCCTCTGGGGCGGCTCCTTCCTATTCATGCGTGTTGCTGCGCCGCAGTTCGGACCGGTTGCGCTGATCGCGCTGCGCGTGGCCATCGCCTCGTGCTTCCTGGTGCCAGTGCTGACCTGGCGCGGAGGCATGGGTGCGCTGCGTGCGCACTGGCCGCATCTGCTGGCCGTTGGGGTACTGAACTCGGCCATTCCGTTCTGCCTGTTCGCCTATGCTGAGCTGACGCTCACGGCCGGCTTCACGTCGGTACTGAACGCCGCAGCGCCGCTGTTCGCAGCCATCGTTGCGTTTGCGTGGCTGGGCGAGCGCATCTCGTCGCTGCGTGTGCTGGGGCTGGCCATTGGCTTTGTCGGCGTGATCGTGCTGGTGGGTGGGTCGTCCGCCATCGATGCTACGCAGGGCGGCGTGGCGGTGGCAGCGGCGCTCTCAGCCACGGTGCTGTATGGCGTGGCCAGCAGCTACACCAAGCGCTTCCTGACCGGTGTGCCCCCGCTGGCTGTCGCCACCGGCAGCCAATTGGCGGCAACCATCGTGCTGGCACCACTGGCGGTGTGGCTATGGCCCGCGCATACGCCCACCGGCAGCGTGTGGCTGCACGTGATTGCCTTGGGCATTGCCTGCACAGGCATCGCCTACATCCTGTTCTTCCGCCTGGTGGCCCACGTGGGGCCGATGCGCGCGGTATCGGTCACCTTCCTGATCCCGGTGTTTGGCGTGCTGTGGGGCATCCTGTTCCTTGGCGAACAACTCACGCTCAACATGGTGTTGGGCTGCGCGGTGATCCTGCTTGGCACGTCGCTGTCGACTGGCGTACTGGCGCTGGGCAAAAAGGCGAGTACTGCCAACGAGAAGGATTCGCTTTCGCGTTCGGGCCGCTGATGATGTTCTTTTTGTGAAATCTCGCCCGCCCAGCCGGGCGAGATCAATCTGTTTGACCGGCGCGTGCGTTAGGGTGACGTTTCCTCACTAGAGAAGACGTCACCATGCCCCCTTCCCCAGAGCGCTACGCCCGCCCTTCCGTCGTCCTGCATTGGCTGATGTTCCTGCTGTTTGCGGGTGCGCTGGCGGCCATCGAATACAAGGGCACGCTGCCCAAGGGCTCCGCCGGTCGCGCACTGTTCACCTCCATCCACATGATGCTGGGACAGTGCATCCTGCTCTTCGCCTGCGTACGCGTCTGGGCGCGCTGGCGTTACACCGCGCCGGCAAACATCGGCGCAGCCTGGCAGATCGCCAGCGCCAAACTGGTGCACTGGGTGCTGTACGCCATCATGTTTGCCATGCCCATCAGCGGCATCCTGTTCGTGCAGGCCGCCGGCAAGGACGTCACCTTCCTCACGTGGACGCTACCCCGATTTGTGGCAGAAAACCCCGATTTGAAGTCGACACTTAAATCGGCACATGAGTTTGTCGGCAATGCGGTGTATTTCATCGTTGGCCTTCACATTGTGGGGGCGCTTTGGCACCAATTCGTGCACCGCGACAAATTGCTGACACGAATGCGATAAATCCTCGCTTTGCAATAAATACCTTGCCATCCAGTCGTCATAGAAACTTCTTCCATGGCCTCAGCAAAGGTTCTACAGCCAGAACTTAAAAATTCTAAAAACTGAGATAGACGCCATAAACATCTAATTTTGCGCAATCGATCTTAACCATTCGATAATCCGATTTCAGAAAACTGCAACACCGAAATCGGGTTTTTCCGATTGTTGCGTAGATTTTCTTTGCTATGCTCGGGCCTCGGTCGAAGAGGGGCGTGCAAGGGAATCGCGCAATCGCATTTGCGCATGGCAATTCCCGGTGGCTGGCGGATCCTCCGCTACGCGGCCAACCGCGCACGCTCCAGTCAAATACGTTGGATACGCGCATGCTGGACGTCTACCTGAACAAGCATCTGATCGGTCAACTGTCGTGCGACCGCAGCGGTTGGGCGTTCGAATACGATTCGCGGTGGCGGACCTCCTCGCAGGGTTTTGACCTGAGCCCGCATCTGCCGCGCGCCGCAGGCAACATTGCCGATACGGCGAAGGCGCAGCCGGTACGTCACTTCTTTGAATATCTGCTGCCTGAGTCGGCACGCGTTGCCCCGAAGGCCGCGGCGGCCGCGCTGGAGCATCTCGCACAGGCTGCGCCGCATCTGGATGGCCCGCTATCGCTGGTGCCCACCGGCCTCAAGCCATGCAACGGCCGAGCAGATGGCCTGTCCGAGCGCGATCTGGTCCTGCAGTTCCAGCAAAGCGTTGGGCGCCCACGCCAGCCCACACCGCTGCGCGTGGCCGAGCCGCGCGCGCACTACGGCGTGAGTGCCGCGCCGGAATCCAGCGAGATCAGCCTGCCCTTCCTGGCCTCCAATGGCTTGCCGGTGTCGATGTGGCTGGGCCGCTTTGCCGCGCCAGCCAACGCTGCGCAATCCAGCCATTTTGTGCGATTGGATCTGGGCGAAGGCAGCAACCTGCCCTACGCCACCATCAACCACTGCTGGGCCACGCTGCTCGGCCGCAGCATCGGGCTGGAAACGCCCTTCCTCGGCCTGCGGCAGTTTCCGGAAACCGCCGCCGTCGTGCAGCGCCTGGATCGCACCCTGCGCTGCAAGAGCGACGACACCGCGCTCGTGCAAGCCCGCTATGTCGTGTCCGCTGTGCAGTTGCTCGGGCTCTCACCCGAGCATCGCTTCCTGCCGATCACCGTTGAGCAGGTCGCGCAATGCGCACGCATGTGCGCCGACCCGACAGCCGCCACGGCATCGCTGTTCCGCTGGATGGTGTTCTGCCTGCTGATCGGCGGGCGCAACGCCTCTGCCGGCACGCTGCATTTTCATATCGGCCCGGATGGCGTCCGCCTGGCCGCACACGATCACCTGTTCTGCGCCGCCGTCTACGCCAACGAGTGGGATGCCAATGCGCTGTCGCTCGACGGCGAACGCACCCCCGATGCGCAAGCCCGCTACGACGCCATCGATCAGGATGCCCTGCTGGCCCTGGCCGATCACCTCGGCTACGACGCGGCCCAGGCCCGGCGTGAACTCCTGCGCCTGATCAGCATGCTGGCGCCACAATCGTCGTTCGTGGCGACACATTTGTCGCAAGCACTGGGGCATTCGCCCACGCGCGCCGCAGAGATCGATTTCCTCGCACGCATCCATCGTCACGTATCGGAAACGGCCCGGCGGCTGGGTGGAAAAACAGCTGAAATCTGACGCGGGGCCGAAATCGGCCAACAGGCGATCGAACGGGCTATAGAACGGCAAGGCTGATCGTGCCGTAACGGGCGTAGCCGTGTGCGGCCAGCGTGTCCATCGCCTCGGCTTCAGCGCGGGCAAAGGTCAGCGCCAGCACATCGGGGCTGCCAGCCCCGGTGGCAAAGGCTTGATAGGCTTCGTAGGCGTCGCGCGGCGACACGCCGCTGCGCTCAAGCACCCGCTGCGCGGCTTCCAATGCCGCACGAATCGCCGTTTCACCGGGCGGGGCGTCGCGAAACGCAAGCTGTAGACAGGACGTCGGATTCATCCGCGTTTCGATCTCTGGAACGGCACACCCAACCCAGTCTAGGAAAACGCCTATCGAGTGCCAAGCGTGATGGCCCACACAGGCACGTTGCCGTCGACTTGGGGATACCCCGGGTGCGCACAGCGGCATCCCCCTGCATAATCGAATCGATTGACGAAGCAACGACTTTGCCCACTACGACATGCCAACAAGGAGATGCCCATGACCCACCGCCAGAAGCGCCTGAGACGGACAGCCCTCGCCTGGTTGATGGCCGGGACCGTACTGCCAGCCTTTGCGCAGATTCCGTTCAGCCCCGCCGGCAGTGCATCTGCGCCGGCACAGGCGTCGGTTGCTGCAGGTGGCGGAATCGACGTGGCGCAGATCAAGCCGGCGGTAGACGCCGCGGTCAATGCCGAATACGGCCAGCTCGACTCGCTCTACAAAGACATCCACGCACATCCGGAACTGGCCTTCCAGGAAACGCGCACGGCCGCCAAGCTGGCCGAAGAGATGCGCAAGATCGGCTTTGACGTGACGGAGCACGTGGGCAAGACCGGCGTGGTGGCGGTGTATCGCAATGGCCCGGGGCCGACGATCCTGGTGCGCACCGAGCTCGACGCGCTGCCGATGGAAGAGAAGACCGGCTTGCCCTACGCCAGCCACGTGCACACCAAATGGCGTGGCGAAGACGTGGGGGTGGCGCATAGCTGCGGGCACGACCTCCACATGGCATCGTGGGTGGGCACAGCCAAGACGCTGGTGTCGCTCAAGGACCGCTGGCACGGCACGCTGGTGTTCGTGGCGCAACCGGCCGAAGAAACCGTGTCGGGCGCGCAGAGCATGATCGACGATGGCTTCTTCAAGCGCTTCCCGAAACCGGACTATGCGTTTGCGCTGCACACCGGCCCAGGGCCGTACGGTTCGATCGTCTTCAACAGCGGCCCGATCACGTCCAACTCCGATGGGCTGGAGATCACCTTCAAGGGCCGCGGCGGCCACGGCTCCGCACCTGACAAGACCATCGACCCGGTGATGATGGCAGCGCGCTTCGTGGTGGACTTGCAAAGCGTGATCAGCCGTGAGAAAGACCCGCAAGAGTTTGGCGTGGTGAGCATCGGCGCCATCCAGGGCGGCAGCGCGGAGAACATCATCCCCGACAGCGTGCTGCTGCGAGGCACGATCCGCTCGTACAAGCCGGCGGTACGCCAGAAGATGCTCGACGGCATCCGCCGCACGGCCAAGGCGGTCACCGAGATGTCGGGTGCGCCGGACGCCGAGATCAAGATCACGGAGGGTGGCAAGGCCGTCAACAACGACCCGACCGTGGTGGCACGCACCGAGGCGATGTTCAAGACCGCCTTCGGTAACGACCGCGTGCTGCGCGTGCCGCCGATCACGGCCAGCGAAGATTTCTCGGCATTTGTTGACGCGGGCATTCCGTCGATGTTTTTCTTCATCGGCGTGAATGATCCGCAAACCTTCTTTGCCTCGCTCAAGCCGGGTGCCAAGCCGCTGCCGACCAACCACTCGCCGCTGTTTGCGCCGGTGCCGGAGCCTTCCATCAAGACGGGCGTGACGGCGATGTCGCTGGCGGTGCTCAATGCATTGCAGTGGAACAAGACCACCGGACCCGCGGCCGGACAATAATCGGCGAATCGCCAACGCAAGGCGCGGCGCCACGGCGGCCGCGCCTTTTTGCTTGTCTTTCAGATGGGGACTTTCATGCTTAACCGCTTCATCCGCACCAGCGCATTCGTGCTGTGCGCCGCCTTGGCTGTGCCTGCCCTGGCCCAAACCACGCAAGCCGCCAACCGCCTCGACGAGATCATTGCCCGCGGTACGTTGCGCGTGGGCACCACCGGCGACTACAAGCCCTTCAGCTACAAGAACCCCGCCGACGGCCACTTCATCGGCCTGGACGTGGAGATGGGCGAGCGCCTGGCCCGCGCGCTCGGCGTGAAGCTGGAGGTGGTACCAACCACGTGGTCGACCCTGATGCAGGACTTTGCGGCGGACCGCTACGACATCGCCATGAGCGGCGTATCGGTGACGCTGGATCGTCAGAAGAAAGCGTTCTACTCGATCCCGTATCAGCGCGACGGCAAGACGCCGATCACGCGCTGCGAGAACCAGGCCAAGTTCCAAACGCTGGCGCAGATCGACCAGCCGAACGTGCGCGCCATCGTCAACCCGGGCGGTACCAACGAGAAGTTCGCGCGCGCGAATCTGAAGCAGGCGCAGATCCGCGTGTATCCGGACAACGTGACGATCTTCAACGAGATCGTTGCCGGCCGTGCGGACCTGATGATGACCGACGCGGTGGAAACCAAGCTGCAGCAGAAGCTACACCCGGAACTGTGCGCCGTGCACCCAGAGGCGCCGTTTGATTTCTCGGAGAAGGCCTACCTGCTGCCGCGCGACGTGGTGTTCAAGAACTTCGTCGACCAATGGCTGCGGCAGACCATGGAAAGCGGAGAGTTTGCCAAGCGCTTTGATGCGTGGCTGACCTACCCGTGGAACGCGCCGGTCGCCAAGTAAGCCAAGTCCCGCCGGCTCCGGCGCGCTACGCCTCAACCGCACGCCGGGCCGCACGCTGCATCAGCACGATGAGGCAGACGCCATTGAGCACAGCGCCCATCAGCCAAACCGTGCCGGACCAGAACTGCGCGGTGGCCGCATAGACTGCGGTTGCTGCCAGCGGCCCGATCATGGCGGCGACACTGGCCATGCTGGCCAACGCGCCCTGCAGTTCGCCCTGCTCGTGCTCACTCACCTGGCGCGACAACATCGCCTGCATGGCGGGCATGCCGATCTCGGCCATACACAGCAGCACCATGGTCGGGTAGACCATCCAGCCGGCGCTGATCCACGCCATTGCTGCAAAGCCGGCCATGTCCATCATCACGCTCAACACTACGGCGCGGCGCTCACCCACGGCGCGTGCAATCGGCCCGGTCAAGAACGCCTGCGACAGCGCATGCATCAATCCGTAGGCGGCCAGTGACAGGCCGGCCGCACGCGTGTCCCAGCCGAAGCGCGCTTCACCGTGGATCACCCATAGCGTCTGCGGAATCTGCCCGACGATCTCGATGATGGCCAGCACGATCAGGAAAGGCAGCAGCGTCGGCACACGCGCCATGCGCCGCAGAGACTGCACCGGCAGCAACGTGCGCCAGGCAAACGGCGCGCGCTCGGTACGGCGCGATTCCGGCAGCGCCACGCATGCGATCAGGAAATTGACGCCGTTGAGCACCGCCGCCAGCAGAAACGGCGCGCGCAGCCACCAGTCACCCAGCAGGCCGCCCAGTGCGGGCCCGGCGATGAAGCCCAGACCAAAGCACGCATTCATCAGCCCATAACGGCGTGCGCGGTCCGCCGGTGCGGTGATGTCGGCGATATAGGCCGTGCCCACGGCGTAGTTGGCCCCCGTGATGCCCGCCACCACACGCCCCAGGTACAACACCCACGCATGCGGCGACAGCGCCATCACCAGATAGTCGATTGCCGCGCCTGCCAACGACACCAGCAGCACCGGCCGGCGCCCGAACCGATCCGCCAGCGCCCCCAGGATCGGCGCGAACAGGAACTGCATGGCCGCATAGGCGGCGATCAGCAGGCCGAATTCGAATGCGATGTCACCGGTGTGATCGAGCTCGCGCAGCAGGCTCGGCAGGATGGGCATGATGAGCCCGACGCCCATGGCATCGAGCGCCAACGTGGAAAGAATGACGGCAAAGGCAGGCATGCGAACACGCCGCAGGCCCAGGCGGGCGGCGGCGCATGAGGAAAGAAAGTCGCGATGATGCGCCCAAGCGGTGGCGCTGTGCAGCGGGTACGGCGGGTGCGCAAGGCAAGCGCAAGCTTGCCGGCGGGTTCAGCGTCCGCTCAGGTCAGTGCAGGTTGGCGGGGAGGCCGTGCTGCAGGGCGAGTGCGTCGCGCAGCAGCGCATCGGTCATGTCACGGCCCAGCAGTGCAGGGTCGAAGCGCGCAGAAAAGCGCGTCGAGCACGACTCCACCTGCAGCACGACCTGACCCGGCGGCAGCAGTTCAATGTCGACGTGGATGTCCTCGTCGTCTTCAGTAAAGGAATGCAGCAGGGTGAGCGCGCGATAGCCGTCGGCACGTTCCACCGCGGCTTCCGTCCAAGACGGCGCCAGCAGCGCGCAATCGACCAGCGTTTCGGGCTCGTCCGGACGATACAGGTGCAGGCCCATCATGGTGGATGCAGCATCGGCCACGCCCGACCACTCGGCGGCAGGAATCAGATCGCCCAGCAGGCGGACGTCGTCGACAGCGGTATCCGTCTGCACAAAGGCAGCGCCCAGGAAGAACGCGGTCTCATCACGAAACCCGCCCGCCGCCGTGTTGCGCCACAGGCGGTGGCTGCTCTTGCTGCCCAACGCCACCTGCGACAGCACCTTGGCCGCGCGCGCGCCGTCGGCGCCAGACCATTGCTCCACCGCGCCATGCGAGAACAGGCGATCGGCCATCACCAAGCCCACGCCCTCGGGCAGCACACGCGCCTCCAGCCACCGGGCGAGCACATGCACACCACTGAACGGCATCTCCGGGCGCCCGATCGCATGCGCGCGCACGCGGCCGTTTTCCGGCACGTGAAACGGCATGGCAAACAGCCTCGCCTGGTAGGCAACGCCGTCAATCTCGAAACGGGCGATGGACGCAGTGGTGATGGTCATGATGGTCTTCCTTGCAGCAGGGGCGGAAAGCGTCGCCCCTCACCTGCTTCAACGACCGTTCGCGTGGAATGTTTAGTGGCGTACCGCCTTACTGGAGGGAGGGGGAATCCCCAGGTCTGTAATGCGACGCAACAATCTGTCGCACCCTTGGACGGAATTTTTTGCTGGATGCCACCGTCAGATGTTCGCTGTAAGGGTTATCCCGCATCTCATATTCATGTGTCATATCAATGACTTATGTGCAGATTGCGGTGCCTGAGGGGTCACAATTGTTCGTGTTTTTTGAACAAAGAGTTTAAGAGAACTGCTTTTTACCCGCCCAAGCAACGACTAAGCTTATGCCATCGCGTTACTGCACTGCAGCGAATCTGCCCTGTAGCAATGCTCACCCCCCTGTTGTGGAGTCCATTATGAAGACCAAGAACCTGCTTATCGCCTCGCTGATCGCTATTGCTGCTGTGCCCGCTTTCGCAGCCGGCGTGCAGAGCAAAGACCCGTACACCAATGGCCAAGCCGTGACCAAGGGCGACCCGTACACCGATGGTGCCCGCAAGGCTGACCCGTACACCGACGGCGCACTGCGCAAGGCCGATCCGTACACCGATGGCGCCCTGCGCAAGGCAGACCCGTACACCGATGGCGCCCTGGCCGGCAAGCGCGACCCGTTCACCGACGGTCTGTAAGCACATCTGCATCACCCCTGATTCATCTCCCTCCCCGATGCCGGGCGCCCAAGCGGCGCCGGTGCCGGTTTGCTGAGGCGGCCCTTTCCGGCCGCCTTATTTTTTGCCGCGCCGTTACCGGCGACAGCATGCGTGTGGCGCCATCTTTGCTGCGCCACGCATACATAGCAAGGCGTGTTCGCCACACCGCCTCGCCTCACGCGGTCGTACCCGGTATTACCGGGCTTTCCCCCCCTCAAGCCGCGCCCGCTACGTCCGATAAGATGAATGGCAACCATTGGCACAGCAGCGCCCCCTTGCGCCCGCTGCATAGGACGTGCCCTGCCAAGGCATCCGATTGTCTAGACACCAACATGCGCAAGCGCATCGCCATCGAACACCTGCGGGTGGGAATGTATCTGGAGGAATTTGTCGGCTCGTGGCTGGACCACCCGTTCTGGCGGGCCCGCTTTCGCGTTGAAGATTCCGCCCAGTTGCAACGCCTGCGTGCCAGCGGCATCCGAGAAGTCTGGATCGATACCGCGCGCGGCACCGATGTGGCAGCAGCCAACGCTGCGCCACCCGCACCACCCAGCCCGCCGTCCGCACAGCCGGACGCCGGCATCATGCCGCGCCCGATCACCTACGCGGAGGAGATGCGCCGCGCCGGACGACTGATCAGCAAGGCAGAAGTTGCCGTCAAGGCGATGTTCTCCGACGCCCGCATGGGCCGCACCATCGAGGCGCGCGACGCGTTGCCCCTGGTCGAGGCGATCTCCGGCTCGGTCGACCGCCACCCGAGCGCGCTGATCAGCCTCGCGCGCCTGAAGACGAAAGATCGCTATACGTTTCTGCATTCCGTGGCCGTGTGCGCACTGATGGTGTCGCTCGGCCGCCAGCTCGGCCTGTCCGATGATGAAGTCCGTGACGCGGGCCTGGCCGGCCTGCTGCACGACATCGGCAAGATCGCCATTCCGCCCGAGGTGCTGAACAAACCGGGCGCGCTCACCGCCGATGAGTTCCGTACCGTGATCGTTCATCCGCAGGCCGGGCACGACATCCTGGTGGGCGACACCCAGATGCGCGATATCGCGCTGGACGTCTGCCTGCACCACCACGAGCGCATGGACGGCACGGGCTATCCGCACAAGCTGGCCGGCGAGGGCATCTCGTTGTTTGCGCGCATGGGCGCCATCTGCGATGTGTATGACGCGGTCACCTCCGACCGCCCCTACAAGAAGGCATGGGAGGCTGCCTACGCGATCCAGCGCATGGTCGAATGGCGCGGCAACCATTTCGACCCGATGGTGTTCAACGCCTTCGTCAAAAGCGTGGGCATCTATCCGGTGGGCTCACTGGTGCGATTGCGCTCGGGCAGGCTGGCTGTGGTCATGCAACACACGCCGGGCGCGTTGCTCACGCCCACGGTCAAGGTATTCTTCTCCATATCGTCGGGCACGCGGATTGCGCCCGAGCTCATCGACCTGGCGCACACCGGCGACCAGATCGTTTCACGAGAAGAACCCAGCGACTGGGGCCTGACCGACCTCAACGAACTTTGGATACACGGCGACTGACCTGTAGTTTTCCCCTCCGGCGTTGCCTCGTGTGGCTCGCGTTGGGCTGGCTGGCGTACAGCGCATCGGCGATTGCAGAGCCTGCGCTGCGCATCGGCTCCAAGCGCTTCACCGAGTCGTACGTACTGGGCGAAATCCTGACGCAAACCGCCGGCCAAGTCGGCCCCGCCGAACACGTACCCGGCCTGGGCAACACCGCCATCGTCTTCGCGGCGCTCCAGAACGGCAGCATTGACGCCTACCCCGACTACCTCGGCACCATCGCCGCCGAGATCCTCCACCTGCCGCAGGCACAAGCTGCCAACCCAGATCAGACCGCACTGCTGGCCGACGTGAACCGTGCGCTTGGCCCCATGGGCCTGGCTGCGGGCGTGCCGCTCGGTTTTGAAGATACCTACGCACTCGCCATGCGCGAGGCCGATGCCGAACGCGAGCACATCCGCACGCTCGCCGATCTGGCGACCCACCCGGCGCTGCGCCTCGGCCTGTCGCACGAATTTCTCGGCCGCACCGACGGCTGGCCGGCCATCGCAGCACACTACGCGCTGCCACAACATCCAACCGGCCTCGACCATGGCGTTGCCTATGACGCGCTGCGTGCCAGGCAAATCGACGTGATCGACATCTACTCCACCGACGCCAAGATCCGCCGCGAGCATCTGCGCGTGCTCGACGACACCGCGCACGTCTTCCCGCGCTACGACGCGGTGCTGCTCTACCGCAGCGACGTTGCGCAGAAACACGCGGCGCAATGGCAGGCCATCTCGGCACTCACCGGCCGTATCCAGCGAGACGACATGGTGGCGATGAACGCAGCGGTCGAGCTGGAGGGCCAATCGTTCTCGCAGGTCGCGCGCCAGTTTGTCGCCGGGCAGCACAATGCGCCGGCCGCCACGCCGGCCCGGGCGTTCTTCGCACAACTGACCGATGGCCTGTGGCGATTGACGCAACGGCACCTCATGCTGGTCGGCATCTCAACGGGCGTTGCGGTATTGCTTGGCGTGCCGCTGGGTCTGGCTGCCGCACGGCAGCGGATCAAGCAGCCGATCCTTGCCGTGGTGGGCGTGCTGCAGACGATTCCATCGCTGGCGCTGCTGGCCATGTTGATCCCCATTGTCGGGTCGATCGGCGTGGTGCCGGCGCTGATCGCACTGGCGCTGTATGCGCTGCTGCCCATCGTGCGCAACACCATCGTCGGCCTGGAACAGGTGCCCGATGGCCTGCGTGATGCGGCACTGGCACTCGGTTTCACGCCCGCGCAGCGCACGCGCGTGGTGGATCTGCCGCTGGCGCTACCGGTCATCCTGGCCGGCATCAAGACGGCCGCCGTCATCAGCGTGGGCACCGCGACCATCGCCGCGTTCATCGGCGCAGGCGGCTATGGTGAGCGCATTGCGACCGGGCTTGCACTCAACGACAGCGCAACGCTGCTGGCTGGCGCCATCCCTGCTGCCATCCTGGCGCTGCTCGTGCAGGGGGTATTCGAGGTCATCGAATGGCAGCTGCGCCGGCATGGGGGCACCCCCCCCAATCGGTAGCAAGCGCGAGCGCGGACGTTCCATTACCATGCGCGGACCATTCGATCGCTCGCCTCCCCGCTCATGTCCACGCTTTCGCTCTCCACCGCCCTGCTCGTTGCAGCGGCCGGCGTCTATGCCGGTGCGCAGAATGCCATAGCCGGCGGCGGATCGTTCATCACATTTCCGGCGTTGCTGTTGGCGGGGCTCAACCCGCTGGCCGCCAACATGACCTCGACGATCGCGCTGTTCCCCAGCCAGATCACCACGTCGGTAGCCGGGCGCAAACTGGCTGGTGGCGTGGATGCCGGCGAGCACCACCTCTCGCTCAAGACGCTCATCATCATCAGCCTGATTGGCGGCGTGCTCGGCGCGCTGTTGCTGCTGGCGACGCCGCCGTCATTCTTCGCCAAGCTGGTGCCGTACCTTGTGCTGTTTGCCACCAGCGTGTTTGCGTGGGGAAGCTTCCGGCGCAAGCCGCTGCATGCCGCCACCGGCCTGTCGAGCACGACGTTGGCGACGATCCAGTTTGCGATTGCCATCTACGGCGGCTACTTCGGCGGCGGGATCGGGTTTCTGATGCTGGCGGCACTCACCGTAGCAGGACAGCAGGTACGCATGGCGGTGGCCACCAAGAACGTGCTCGCCATGACGATGAACGCGTCTGCGGTGGCGGTGTTTGCCTTCTCGCCGCAGGTGAACTGGCTGGCGGTGCTGGCCCTGGGCATTGGCGGCATCGCGGGCGGGTTTGCAGGGGCGTGGCTGCTGCACCGGTTGCCGGAGAAGGTGCTGCGCGGCTTTGTGGTGGTGGTTGGGGTTGTGTTGACGGTTTGGTTGTTTGTGCGTGCTTGAGCCTTGATTTTGGACTGGGTGGTCCACCTCCCTTTCGTTCCCTGCCGGGACCGACTCACTTTCTTTGTCTTGCCAAAGAAAGTAAGCAAAGAAAGGCGCGCCCGATGCGGCGAAAGACTCCTTGAATTTCCGTGACCGTGCGGGGAAGGAGGCAAACTCGCTACGCTCAAACAAGCCTCCTTCCTTTTTCCGCCCGCTCACAAAAATTCAAGGCGCCGCATAGGGCAGGGAAAGTCAAAGGCAAAAAGACAAACCATCTGGATGCCAGCCAGAACGACAAAGGCCAACCTCGCGAGGGGTTGGCCTTTTTCTTTTGACGTTAGGCCCTTGATGGCGCCTTGGATTTTTGTGAGCGGGCGGAAAAAAGATGGGGAACTGTCTGAGCGAAGCGAGTTTTCCCCATCTCCGCCCGGTTACAAAAATCCAAGGGGAAGTCGCCATCTCGGGCGCGCCTTTCTTTTGCTTACTTTTCTTTGGCAAGACAAAGAAAAGTGAGTCAGCCCCGGCAGGGGATGAAACAAGGGATGGACCACCCCCCCCAAAAAAAACAGGGAACGCACCACAAAGGCCCATTCCCTGCTGCACCAGAACTCACACCAAACCAATCAAACAATACCCGTCGCGTAAAACACAGCAATCACGAAGAACACAGCCAGCGTCTTGATGATCGTGACGCAAAACACATCGCGATACGCCTCGCGGTGCGTAAGCCCGGTCACGGCCAGCAGCGTGATGACGGCGCCGTTATGCGGCAGCGTGTCCATGCCACCCGAGGCCATCGCCGCCACGCGGTGCAGTACCTCCATCGGAATGCCCGTCGCCTGCGCAGCCTGCACGAACTGATCCGCCATCGCCGCCAGTGCAATGCTCATGCCGCCCGACGCAGACCCAGTGATACCCGCCAGCGTGCTCACCGTCACCGCTTCGTTGACGAGCGGGTTCGGAATCGCGCGCAGCCCGTCGGCCAGCACCAGGAAGCCCGGCAGCGCGGCAATCACGCCCCCAAAGCCGTATTCCGATGCAGTGTTCATTGCAGCCAGCAGGGCGCCGGACACGGCCGACTTGCTGCCTTCTGCAAAGCGGCCCTTTACGGCGCGGAAGCCGAATACCAACACCACGATGATGCCGATCAGCAATGCGGCCTCCACGGCCCAGATCGCGGTCAGCTTGTCAGCCTCGACCGTCAGCGGCTTGGGCAGGCCCGGCAGCGCAACGGTGACGACCTTGCCGTACCACGTCGGAATCCAGCGCGTGAACAGCAGGTTCATCACGCCCACCAGCACCAGCGGCGACAGCGCAATCAGCGGATGCGCCAGCGTGCCGGTTTCGGCCGTTTCCGGCTCGTTCACCAGCTTGGTGAGGCCATGGTCATAACCGTGGCCATTGCGCAGTGCTACGCGGCGGCGCCACTCCAGATAGGCCATGCCCACCACGATGATGAACAGCGCACCGATCGTGCCGAGCCACGGCGCGGCCCACGAGGTCGTGTGGAAAAACGTGGTCGGGATGATGTTCTGGATCTGCGGCGTGCCCGGCAGTGAATCCATCGTGAACGAGAACGCGCCCAGCGCGATCGTGCCCGGGATCAAGCGCTTGGGGATATTGCCCTGGCGGAACATCTCCGCCGCAAACGGGTACACCGCAAACACCACAACGAACAGCGATACACCACCGTACGTCAGCAGCGCACAAACCAGCACGATGGACAGCATCGCACGCTTGGCACCCACCACGCGGATGACCGACGCCACGATCGAGCGCGAAAAGCCAGACAGCTCGATCACCTTGCCGAACACGGCGCCGAGCAGGAACACCGGGAAATACAGTTTGACGAAGCCGACCATCTTCTCCATGAAGATGCCGGAGAACACCGGTGCCACGGCCGAAGGGTCCGTCAGGAGCACCGCGCCCAAGGCGGCCAGCGGTGCAAACAGGATGACGCTATAGCCACGGTATGCGGCGAACATCAGAAATGCCAGCGCAGCCAGCACGATGATGACGGACATGAACAATCTCCTCGCATTCTTCTTTTTTGAACCTGCCCGATCCGCAGCAAACGACACCGGAAACAGGTTCTTGGGAGCGAAGGATTGTATGTCGCAATGCAGCAGATTCCGTTACGCAATCACGCGTATTGAACTGTCGGCAGAACTGGCGTTGCGCCGCGCCAGACGTGCGTCTTCGTGAGACAGATGTGACAGATCAGTGACGATGGCCCCAGCCGCCACGTCCCCAGCCCCGGCCGCCCCAGCCGCGATGGCAGCCCCAGCATCCGCCGCCGCCAATCCACACGCTGCCAAACACGGGGGCTGGATAGAACGCAGGACCATAGTAGTAGTAAGGGTCGTACGGGTAGGCCGGGTAGGCCGGGTATGAGGCGACCGGTACCGGCGCAACCGCCGCCGGGGCAATCGGATTGCCATAGGCGTCGTAGTACGGCGCGACCACGCAGCCGCTCAGCAGGGCCGCTGCGCACACGGCCAGCGCACCGGGCAGGATGGCACTCAGCCGGGCGCGTTGCGATGTCGGGTCCATGATGTGCTCCGTCAGATGCATGTGCATATGCATTGGACAGCGTTTGGCCCATTCGATTCCAAGGACTTCTGATACTGGCGCTGCCAATCGCTGCTGAATCACTTACCATGGCCGCTTCGCTGCTGCGCGGGGGAGCTCGGGGGAGAAAGCGCGGCGGACGATATCCACACATATATTGGAGGACACATCCATGCAAGCCACCGAAGCCACGACTGCGCCCGCCCAGGGCAATCGTGCACCGGCCCAGGCCATCTCCGCAGCTACCCGACGCAAGGCCATCATTGCCGCCACCATCGGCAACGGCCTCGAGTGGTTCGACTTCACGGTCTACAGCTTCTTTGCCGTCATCATCGCCAGGCTGTTCTTTCCCACCGGCAATGACTTCACCTCGTTCATGCTGACGGTCGCCACGTTTGGCGTGGGCTTCTTCATGCGGCCGGTCGGCGCCGTGGTGCTCGGCGTCTACGCCGACCGCGTGGGTCGCAAGGCAGCGCTCACGCTCACCATCATGCTGATGGCGCTGGGCACGGCCATCATCGGGCTGGCACCGACGTATTCGCAAATCGGCATCGGCGCGCCGATTCTGATCGTGATCGCACGGCTCATCCAGGGCTTCTCTGCCGGCGGTGAAGTCGGCGGTGCCACGGCCTTCCTGATCGAGTATTCGCCGGACGAGCGCCGCGGCTACTTCGCCAGCTGGCAGCAGGCAAGCCAGGGCATTTCGTTCATCCTCGGTGCAGCCATGGGTGCGATCGTCACCAACGGCCTGTCGCCCGAGCAGATCGACGCCTGGGGCTGGCGCATTCCGTTCTTGTTCGGCCTGCTGATCGGCCCGGTCGGCATGTACATCCGTTCGCACCTGCACGAGCCGCCCGCATTTGAAGAGCAGAAGACCAAGGCCGCGAAGGAGTCGCGCCTCGCGCCGCTCTCGCAGGTGCTGCGCGACCATCCGCGTGAAGTGCTCGGCGGCCTGGGGGTGACCATCCTCTGGACGGTCTGCACGTACACGCTGGTGTTCTACATGCCGACGTACGCCAAGCAGCAACTCGGCCTGCCGCTGGGTGCAACGTTCCAGTCGACGGCACTGTGCGGCGCGATCATCTTCGTGCTGTGCCCGATCATGGGTACGCTGTCTGACCGCATCGGGCGCAAGCGCATGCTGGGCACCGTGGCACTCATCATCGCTGCCGCTGCGTATCCGCTCTTCCACTGGCTGAACGTCAACCCGACCGTGCAGACGCTGCTGCAGGTGCAGGTGATCCTGGGTGTGCTGCTGGCAGCGTTCACCGGCCCGGCACCGGCCGTACTGGCTGAGCAGTTCCCGACGGCGGTGCGCTCCACCGGCCTGTCCATTTCGTACAATCTGGCGGTGACGATCTTCGGCGGCTTTGCTCCGCTGATCGTGACGTGGTTGATCGCCAGCACGGGCAGCAAGCTGGCGCCGTCGTATTACGTGATGGTCGCGGCCATCATCAGCGTGTGTGCACTGTCGCTGATGCACGATCGCACAGGCAAGCCGATCGAGAAGTAAGCAACGGAAATCACTCGACTCGGCAACGGCCGGTGGCTCAACCCACCGGCCGTTCGTCTTTTGCGGCCAGCAATGCGCCGTTCTCCAACACACGCACGCCGGGTGCATCCACACGTGCGGCGCTCACCAGCGCCGCCGCCACCGACTCCGCCGGCACGGGCCGCCACGCGGTCGGCACCATCCATCCGATTGCGTGCGACAGATTTTGCGCAATGCGTTCGCCGAAGCGGAATTCGCTGCGCTTGCCGAGCAACAGCGATGGCCGCACGATCGTGACCGATGGAAAGCCGATCGACAGGATGTCCGCTTCCACCTCACCCTTGCACCGATTGTAAAAAACACCCGAGCGCACATCGGCGCCCAGCGCGCTGACCAGCAAGAAATGATGCGCCCCGGCTGCGAACGCGCGCCGCGCCAGTTCCGCCGGATACTCAACATCAACGCGCCGGAATGCCGCCTGCGAACCGGCCTGCCGAATGGTCGTGCCCAGCGCGCAAATCACGATATTTGCAGCCAAGGCGGCGCGCGCTTCGGGTGCATCCAACCGATCGAAATCGACCACGCGTTCACGCAACCTGCCGGGCATTGCCTGCCCTGCTGTCAAGGCCCCTTGGCGGCGCACCAACGCCGTTACGCTACCGGCCCAGGTCTGGGCGACCAAGCGGCGCACCACCGCGCGGCCCACCAATCCGTTGGCGCCAGCGACAAGCACGGCTGGTCCGCGTGGCTGTTCGGCGGCATCGCCATCGCCCGCGAAGCCTTGTGCGACAGGCGTTTGCGAACTCGACATGATGTTCTCCATAAGGTTTGCATGGGCTGCGAATACACAGTGTACGGCGGCTTTCGCACCAATTTCCGGTGCCGGGCTTGCGCGCTTTCGGTGCATTCCGGGTGCGAGCAAGGCTGACGGAAATGCAAACAAACCCCGTCGATATCAGGTGTTTCCCGTATGCCCGCCCCGCAAACGTAGACGGGACAAGTGTCGGTTACGAGCAACGGCCCGCAAAGCCTTGCAGGGAGGGGATGTGCAACCCTGCGCAACGGTGATATAAAACGGGTCGCAGTACAACGCTGTCCAACAAACCTGATGTGGGGAACTGACATGACGACCAAATCCGAACTCGTAGCCGCCATTGCAAAAGACGCAGAACTGAGCAACGCCGCCGCCGAGCGCGCGCTGAACTCCGCGCTGGAAAACATCAAGAAGACCGTCGCCAAGGGCGGCACCATCACGCTGGTTGGCTTCGGTTCGTTCTCGTCGGGCAAGCGTGCTGCACGCACCGGCCGCAACCCGCGCACCGGCGAAGCCATCAAGATCCCGGCAACCAAGACCGTGAAGTTCACGGCTGGCAAGGGCTTCAAGGACGCCGTGAACAAGAAGAAGTAAGAGTCTTCTGCCGCGCTCTACGGAGCCGGGAGACTTGCAAGGGACCCTGTTGGGTCCCTTTTCTTTTGCCTGCTTTTTGCCTGCGCGAAAAGATCAGGCGACTGGCCAGAGCGCCACCAGATAGCCGACTGACCCAACTCGCGCGACCAGCGTATCGTTGCCCGACGGCGCATCCAACCACACCGCCGCACCTTGCGACAGCGACACATCCGCGCCATCGAGCGACAGCGCGCCATGCACGCAATAGACCACCCACTGCATGCGTGCGCGCGTAGTCGGCAGCGACCGGCGTTCACCGGCGGCCAGCGTGATCGGCTCGGCGTGATGCACCCAGGTGTCGCGGCGCGTCATCACGTTGAAGTCTGACAACGGCGCATCCACTGTCGCGTGAATGTCCACTTCGCCCGGAAAGCGCACGGGGGCCTCGCCCGGTGCGAGCGAGATGACGTTGCCGTCTGCGCGGTGCATCGTCAGCCGACCACCCGCGATCACAGCCAGCGAGCGGTCAAACCCGGTAAAACGCGAGAACGGCCCTGCAGCATCGACCTGCGCAGTGCTGATGCGCCAGTCGAAGTTGTCGAGCGTGGCACCTTCGGGTGCGATGGCGATTTCGGTGGTGACGCCGCCGCCGTTCTTCCACGGCATGCGGCGCATTGCGTCTGCAGGAATCAGCTTCATTGGCGGCGCAGCAGGTGATACGCCAGGCGCGCTGCCACACGCACGGTGCGGCGGTCCTGGTCGTATTCAGGGTTGGTCTCGGCGATGTCCGCTACGCGCACCTTGCCCGTGGCGCACACATGCTGCACGAGCGCTTCGAGCACTGGCAGCGTGATGCCATATGCGGCGGGCGCGGACACACCGGGTGCGACTGCGGCGGCCAGCACGTCCATGTCGATGGTCAAGTAGACGTGATCGACATCGGCCAGCCACGTATCCAGATCGGCCATGCGCGCGTCGAGGTGGCGCTCCTGCACGTCGGTGTCTTCCGCATAGTGCGCATGCAGCGCATCGGCACGATCGAACAGTGCAGGCGTGTTGGACAAGCGGCTCACGCCCAGACAGCAATACGTCAGGTCGATACCGTGCGCTGCACAGTCTTCAGCAATCTGGTCGAACGGCGTGCCGGAGTTGCCAGGGCGGCTCGTGCGCAGATCGAAATGCGCATCAAAGTTGACGATGGCCAGGCGCCCGCACCAGCCCTGTTGCTGCCAATGCTTGCGCAGGCCCTGGTACGTGCCAAACGCAACCTCGTGGCCACCACCCAGCACCACCGGACGCGCGCCGGCATCGAGCAGGCCGGAGACAGCCTCACCGAGCGCGGTCTGCGCGCGTTCGAGATCGCCGTCGTCGCAGGTCACATCACCGGCATCGGCCAGGCGCGCGAGGCCGTGTGCCGGCACATTGGCCAGCGCGCGGCGAATCTCGCGCGGCCCCTGCGCCGCACCGGCGCGCCCGTGATTGCGCACCACGCCTGCATCGCAGGCAAAGCCGAGCACGGCAGCCACGCCCGACAAGTTCATCGCACCGGCAGGCTGTGCGATCTGGAACAGGCGCGTCACGTCGCCGCGCTCGCCGCTGTCCTGTCGACCCTGCCAGATGGAAGCATCGAACATCATGGTCATGAACGCGTGAGCACCGCTTGCAGGAACGATCGCGTACGCGCTTCCTTGGGCTCGCCAAAGATGACCGACGGCGGTCCGGCCTCGACGATGCCGCCACCATCCATCACCACCACCACGTCGGCCACTTCTCGCGCAAAGCCCATCTCGTGCGTGACGACCAGCATCGTCATGCCTTCCTTGGCGAGCAGCTTCATCACCTGCAACACCTCGCCGACGAGTTCCGGGTCCAGTGCAGACGTCGGCTCATCAAACAGCATCACCTTCGGCCGCATCGCCAGCGCACGGGCAATCGCCACACGCTGCTTCTGGCCACCGGAGAGGCTCGCTGGCATCGCATCAGCCTTGTGTGCCAGGCCCACCTTCTGCAGCAGCTCGCGCGCTTCGGCTTCTGCTTCGCTCTTCGACTTGTTGCGCAGCATGCGCGGGCCGATGGTGACGTTGTGCAGCACCGAAAGGTGCGGAAACAGGTTGAACGACTGGAACACCATGCCGACCTGCTGGCGCAGGTGGTTCAGGTCGTTCTCGGGCAGCATCGTGCCGTTGTCGATCAGCCGCTTGCCGCAGATGTCGATGGTGCCGCCTTCGGGCACTTCCAGCCCGTTGCAGCAGCGCAGGAAGGTGCTCTTGCCCGAGCCGCTTGGGCCGATCACCACCACCACCTGCGAGGCGTCGACCTCGAAGTCGATGCCCTTGAGCACGGTGTGATCGCCGTACGATTTGGTCAGGCCGCGGATCTGGATCATCGGCACATCCAGTGCGGATTTGAGCGTTTGCGGATTTGCGTTTGCCATGTTCATTGCACCATGCCTCCCGCACGGATGTTGCGTTCAAGCCGATGCAGCAAATAGCTCGCGGCGCTGGTGAGCACCAGATACACCAGTGCAATCGCCAGGTACACCTCCAGCGAGCGGTACGACACGCTGATGATCTTCTGCCCTTCGTGCATCAGGTCGTGAATAGTCAGCAGCGACACCAGCGCCGAGTTCTTGATCAGTGCAATGAACTCGTTGCCCAGCGGCGGGATCATCCGCACTACGGCCTGCGGCAGGATGATGGCGCGCATCGACTGCGCCGACGACATGCCGATCGAGCGCGCCGCTTCCATCTGCCCACGATCGACCGACTGGATCGCACCGCGCACGATTTCCGACACATAGGCGCCCGAATACACGCCCAGCCCCAGCACGCCGCACACGAAGGCCGGCAGCAGGATGTCGAACTGCGGCAGCCCGAAGAACAGCAGGAAGAGCTGCACCAGCAGCGGTGTGCCACGGATGAACGTCACGTACACCGTGCAGATGCCGTAGACAAAACGCCGGCGCGGGTTCAGCCGACCGATGCCGACCAGCAGGCCCAGCACACAGCCGAGCATCAACGCGACAGCCGTCACCTCCACAGTGACCAGCGCACCGTGGAGGATGTCCGTCCATCCCGCCCAGACAGGAGAAAAATCCAATTCCATCAGCGTGTCCGTTTGTCGTTACTTGGCAGCAGCGCCAAACCACTTCTTGAGGATCTGGTCGTACGTGCCGTCGGCCTTGATCTTCTCCAGCGCAGCATTCAGCGCCTTGGTGAGTTCAGGCTGATCGCGACGCACGGCGATGCCGTATTCCTCGGTCGTCAGCGCCGGCTCGACGATGCGCAGGCCCGGGCGTGCCTTGACGTAGTACGCGGCAGCCGGGCGGCCCGTGACCGCAGCGTCAGCGCGGCCGATCTCGACCAGGTTGAACATCTCGTTGTTCTTCTCGACTTCCACGCGATCGACCTTCGGGTAGTTCTCGCGCAGGTAGTTGACCGACTTGGTGCCCACCTGCACGCTCACCTTCTTGCCGTTCAGGTCGGCCGGCGTCTTGACCGTCGTGTTGCCCTGCTTGACCAGTGCAACCAGACCACCGTGGTAGTACGGCACCGTGAAGTCCACGACCTTCTTGCGCTCCTCGGTGATGTAGATGCCCGAGATGGCCACGTCGAAGCGGCGCGAGATCAGGCCCGGCACGAGGCCCTTGAAGTCGATGTCGGTCCACTCGACCGGGCGGCCCATGGTGCGGGCCAGCGCCTCGATCAGGTCCACATCAAAGCCGGTGCGCTTGCCGTTCTCGACAAACTCCATCGGCGCGAAGGTGGCATCGGTGGCCACGCGCAGCGGTTCGCCCGCAGCGTGCGCAGCAGTAGCGAAGGACGCCGCAGCGGACAACGCCACGGCACAAGCCAGCATAAAACGACGGCGATTCCCCATGAGTGGTCTCCTAATGTGCATGTGGGGTGGAAAAAACAATTCGGGCGACTTGAAGAATTCGAAGATTCAACTGTCCTGCAGCCGCGCCGAAATGGACGCAGCGGCAGCAACGGTCATGTCGATCAGGCGCTGCTCCTTGCCGCGCACACGCGTGGCAGGCGCCATCAACGTAATGGAGCCGAGCGCGTGGCCGGGCATCCGGAACACCGGTGCACTCACGCCCCAGACGCCGGGGTCGACTTCACCTTCGGACAGCGCGTAGCCCGCGGCGCGAATGTCGGTAAGTTCGGTTTGCAGTTGCGCTTGCTGGTCCGTATCGATGGCCAGCAAGTCAGCGAGGATGGCGCGCGCTGCTGTCGGCGGCATGAACGCGAGCAACGATTTTGCCGAGGCGCCGGCCAGCAGTGGCACACCGCGCCCCTTCTCGAACGAGCAGCGCAGCGACTGCTGGCTCTCGACCATTTCCAGACAGACAGCCTGGTCCTTGACGGCCACCACCAGCCCGACCGATTCACCCGACTCGGCGACGAGCTTGGCCATGCCGATGCGCGCTTCCTGCACGAGGTGCGACGCGTGGTCGAAGCCAAGTGCGAGCTGCAGACTGATCGGACCCGGCGCGTAGGTGCCGGACGATTCGAGCACGAAGCCCCAGCGCTTGAGCATCGCCACTTGGCGGTACAGCGTGCTCTGCGGCAGGCCGGTCAGCTCAACCAGTTCACGCGCCGCGACCGGCCGGCCGTAGCGTGCGATGGTGGCGAGCACCATCAGCACACGGTCCGCACCGGCGGTGGGTTGTGCTGCAAGTTGTGGGGAACCGGGCTCGGCCATCGCAAAAGCTCCGTGGCGTGGAATGCAACGGAGAATGCGACGGTTTTCTCAAATCATCAACGCGCAATTCCCGTTGGATGAGAAAAGCACGCAAATTCAGTACTTACACCTAGGACGTCTCGGTCACATTCCAGCTGTCTTCGTCCAAGCGTGCTTCCAGGAACGCGACGACAGCGTGGGCGGATGCCTCGCTGCGGCACGTGGCCAGCGCGGCGTACAAGGGCGCGGCCAGGCCGTTGAGAAAATCGAGCGGCGCTTCCGGCCCCTCGGCAAGGTAGCGCTGCAACGCCGAGAACGCACCCGCCTGGCTCAGGCGCCAGTCGGCAATCGAGGCCTGCCGCACATGGCGCGTTGCCACCTGCGTGGTGACCACCGGCTTGGGCGGCGCCTTGGGCTTCGGTGCCACCTTAACGGGCGCACGTCCGACCACGTAGCCGTCGGCAGCCAGGCGCATGAGATCTTCCATGTCCGGGCCGGCGCTGCTCAACTGCGCCAGGATCTCCGCGGCTGACCGCTCGCCGTTGACCAGCAGCAGGATCGCGCGCTGGCGATGCGTGACATGCCCACTGCGCGTCTGCAGCTCCTGCGTGCCGCGCTCGGTGCGCGACAGGATATGGCTCAGGTCCATCGTTCCCCTCCCTTTTTTTATGTGTCTGTTCGATGAAGGGTCAGTCTAGAAAAACGCGGCGCAGCGCGGACCGTTTGAACGCGGTCAGGCGCGGCATACCGACTATCACGTGCGCGGCATTGCATTTGCAGGATGGACCGACGCACGCGTCGATCATCAAATGCGAGTTGAAACCAGATCGACTCACAACCCGTTTATCGCCTCCGGATAGAAGCCTACAGTGCGGCGCATCTCAACCCACCGGAGCTTTCCATGCCCACTCACCCCGTCCTCCGCCCCGCCCTGCTGGCCACCACCGCGCTGGCGCTGCTTGCCGCGCTACCGGCATTCGCCGCAGACGACGAGCTGGTCCGCCCGCAACATCTGGCTGCCCCGGACACACCGCAGGCTGCCGCCGCCGTGCTGGCGGCGCGCCGCTACGCCACCTTCTGGCATACCGGCGATGCGCGCTATGCCACGCAGGCGCTGTCGACCGACTTTGCCGACCGCACGCTGCCGGCAGGGCGCGTGCAAGGTCCGCAAGGCCCGCTTGACGCTTCCAAGGCCTTCCGCGCCGC
This sequence comes from Ralstonia sp. ASV6, assembly GCF_016429285.1. Taxonomy (GTDB): domain Bacteria; phylum Pseudomonadota; class Gammaproteobacteria; order Burkholderiales; family Burkholderiaceae; genus Ralstonia; species Ralstonia flaminis. The sequence continues at coordinate 42,578 of NZ_JAELUI010000017.1, forward strand.
TGTACCCGACATGCGTGTGGAAATCGAAGACATGGTTGTGGCCGGCAACCGTGTAGCCGTGCATCTGCGCTTTCGCGGACATTTCACCGGCGAGTTCGGGCACACGCACGGACAGAACCAGCCAATCGACTTCCAGGCATTCGATTTGTACCGCGTGGCCGACGGCAAGATCGCAGAAAACTGGCACCTGGAAGACAACCAGACGCTGCTTGGACAGATGGGATTGCAGCCCTGAATTCGCACGAATCTATTAACGCCCTTTAACAAGCTTGCACCCCACTCCCGCTATGCTTCGCCCCAGCTTGCAAGCCGCTTAGCGGCTGCCAGAGCGATAGAAGAAACGAGCCAGCGAATACAACAAAACGTCTTCAGGAGAAGCACATGGGAATGGGGTTTCAGGGCGCACTGCGCGCCTGGGCAGGCGCACTTGCCTGCATGTCGGTCATGGGGTTGATGAGCGCCACGGCTGCCCACGCGCAACAGGCCAGCAATCCGGAACAGGAAATCAAGCAGGCCTGGGCTGCCGCCAAGGCCAGTGCAAAGGCGGGGCCCACGTCGGTTGCACTGCGTGACCAGGCCACGCTCAAGATCGGCGCGAACGAAGTCTTCATCCCGCAGCCGGCCGCCGGCCAGCTCATGCACGCCATGGGCAACGGCAACAGCCAGGACTTGCTCGGCCTGGTCATGCCCACCGACGAAGAGAGCGACTGGATGGTGATCGCCGAGTACGAGGCGTCGGGCTATATCAAGGACGACGACGCCAAAGACTGGAACGTCGACGACCTGTTCAAGTCGCTCAAGGAAGGCACCGCTGCCGCCAACGAAGAGCGCGAGAAGCGTGGCATCCCCGCGCTGGAGATCCAGGGCTGGGTTGAGCGCCCGCACTATGACGCCGCCACGCACCGCCTGATCTGGTCGATGGCCGCGCGCTCCAAGGGCCAGCCCGCCAACGAGCCGGAATCGGTCAACTACAACACCTACGCACTGGGCCGCGACGGCTACATCAGCCTGAACCTGATCACCGCAAGCGACCACGTGGCCGCCGACAAGCCCGCCGTGCAGAAGCTCCTGGCCGACCTCGACTTCAAGGACGGCAAGCGCTACACCGACTTCAACGCCAAGACCGACAAGGTGGCCGAGTACGGCCTGGCTGCGCTGGTCGGTGGCATCGCCGCCAAGAAGCTCGGCCTGTTTGCCGTGATTGCCGCTTTCCTGGCCAAGTTTGCCAAGGTGGCGATCCTTGCCGTGGCGGGCTTTGGCGCAGCGATTGCCAAGTTCTTCAAGCGCAAGCCGAGCGCCTGATCAGGCGAGCACGGACATCATGGCCAAGCTGCTGATCCTGCTGTTCTCGGGGCTCAAGTTCGGCAAGCTGCTGACCACCGGCGGCACGATGCTGCTGTCGGTGGTGGTGTATGCCTTTGCGTTCGGCTGGCGCTATGCGGTGGGTTTCGTGGTGCTGCTGTTCATCCACGAGATGGGGCATTTCATGGCGGCACGCCAACGCGGGCTGGCGGTAGGTGCACCTACCTTCATCCCGTTCGTGGGCGCGTGGATCGACCTCAAAGAGCAACCGATGGATGTCGAGACCGAGGCCTACATCGGCCTGGCAGGCCCCGTCGCGGGCACAGTCGGGGCAATGCTCTGCTACGGTCTCGCGCGCTATACCGATAGCCAGTTGCTGCTCGCCTTGGCCTACGCCGGCTGCTTCCTGAACCTGTTCAACCTGATCCCGATGTCGCCGTTTGACGGCGGGCGCATCACGGCGGTGCTGTCGCCGCGCATCTGGTTTCTGGGGGTGCCAGTGCTGGTGGCGCTGTTCATGTGGCAACCGAGCCCGATCCTGATCCTGATCGCCGTGCTGGCCGTGCCGCAGTTGATGAAGGCATGGCGCTACGATCCGGACGCGCCGGAAAACCGCGCGTACTACAGCATCTCCAACGAGTCGCGCCTGACCTACACCGTGTACTACATCGGCCTGGTCGTCTTCCTGGCGATGATGAGCCACGAGCTGCACGACATGCTGGGCAGCGTGCGCGCATAAAAAAACCTCCGCAAATGTTCTTTACCCCAAGCACAGATACATAGATTGAGGTGAAGCAGAGCCGGAGAGGTGGAAATCGATGTCTCACGCCCCTACATCAGGGGCGTTTTCTTTGCGTTGAATTTACAAGTTATCCCCTAACGCCACATCGTATGCATGCCGATGTAGTTGAGTAGCAGTCTTTCTTTGAAAGACGAGTAGCAGCTTTTCCGCAACACACCTGCTACCGCGTTCGTAACGGCGCCTGTTTACAAATTCTGGCAAGGCGGCGTACTATCGGCACCCGCAGTTGGGCTGGGAGGCCTTCAGCACTGTTCGAAGCTCTCTTCTGAGAGTACGGTGAGGAATCCTTAGTAGTCCTGCTCATTTGCACCGCAGTACCCGTCTGACTTGCGCCCGCAACTCGAACCCGGGCGGCTTCAAGCCAGGCGAATCCCTTTGACTTAAGTCTCAATCAAGGAGATTCGCCGTGGCTCGTCCATCGTCTGAAGAACTCGCTCGCTTACGCGACGTTCAAGCTGTCACCGCGCTCTTGGCCCTTGCTACACATGCCAAGCGCGACTCTACATTCACCCCAACGAAATCTGCAGGCACACAGCGCTGGCACGCGACCGCTGGCACTCTGCACTTCGAGCTACTGCTGAACGGGCCGAAATTCTTCGATACCCGGGCACAAGCCGGCGGCGGGGGTGCTATTGACCTCGCCATCCATCTGTATCGCCTGAGCTTCAACGAAGCAATCGGATTGCTCCACGCGCGGGGCGTCTGATGTTCGTTACTGTTCGAAGCAAAGTATTCACAGATGCGACCGGCGTCCATACAGAGATACCGGCGCTGTTGACCCCTGCTGGCGTGCTCGAGCCCTTGCTCGACTATTGCCTGTCCCGCAGCCATGACCGCAGCCTGGCATGGATGGGGAAGGTCACGCGGGCGGTGAGGATGTTCCTCGAATATCTGCAAGCAAATCCGGCTGAGCGCGATACCTACCAGCTCTTTCAGAACTTCGCTCAGCGCCTCTACACCGGAACCTTCGACCGAAATACTGGGCTTGACCCCAGTGGCTTGTGCTGGGCGCCGATGTCACCCCATGACGCTGAGCTCATCATCACGAACCTCTCCGACTTCTTCGACTGGCTTGGAGAAATGCGCCCTGAAGCCGCTAAAGTGAACCCGCGTTATGCGGGCGGCGCCTTCGACCGGCAGACTGACGAGACTGCTTACCAGTATCGACGCAACAAGGCCTTCCTCGGACACACCTGGGCGGCGAACGCATCCCCCGCCGAAACCGGGCACCGTGTCCGAGGTCGGCGTCTGCCGAAAGTCGAGAAAGGCGAGCCTCCGGCCTTCCCGGAGGAGCGATTCGAGGAGTTGCTTGTCAAGGGGTTCTGCGCAGCTGGGCGCCATGACTACCGCGGCATGCTTATCACCCTGCTATTGCACGGCGCAGGCTTCCGCGAATCGGAACCCTTCCATCTCTTCATCTCGGACGTGTTCCCGGACCCGGCCAACCCGCGCCAAGCTAGAGTCCACATCCACCATCCCAGCTATGGCGCAGCGCCGGCTGACTGGCGTGACGAAAAGGGCCGGCCGCGCAAGGGCAATCGGACGGAATACCTCGCGCATCAGTTCGGCCTCGCGCCCCGCACCGAATTGCTGAGCCGCCAACAAGCAGGCTGGAAAGGCGGCACGCACGATGCGGCGTACTACAAGCAGGCGTACTGGTTCCTACCCGAGTATGGAGAGTGGTTCCTACAGCTCTGGCACCGTTATCTCGAACAGGTGGCCCGTGTTGACCGCAGCCATCCGTTCGCCTTCATAAACCTAGGCCGTGAGCCCGTTGGCGCTATGTACAAGCTGGCCCAATACAACAAGGCGCATGCAGCTGCCTGTGAGCGCATCGGGCTCAAGGTTGGCAAGGCGCTCGGGACTACACCGCACGGTCACCGCCACGCCTATGGCCGGCGCCTTAGAAATGCTGGTGTCGACAAGGCGAATATCCGGCGCTTCATGCATCACGGCTCGCTGGAGAGCCAGGAGGTCTACACGCAATCGAACAACCGTGAGGCTCTGGTGGCGCTCGAAGTTGCCGCGCTGCGATTGCGGGACAAGGCAGTGGGGGGGCCTAGTGCTGAGCAATATCAAAACTACGACGGAGTAATCTCATGCCAGAAAAGAACATAACGAAAATGCACAAGACGTCCGTCATTGAAGCTCCTCCAAAGGAGAAAGGGGTGAGGCGAGAAACGGATACTACCCTCGGTTGGGTCAAGCGCGACTATCCGCAACTCGCTGCTTGGCGTGAGTTGGCTGTGTCGTGGCTCAAGGGTGAAACGCGAGGTATTGCTCCAAGACTCCAAGCCTTAGGGATATTCTTCGTTCGCTATCTAATCCAGCAAGGTCTGCCGCTCGACCTGGCAGCATTGTTGAAACGCGACGCAATTCTGCCCGACTTCTATCGAACGACCTGCCCAGATTCAAGGCAAGGCATCGAATACAACAATATCATCCACGCCTTTCTGAACTTCGTGCTACTGCACGAGTTCAGCCACGCCGCCGACGACGGCCAACTGGTAGTCTCGCCGGCGTTTCGCAACCCCGTGCCCCGGATGTCCAAGAGCGGCCTGCCTCGTCGCGACGAGAGCGTGCATTCGCCGCTTCCATACGGCTACATTGACGAATTACGGCAGATGCTCGCTGCTGGGCCTCACTTCCGCGATTGGCAGTGGGCGCAGAGTGCGTTGGGAGCCGAAATCGGTCAGCGCGGGCCTGGTGGGCCCGACTGGTTCGAGGTAAGCGAAGAGCAGATTGACCGGCACGACCCGGACTGCGTATGGCGCGAGCGACCAATGGCGAATGGAACGCGCTTGGAGATGTGGAGCCCAGTTCGTTGGGTGGCTCTGCTCGTGAAGCTCATCCTGCCACTCCGTACGTTTCAGGTTCGCATGCTCGACTCGGGCGAAGCCGATACTTGGCGCTACACGGCGGGGAAATGGACGCTGAGCCTAAGCCAGCTCGCACAGGGTAGCGAACGCCGGCCCTTGCAACAGGGCGTGTTCCGCCGCAGCGCCTCGCTAGTCGAAGGCGAGGCGGTCTCGACCGTGCTCTACATCAACACCAATAAGACCGCCGACATCGCAAAGTCCGGGCCGGAGAAGGGGTACGTGTTGCCGTGGTCCTTTGGCGGACCGGTACATCAGGACGTCTTCTACTGGCTTGAAAAACTCCGCGACTGGCAAGCAAAGTACAACGCCGTCGGGAGGCGTACTGCCTGGACAGAACTGGATGGCCGCCATATGCAGGCGAAGAGCGCCGTGCAATTGGCTGAATATCCGGACACGTGCTTCCTCTTTAGAGCGCCAGAGGCCGTCGAAGGAGAGCGCCATCTTCCTATCCGAAACAGGGGGCTGGATAGTTGCTGGTTCCGCCTGCTAGACGCACTGGAGCTGCGGCTAGCAGCCCGGGGCGAGACTCATCGCAACGGCACGCCAATTCGCTTCCTCCCGCCGCCGGAGGAGGACAATAATGGAACGACAACTCTCTTCCCCCTGCACAGCCTACGTGTCTCCCTTATCACTGCGTTGGCACTTGAAGGCCAAGTACCATTCCCCGTCCTGCAAAAACTTGTCGGCCACAGTCGCCTGCTAATGACCTTGTACTACACGAAGCCCGGCGCGTCGCGCATCCGCGAAGTGCTCCATGGCGCGGCGGAGCGGCTCGAGGCGAACAAGGAGGTGAGCATCCAGAACTTCCTACTCGACACCGAGCATGACGAACTCCTGCAGAATGCCATCTGTAACAGCGTGCCGAGCCTCGCCGCCTGCATCCCACAGCATCCGGCCGCGCGCAATCCGGCAGGCTGGATGCCGATGCACCACGGCCTGTGTCTTGTCGGCGGCAGCACCAGCGAGGTCGAGGAAAACGGCGCGGTGGGAGGTTGCTACAACGGCGGTCCAAACATCGGCTCAGCTTCAGCCCCCAGGCACGGACCCGTTCCGGGCGGCAGCCGTAACTGCGTCCGCTGTCGCTGGTTCGTGACGGAGCCGCACCACCTGCCGGCGCTGGCCGCCCACTTCAACACGCTCGCCTATTGCTTCGACGAGGCGCGAAACTCCTGTCTCATTCGGGAAAACGAGCTTCAAGACCTGAAGAAGCAGAAAGCTGATGCGGAAGACGCCGGTCGGCCGTTCACCGGACTGGACGCCTACCGGCAGGCGGAACGGGTGTGGGAGAGTGCCATGAAGCGATTCAGCGACCTTGCCGAAGACCTGGTGGCCTGTTGGCGGCTCATCGAACGTTGCAAGGTCGCGCTGGAAGCCCCGCAGGGCGACGGCACGCAATTGGTGGCCGCCGGCACGGTGCGAGACGTCCATGTCGGCTTCGAGGAAACAGAGTCAGAATTGCTGCAACTCACCGGCGTGTGTGAGAGCGTCGAGGTCTACCCCGACCTCGAACCAGGCAAGGCCATATTCCGCCGCAGCCAGTTGCTCGATGCGGTCCTCTTCAACGAAGACCTGCCACCTGTGTTCATGCTGTTGAGTGAACAGGAGCAACTCCTCGCCGGCAACGCCTTCATGCGCCGCTTGGCCGAGCAGATGAACCCAGCGAATCCCGCGCTCGGCCAGCGCCAAGTGATTAGCTTGATGGACGCGGGTGCGAGCCTTGGTCGGCACTTCGACGTGGACCTCACCTCGCTGCTGCCTAAAACAACTCGCAGCCAATCGTTACCTGCTGCGCATCGGTTCCTCGTGGAGGTCGAAGCATGAATATGAGGACGGACATCCACCCGGACGCAGTCCTTGAATCACTGCTCGCCAAGGGCGGACGCTCGCACCGGCGCGCAAATCTCGCGAGAATGCACGAACTTTGCCGTCGGCAGCATGAGACAGGCGGGCGCGACTTCTCGCTGCCCTCTGTTGGCCGGCTGGCCGAAGCCGAGGGCATTATGAAAGGCCGAGCCCTCTATAACGCTCAGTCTGCGGACTACCGCGAACTCATTCTGGCCTGGTCAGCCTATGCTGGACCGCCTTCACCGAAAGCGCCAAGGACGCTGGCGAGCCATGACTACCTCATGCGCATCGAAGACCCCGCTATCCGCTCTATCATGCAGGCCATCGTTGCGGAACGCGACAAGCTCAAGGCGCAACTCAACGTGTTGAAAGCTAACGTGCAAGTGACCGTGGACCGGCGGCCACTTGGCGCGGATGTCGCCGCACCTGGTTCGGTCGCCGTGCTCGCCATGGCCGCCCAGTTCACGCCTTCGGAGCGCCAAGCATTGCAAAAGGCTGTATCGACACCTTACCTCGAAGAACGTGGGCTCCGGGAGGGTAGCCACGGCGAAATCGTGAATGAGCGGGGGCGAACCATCTTCGAGGTGGGATTCGCGCGTGCGATTCGCAAAGTGCTAGGTGATTGACCAACACAATGAAAAGGCGCCGACAAAAAATCGTCGGCGCCAATAGATACGATGCAATGGGATGTATCCATACATCGAAAGCCTTGGGACACAGAAGCCTTACAAATGAAGCCTTCCGCGATACCCACCCACGAACTATGTACGGTTACGGTATAAGTCCAAGCGCGGAGGTTTTTTCTTGGTACTGTGCTTGCTTGGTTTCGCTTTATGCGAAGTTCGCAGCGACGAAGTCCCAGTTGACCAGGCTCCAGAACGCCTCGACGTACTTCGGACGAGCGTTCCGGTAGTCGATGTAGTAGGCGTGTTCCCACACGTCGCAGGTCAGCAGCGGCTTGGCATCGGTGGTCAGCGGCGTAGCGGCGTTCGAGGTGGACACCAGGTCCAGCGAGCCGTCAGCCTTCTTCACCAGCCAGGCCCAGCCCGAACCGAAGGTGCCAACGGCCGTCTTCGTGAACTCTTCCTTGAACTTGTCGAAGCTGCCCCACTTGGCGTTGATGGCGTCAGCCAGGGCACCGGTCGGAGCGCCGCCGCCGTTCGGCTTCAGGCCGTTCCAGTAGAACGTGTGGTTCCACACCTGTGCGGCGTTGTTGAAGATGCCGCCCGAGGACTTCTTGACGATGTCTTCCAGGCTCAGGTTCTCGAACTCGGTACCCGGGATCAGGTTGTTCAGGTTCGTGACGTAGGTTTGGTGGTGCTTACCGTAGTGGAACTCCAGGGTTTCCTTGGAGATGGTCGGCGCCAGGGCGTCGAGTGCGTACGGCAGCGGGGGGAGCGTGTGGGCCATGTGTTTTTCCCTTCTGTGGGTTGTGTGCGGGGTTGCGTGAGTCGGGAGCGACGATTGTAGGAGAGTTGCAAAACCGGCGCAAACAGCGTGCCAAATACTCGGAATACCCGCGAAACACGTGCGGAATCGCAGCAATGACCGTTATGTGGACATGCGCCGGTCACATATCGAGCTTGGGCTGCACCTGGGCGATCTCGATGTCGACCGCGCCCTGCGCCAACCGTGCCTCGATGCGTGCCCGGGCATGCAACGCGTTCGGATCACGGATGGCGTGGCCCTTCGCGTCGAGCAGCACCGCGTAGCCGCGCTCCAGTGTGCGCTGCGGTGCCAGCAGCTCCAGGCCGGTGTGCTGCCGCGCCAAGCGCTCCTGCGACCGGGCCAACGTGTCACGCATGGCGCGTGCCAGCGCAGCTTCGGCCTGTTGCAGCACAGCGCGCTGGCGGGAGACGTCTGGGCGGGCGGCCGCCAGGCGCATGGCGAGCAGGCGCTGCACGTGCTCGGCACGCTGCACGCGGCCGGTCAGGGCAAAGCGCAGGCGCCCCTCCAGATGCGACAGCTGCGTGCGGCGCTCGCGCATCTGCGCCTGCGGGCTACGCAGGCGGCGCGCGAGCCAATCGACGGTCTGGGCGCGGCGGTCAAGCTGGCGACGAAACTGCGCTGAGAGCGCATCCCAGTCACGCACCACGTCGCGCAGCATGCGAGCACGGTCGGGGCTGACGAGTTCTGCGGCACCGGTGGGCGTGGGTGCGCGCACATCGGCCACAAAATCGACGATCGTCACATCCGTCTCGTGCCCGACGCCCGCCACGATAGGAATCCCGGAAGCGGCCACCGCGCGTGCGACCAGCTCTTCGTTGAAGGCCCACAGGTCTTCAATGCCGCCGCCGCCCCGGCACAGGATGACGACATCGACTTCTGCGCGGGCATTGACCGTATCGAGCATGGCGGCTATGCGCTCGGAGGCGCCTGCACCCTGCACCGGCACCGGATAGACGATCACGGGCACATGTGGCGCGCGACGGCGCAGCGTGGTCAGCACATCGCGCAAGGCTGCCGCCTGCAACGACGTCACAACACCGATCGCGCGGGGGTGGCGCGGGAGCGGCCGCTTGCGCTCGGGGTCAAATAAGCCTTGCGCCTCCAGCGCGGCCTTCAGTCGCAGGAAGGCTTCGTACAGATTGCCCAGCCCGGCACGACGGATGCCCTCTACGCTCAGTTGCAGCTCACCGCGCGCCTCGTACATCGTGACCAGCGCGCGCACCTCCACGGCCTCGCCTTCGCGCGGGGTGAAATCGGCGTACTGGTTTCGGCCTTTGAACATCACGCAGCGGATCTGCGCGCCGGCATCCTTGAGCGAGAAATACCAGTGGCCGCTGGCCGCGCGCGTGAAGTTGGAGATTTCACCGCGCACCCAGCCCAGCGGAAAGTTGCGTTCAAGCAACCCGGCAATCCGCCGGTTGACCTCGCTGACGGTCAATACATCCTGCCCGCTCCGCGCCGGCGCAGGCGATGCCGGAGTCTCTTGAGTGGCCTTTGATGCACTCGGCGCAGCGGCCGGAGCATCCATCCAGAAAGGTCGGCGGGAAGACGGTGGCGTGGTCATAAGTGGTCGTGGCGGCGCAATGCGATGGGGCTTCGGGGCAACTTCTACCTTGAATGAGGGAGGGATTTCGCGTCTATCGGGCTACCTGTCCACAGCATAACGCCCTTGTCAAGCTTGACAGACGTTACGTGACGCGTTCTCGGCATTTTGACGCAACCCTTTGATTTTTATGAAAAATCTGCCCGCGTTAAAAATTCAGCAGCGCAAGTAATTTCGTTCTGCGTCAAGCATTTAGCGCAGGGCTCCCGAGGATGTTCACAAAGTTATCCACAGCTGCGCTGGAAAACCCGAATGTGACGCCTGGGCAGTGGATAAATCGGCCGCCGATTCTCACATGTCCGGCGCTTGCACCCCTGTTCTTTCGTGGAAAACCTTACTGCCCATTTTTTAAGCGGCGCACCGAACACCCTTTTTAATCAGTCACTTAAGGTGCTTGTCCGAGCAATGTCCACAACCCGTCCACAAGACTGTCCCGCTTCGTTGTGGATTTCCCGCCGGTTTTGCGGGCCACGCCCGGAATTTTCCCAAAATCCGCACAGAAACCCCGGCTGCACAATTCTTGAGCACGGCATCGGACGCCCTTTCATATCAAATACTTAGCGCGCTTGTTCTGGGAATGTCCACAACCCGTCCACACAACTGTCCCACCGCGGTGTGGATTACTCGCCAGTTTCAAGGGCCGTCAGACGTTTTGCGCATGAATTGGCCACAGAAACACCCATTGCATGTTTTTTAAGCAGAGCACCGAACATCCTTTCACATCAAGCACTTAGCTTGCTTGTTCTGACACTGTCCACAACCCGTCCACAAGACTGTCCCGCTTCGTTGTGGATTGTCCGCGCACTGAATTCTGTGACGACCCTTTGACTGTCAGAGGCGCCTGTCGCTACGGTACGCCATCGTGTTGCCGAGGCAGGTCCGACGCGCTAGAGTGGCGCCTGTTTTTGCCGCAACGGACCGCGTTCGGGGACGCGGACGGCATGAACGGCAGTCAGGGCGCCAAATGCACCGCGAATCGGCGTCCTGAATCAAATTCCTTCCACAACGACAAAACGGGTTGTCCAGTGTTTTCCATCATTCAAGCCGCCGGCTGGCCGATCTGGCCGCTGTTGATCGCCTCGGTGCTCGCCCTCGCGCTCATCATCGAACGCTTCGTCGCCTTGCAGCGCAAGAAGATCATTCCGCCCAAGGTCTATGACGAGGCGCTGGCCGTCGCGCACCAACGCAAGGCCACACCGGAAGTGGTGAACACGCTGGAACAGGGCTCGCCGCTGGGCCGCCTGCTGGCTGCCGCGCTGCGTCACGTGGTGCTGCACCCCAACACCACGCGCGATGCCGCCAAGGAAGTGGTGGAAGAAGCCGGCCAGAATGTCGCCCATCGCCTGGAGCGCTACCTGAACGCGCTCGGCACCATCGCCTCGGTGGCGCCGCTGATGGGCCTGTTCGGCACCGTGGTCGGCATGATCGAGATCTTCGGCAGCCAGAGCGCTGCGGGCACCAATCCGCAAACGCTGGCACACGGTATCTCGGTGGCCCTGTACAACACGGCGCTGGGCCTGGTCGTAGCCATCCCGACGCTGATCTTCTGGCGCTACTTCCGTGGCGTGGTGGATAACTACGTGGCCGAGCTGGAACACTTGTCGACCATGTACCTTGACGCGATCCTGCCGCCGCGGCGCGGTTGATCCGGGCAACGCATTCCTGAGAACGCCATGCGCTTCCGCCCGCGCCACGCTCGCGAAGAGCCGGAGATCAACCTGATCCCGCTGATCGACGTGCTGCTCGTGATCCTCATCTTCCTGATGATCACGACCACGTATTCCCGCTATACCGAACTAAAGGTCAACCTGCCGACTGCCGACGCCGAAAAGGCAACCGAGCGCCCAGGACAGATCGTCGTGTCCGTCACCGCCAACGGCGTCTACTCTGTGGACAAACAAGTGCTCGACACGCGTGACGTGACCAGCCTGGCCGATGCACTGCGCGCTGCCGCAGACAAGGCTGGCGG
>NZ_JAELUI010000180.1 GCF_016429285.1 Ralstonia sp. ASV6
GATGCTGATCGGCGGGCTGGGCAAGGGCGGCAAGGGCTACTACGCGCTCGACATTACCGACCCCACGACGATCACCACCGAAAGCGCACTGGCCGGCAAGGTGATGTGGGAATTCGGCGGCCCCTCCAACGCATCGCAAGGCACCCTGGGCTTCACCTATGGTGACCCGATCGTCGTGAAGACCAAGAAGTACGGCTGGATCGTTGCGGTGCCGTCGGGCTACAACAACGCCGATGGCGTGGGGAGGCTCTTCATTCTGAACCCGACGAACGGCGCCTTGCTGGAGTCGATTTCGACGGGCGTCGGCTCCGCAAGCTCGCCCTCCGGTCTGGCCTATGCGTCTGCCTATGTGGCCGACTACACCGACAACACGACGGACTCGATTTACGCGGGCGACCTGCTTGGCAACGTCTGGCGTTTTGATCTTACGGGCACCCCGGCGGCCTATCCGGCACCGACCAAGATTGCGCAGCTGACCGACCCGAGCGGCAATGTGCAGCCTGTCACCACACCGCCGCTGATCGAGATCCAGCCGAACTCGCTCAAGCGCTACGTCATGGTGGGGACCGGCCGACTGCTCGGCAGCACCGATATCGCCAGCAGCCAGACGCAGAGCTTCTACGTCATCTATGACGGCGTGGTGCAGCGCTTCAACAGCAGCACCGATCTTCCGAGCGGCGTCACGTTCCCGATCCAGCGCAGCAATCTCAATGCGGACACGAATCTGCTGAAGGGCATTGGTAGCGCACCGACGTCGGTCATGGGCTATTACATCGACCTCAGCCAGTCGTCCAACGGCGTGGCCGAACGCGTGAACGTGGCCCCGGTGTCGAACTTCGGTACGGTGTCGTTTGCCGCCAACTTGCCCAACGGTGACGCCTGCAATCCGTCCGGCAGCAACCGCGTGTTCTCGCTGGACATCGGCACTGGCATCAGTCGCGTGGTCAATAGTGCCGGCGTGCTGCAGCCGTACTTCACCGGTGGGGGGCTGATCGTTGACCTCTCCTATCTCAACGTCAATGGTTCCGTTCGACTGGAGGCGGGTACGGACAACAGCGCGGTCAATTCTGTGCCACTCGTTCCGACGGTGGTTCAGGCTATCCGGCAGATTAACTGGCGTGAGGTTCCTGTCGCCGATTGACGGCGACAGGGCGACGATGACGTTGCACCGCGAAGTGGTGAGACCGTCAGTTAGGAAGCGATAAGCTGTATGAGACGAGCCTGGATCGTCTGCACGGTCGCCGCCGTGGTGGGGCACTTGGCATTTTTGCAGGCTGCTTGCATTTGGATTCCACAGGCGGGGAGGGGCGACCTGCCGGGGGGAGGGGCGCTGTTGCTCGTGAACCTGCCGACGGCGCCAGCGAGTCAGGGCACTGTCGGTGATGTGGAGAGCGGCGCTAGTACGCAAGATGCGCCTGGTTCGTCTAGCGGTCCAGCGACAGCGAGCTTGCGCTCCAACGCAAACTACCAGCAGGAAAGGCGGACGCACGCGGCTTCGCTTTCCCAGGACGTCGATGGATTGCGGTTCTATACGTCGACGGAAGTGGACCGCCAAGCCTTGCCGGCAAGCGCACTTGAGCTTCTGGATGTGATGGCGCTAGTGTCAGACGCATCGACTATGGTGTTACGCGTCTATATAGGCAGCGAGGGCGCGGTCTTGCGCGTAGAAATTGTCCGCGCTAGTGAGGGGAACTACGCTGCTGCTGCCAGGCTGGCTTTGATCCTGATGGAGACGCGTTTCGTTCCCGCCAAGCGGCTTGGTACAGATGTGGCCGCGGTAAGAGAACTCGAATTTCAGATTGACCCCTCCGGATAAAGCGGTCGGTATGTCTGGCTTTTCGATGCCCGCATCCACAGGCAATCGGTGAAACTGGAGGTGACGTATCGCACCTGGCGAGGAACTCATTTGCGCACGCTAGCCGCCGCAACCTCATCCAGCACGTCTCGAAACTCCGCCAGATCCTCAAAACTCCGGTACACCGACGCAAACCGGATATACCCAATCTTGTCCAGCCGCTTGAGCTCGCGCATAACCAGCTCACCCACGCGGTCGCTGCCGATTTCCTTCTCGCCGTGGCTAAGGAGTTTTTCTTCGATGCGGGCGATGGCCTCGTCGATGGCCTCGGCGGAAACAGGGCGCTTGCGTAGCGCCAGGCGCATGGAATCCTTGACCTTGTTGCGGTCGTAGTCGACGCGGCTGCCGTTCTTCTTGACGACGGCCGGGAAAAACAGCTCGATGCGTTCGTAGGTGGTGAACCGGCGGTCGCAGGACTCGCATTTGCGGCGCCGGCGCACGGTATCGCCTTCCTCCGACATGCGGGTCTCAATCACCTGGGTGGCCGCGTGGCCGCAAAACGGGCATTTCATGCCGGTCTCCTGAGAAACCTCAAAGAACGCACTGCGCTAAAAGAACAACGCCGCGACGGCCCGCTCGGGGCGCATCGCGGCAAGGGTACTACGTGGCCGCTGGCGCATGTGCCGCGGCCATTGCCAACTGCTTAGGCGTAGACCGGGAACTGCTTGGTCAGCTCAGCTACCTTGGCGCGCACGGCAGCAATGTTGGCTTCATCGTGCGGGTTGTCCAGCACGTCGGCAATCAGGTGCGCCACCTTCACGGCCTCGGCTTCCTTGAAGCCGCGCGTGGTCATCGCCGGCGAGCCCAGGCGCACGCCCGAGGTCACGAACGGCTTTTCCGGGTCATTCGGAATCGCGTTCTTGTTGACGGTGATATGCGCGTCGCCCAGCACCTTCTCCGCTTCCTTGCCGGTGATGTTCTTGGCGCGCAGGTCAACCAGCATCACATGGCTTTCGGTGCGGCCCGACACGATACGCAGGCCACGGGCCATCAGCGTTTCTGCCATCACGGCGGCGTTCTTGACCACTTGTTGTTGGTAGGCCTTGAACTCGGGCGACAGCGCTTCCTTGAACGCCACCGCCTTGCCGGCGATCACGTGCATCAGCGGGCCACCCTGGATACCCGGGAAGATCGCCGAGTTGATGGCCTTCTCGTGTTCGGCCTTCATCAGGATCACGCCGCCACGCGGGCCGCGCAGGCTCTTGTGCGTGGTCGTGGTCACGAAGTCAGCGTGCGGCACCGGGTTCGGGTACACGCCCGCGGCAATCAGGCCGGCGTAGTGGGCCATGTCCACCATGAAGTACGCGCCGATCGACTTGGCGATCTTGCCGATGCGCTCGAAATCGATGCGCAGCGCAAAGGCCGATGCGCCAGCGATGATCAGCTTCGGCTTCTTCTCTTGCGCCAGGGCTTCCAGCGCGTCGTAGTCGATGTCTTCCTGGGCGTTCAGGCCGTAGCTGACCACGTTGAACCACTTGCCGCTCATGTTGAGCGCCATGCCGTGCGTCAGGTGGCCGCCTTCAGCCAGACTCATGCCCATGATCGTGTCGCCCGGCTTGAGCACGGCGAAGAACACGCCCTGGTTGGCCTGCGAGCCGGAGTTCGGCTGCACGTTGGCGGCTTCGGCGCCGAACAGTTGCTTCACACGGTCAATCGCGAGTTGCTCGACCACGTCCACGTACTCGCAGCCACCGTAGTAGCGCTTGCCGGGGTAGCCCTCGGCGTACTTGTTGGTCAGTTGCGAACCCTGCGCGGCCATCACGGCCGGCGAGGTGTAGTTCTCGGAGGCAATCAGCTCGATGTGGTCTTCCTGACGCTGATTTTCCTTCTGGATAGCGGCAAAGATCTCGGGATCGATCTGGTCGATCGTATAGCGGCTGCGTTCGAACATGGCGAGTGTCTGTCAAAAACGAAACGGAAAAGGCGATGGTCGGGCGAGGCGGGGAAACGCGCGCGGCTCGGGCAACTGCATCCGCCTGCTTCAGGCCGTTGCAGCCAGGTGCCCAAGTCACCCTGCTTCCCATTCGCTGCCCAGGCGAGCGGCAGGCGTCGTTGTGCATGACGCCAGAAACCTTGCGCTTCCTCGTGGTCGGTGCCCACTGCCGGAGTTTGCCGCACGTTTCATGTGCAGCCCGGGATTCGCCAGTCGCGCAAGGTGGAATGGTTGCCCGCGAGTGTACGACAGCCCCTTGAGCGCCGCAAGGCGCGGGGCGCTTGTCCAAGCACATTGCGGCGCAACAGGCGGCAACGCTTCAGGTAAACTCTGTTTTTCGCTTTTTTCAGGCTTGGAGACATTCCATGATCGTATTCGTGACCGGCGCGACGGCCGGCTTCGGTGCAGCCATTGCGCGACGCTTCGTGCGGGAAGGTCACCGCGTGATCGCTGCCGGTCGCCGCCAGGATCGCCTGGATGCGCTCAAGGCCGAGCTTGGCGACGCGCTCCTGCCGTTCGTGCTGGATGTGCTGGACGCCGACGCTGTCGCCGCGTTGCCGGGCACGCTGCCCGAGGGCTGGCGCGAGGTTGACGTGCTGGTCAATAACGCCGGCCTGGCGCTAGGCCTGGAGCCCGCCCAGCGCGCAGACCTGACCGACTGGGACCGCATGATCGGCACCAACTGCTCCGGCCTGGTCCATATGACGCGTGCGCTACTTCCGGGCATGGTCGAGCGCAACCGCGGCCATGTGATCAATATCGGTTCGATCGCCGGGACGTACCCATACCCGGGCGGCAACGTCTATGGCGCCACCAAGGCGTTCGTGCGCCAGTTCTCGCTGAACTTGCGTGCTGACCTGACCGGCACGCGTGTGCGCGTGTCGAACGTCGAGCCAGGCTTGTGCTCGGGCACTGAGTTCTCCAACGTCCGCTTCAAGGGCGATGATGCTCGCGTGGGCAAGGTCTATGAAGGCACCGAGGCCCTGACCGCCGACGACATCGCCGAGGCCGTTTACTGGATGGCGGCGCTGCCCGCGCACTTCAATGTCAACGCAATCGAGCTCATGCCCGTTTGCCAGTCATTCTCGGCCACGAGCCTGACGCGAGGTATGGCTTAAGTCGTGTCATGCTGGGTTTGCCGCAGCGTGCAAGCCCTCGGCCGGCCGGTGGATGGCTGGCCGTCACATGAGCCTTGGTAAAATCGCCGGATGTCTTCTTTTGAGTGGAACCTGCGCGTGTATTGGGAAGATACCGACGCAGGCGGCGTGGTGTTCTACGCCAACTATCTGAAATTCTTTGAGCGCGCCCGCACTGAGTGGCTCCGCGCGCTCGGGGTCGACCAGCAGGCGCTGGCCGACACGGCCGGGGCCATTTTTGTGGTGCGCAGCACCGCTGTGGACTACCGCGCACCTGCCCGCCTGGATGATCTGGTGCAGATCCGTTCGCGTATGGAACGGGTCGGGCCGGCATCGGTCCAATTTGCCCAGGAAGGTTGGCGCGGCGACGTTCTGCTCGCCTCAGGCACGATTCGCGTTGGGTGTGTCGACCGACTCACATTCCGGCCGACCCCGATCCCCGCTCCCGTACTCGCAACCATCAAAGCTGCCGCATGAATCCCGTCGAGGTCACACAAGATCTGTCGATCGTCTCGCTGGTGCTGCACGCCAGTCTCTTGGTCCAGTTTGTCATGGGCCTGCTGCTGGTGATGTCGCTGTTCTCCTGGACGTACATCTTCCGCAAAGCCTTTGCCTTGCGCGCCGCGCGCAGCCAGACCGAATCGTTCGAGCGCGATTTCTGGGCCGGCGGCGATCTGCATGCGCTGTATCAAAGCGCGGCCAACAACCGCCACAAGACGGGTGCGCTGGAGCGCATTTTCGAGGCTGGCATGCGCGAATACCTCAAGACGCGCGAGCAGCAGCGCGGCGGTGGCGACCCGAGCGCCATCCTCGATGCTGCCCGCCGGGCCATGCGCGCCGCCTACCAGCGCGAGATGGATTCGCTCGAATCGCACCTGCCGTTCCTGGCTTCGGTCGGCTCGGTCAGCCCGTACATCGGCCTGTTCGGCACGGTGTGGGGGATCATGAACGCCTTCCGCGGCCTCTCCAACGTGCAGCAGGCCACGCTGTCTGCGGTGGCGCCGGGTATTGCTGAAGCGCTGGTCGCCACGGCCATCGGCCTGTTTGCGGCCATTCCGGCAGTGATTGCCTACAACCGCTACGCCACCGAGATAGACCGTCTGGCCAACCGGTTCGAGAGCTTCATGGAGGAGTTTTCGAACATCCTCCAGCGCCAAACGCGTTAAGCGCTAAGGACGGATCGCTATGGCTACCATCCAGCGAACGCGCCGCGCCCGACGGGCCAAGGCCGACATCAACGTCGTTCCGTACATCGACGTGATGCTGGTGCTGCTGATCATCTTCATGGTGGCGGCGCCCGTGGTGAACCCCGGTGTAGTCAACCTGCCGACCGTGGCCAACGCTACGCCGCAGCAGACCCAACCGCCCATCGTCGTGACCATCAAGGGCGACGGCACGATCCTTGCTCGCATCAAGACGGGCTCGGGTGCCACCGAGCAGAAGCTCGCCAACAACAATGAGTTGCGCGCCTTCGTCAAGCAGCGTACCGACGAGAACCCTGATCAGCCAGTTGTCATCGCCGCAGACAAAGCCGTGCAATACGACCGCGTGCTGACGGTGATGAGCGTATTGAAGGGCGATGGCATCAAGCGCGTCGGCCTGATGGTGAAGTCGCAATGAACGCGAAGATGTTTCCGGGCGAGGCAACCTGAACGTCATGGCTACAAGGTCGTTGAGCCCTGCGTTGCATCGTTACGAGCCTGTTCGCGAGCGCGGCACACTGCGCGCGTTCGGACTGGCAGTCCTCACGCATCTGTTGCTGATCGCCTTCCTGTACTTTGGCGTGCAGTGGCAGAGCAGCACACCGCGTGGTGAAGAAGCTGAACTGTGGGACGAGGCTGCCGTTCAGCAGGCCGTCCAGACGGCGCCTCCTCCGCCTGAGGTCAAGCCGGAGCCCGTTATCAAGGCGCCGCCGACGAAGGTGGAAGAGGAAGCCGACATTGCGTTGGAGCAGCGCAAGAAGCGTGAGCATGAAGCTGCGGCCGCAGCGGCTGCTGTGGCGGCCGCGCGTCAGGCTGAACTCGCCCGCCGCGCCGCTGAGGATCGTGCCGAAGCGCAACGCCAGGCGCAGCTAAAGGAGCAGCAGGCCCGCCAGGCGGAACTTCAACGCAAGGCCCAGGCCGAACAGCAGGCCAAGGAAAAGGCGGCTGCCGCTGAAGCACAGGCCCGCAAGAACGCGCAGCTGCAAGCCCAGGCAGAAGCCAAGGCCAAGGCGGACGCTGAAGCCAAGCAGAAGGAATTGAAGGCCAAGGCTGCGGCCGATGCCAAGGCCAAGGCTGATGCAGAGCGCAAGGCTGCCGAGTCGAAGGCCAATGCCCAGCGCAACGCCAATTTGGCGCGCATGCAGGCTCTGGCAGGTGGTGCCGGCAAGGCGGAGGGCTCGGGCGGCGGTGTTGGCAATGCGCAGGGCACGGGCGGTACGGCGTCTGCCGGGTATGCCGAGCGCGTGCGCGCCAAGGTCAAGCCGAACATCGTATTCGACCCGGGCGCCATCAGCGGCAACCCGGCAGCAGTGGTGGCGGTGACGATGGCGCCGGACGGCTCGATCCTGTCCAAGCGGCTGACCAAGTCGAGTGGCAACGGCGCCTATGATGAAGCCGTGCTGCGGGCTGTAGATCGCTCCGACCCGCTGCCGCGCGATACCAACGGCAAGGCACCGTCGAGCGTCAACCTGACGTTCCGACCTAAGGAATAACGCGCTGGCGTCGCCCGAGTGGCGCTGGCTTCGGTTCACAGATTTGATACGGACGATGAACATGATGAAGATGTGGATTCCGATCTTCCGACGAGCCGCGCAGGCATTGCTGCTGACTGCAGCATGCGCTGGTGTGGCCCACGCCCAGCTCAACGTTGAGATTTCGGGGGTCGGATCGAGCCAGTACCCGATCGCCATCGCTAACTTCCAGGGCGAGGCGGAAGCCCCGCAGAACCTCTCGGCCATCGTTCGGGCTGACCTGGTTCGCAGCGGGCGCTTCTCCAACGTGGATGTCGCCGGCGCCGTGGTGCCGGACAATCCGGCCCCGGACCTGGGTGCCTGGAAGACGCGTGGCGCTGCTGCCTTCGTGGGCGGCACCGTCACGCGCAATGGCGACCGCTACGAGATCCGCTTCCGCCTGTATGACACCGCCAAGGGCGAGAGCCTGGGTGGTCTGTCGCTCACGCGCGGCCCAGGGCAATTGCGTCTGGCTGCGCATGAAATTGCCGACTACATCTACCAGAAGCTGATCGGCGAACGAGGCGTGTTTGCGACGCGCCTGTCGTATGTGTCGAAGGTGGGCCGTCGCTATCAGCTGCAGATTTCCGATTCGGATGGCGCCAACCCGCAGGTCGCCTTGACCAGCAACGAGCCGATCATTTCGCCGTCGTGGTCGCCGGACGGCACCAAGGTCGCGTATGTGTCGTTCGAGCTCAAGAAGCCGGTGGTGTATGTGCACGATCTGGTGGCGGGTCGCCGCACGGTGATCTCGAACCAGAAGGGCAACAACTCCGCGCCATCGTGGTCGCCCGATGGCCGCCGCGTGGCGGTGGCGCTTTCGCGTGATGGCAATACGCAGGTCTACGTGGTCAATGCCGATGGCTCAGGCCTGCGCCGCCTGACCCGTAGCAGCGCCATCGATACCGAACCGTCGTTCTCGCCGGATGGCCGCTCGATCTACTTCACCAGCGACCGTGGAGGCGCCCCCCAGATCTATCGCATGTCGGCTGATGGCGAAGAGGCGGGCGGTGCCCAACGTGTGACCTTCAAGGGCGGCTACAACACGAGCCCGCGCGTGTCGCCGGATGGCAAGCTGCTGGCGTATATCTCGCGCGTGGGTGGTGCGTTCCGCCTGTACACGCAGGACCTGACCAACGGCGACGTGAACGCGCTGACGGACACCTCCTACGATGAATCCCCGAGCTTTGCCGCCAACGGCAAGTTCATCCTGTATTCCACACGCGTGGGCGGCAAGACAGTGCTGGCAGCAGTGTCGACCGACGGCCGTACGCGTCAGATTCTTTCCCTCCAGGCCGGTGAAGTTCGTGAGCCGGCATGGGGCCCTTTCATGCAATAACGAAGCCGTTCCTTTAGGAGAAATCGGACATGTCGAAGTCCCAAACCATGATCAAACTCGCAGCGATTGCCACGCTGCTGGCCCTGGGCGCTTGCAGCTCGGGCGTCAAGCTGGATGACACCGCCAAGAATGGCACGGGCGGTGCAGGCAC
>NZ_JAELUI010000181.1 GCF_016429285.1 Ralstonia sp. ASV6
GACGCCGCCATGGGCAGCCGTCCGCAGGGCTATCGCATCCGTATCGATGCTGCCGGGCAACGGGCGCTGCAGGACTGTTTGCCACCGACGCGCTACACGCTGTTCCGCAAGACCTGCGCGGTGCCGGCACGCCGCGTGAACCTGTTCGACCCGTATCTGCGTCCGGTGGATGGCCGTTGGGTCGATTCGTGGCACGACGACGATGCCGCCGAGCCCGCAGACCTGAACGCCCACCGCCAGACGCTGCGCGAGGTGTTGTTCGACGGAATCGGCAAGTGGGTGCATTTTGGCCGCGGGCATATCCGTCACCGGTCGCGTGAAGACGGGCGTATCGAAGTGACGTTTGACGATGGCGCGACGCTCGTGACTGACGTGCTGGTCGGCGCCGATGGCGTGCACTCCGGCGTGCGGGCGCAGCGGCTGCCGGCGGCAGAGCCCGCATTGACCGATGCCTCCGTCATCTACGGCAAGACGTATCTGACGCCTGCCGCGCTGGCGCGGATCGACGATCAACTGCCGGGGAATACGACGATCGTCTTTGGCGATGGGCTGGCAGTCATCATCGATGCGATGCGTTTTGCGATGTCGCCTGCGCAGCTTCAGCCCGGGCTGAGCGAAGTGGAGCCGTATCTGTACTGGGCGGTGATTGCACAGAACCACCGGCTGGAGGCGGGTGGCAGCGCCGATGCGTGCGTTGCGAAGCTTGCCGCGGGGTGGGCGCACGGGCTGCGTGCGCTGTTTGCCTACGGGGACGCGGCCTCGACCGTCATGCTGCCGGTGCGTGCCACACAATCGTTGGTGCCGTGGGCAAGCAGCCGCGTGACCTTGCTCGGTGATGCGATCCACGCGATGAGTCCCGCTGGTGGCCTGGGCGCTAACACGGCGCTGACGGACGCGGCCAATCTGGCGGCATGGCTGGGCGAGGTGCGGCAGGGGCGAGTGGGGCTCGACGCGGCGATTGCCGGCTATGAGGCGGTGTTGCGGGAGACGACTGCCCGTGCGATTGACGCGTCGCGAAAAGGCACGGATGTGCTGCTCGGGGCGTTGGCGTGACCGTTGGCGTGACGGGGGAGGGGAAAGGGACTGGCGGAAGCGGTGAGATTCGAACTCACGGATGGGTCACCCCATCGGCAGTTTTCAAGACTGCTGCCTTAAACCACTCGGCCACGCTTCCTTGCACTTCGCTGCGCATTACACGCAAGGCCGCCATTGTAACGGCACATCGCGCAATGCAACAGTCGGCAACCGTCAGTTTTCGTCGTCGGCCAAGAACAATGCCTGCAGATCGTTCAGGAATCGTTGTCCCAGCTCGGTCGGGCGGATCGCCACGTGGTCGCGCGAGAGCAGACCGCGTTGTTCGGCGGCATCGAGTTCACGCTCGATCATACGAAGCGGCAGGCCAGTGCGCTCCTGGAACAGCGTGACGGGGAAGCCGTCCGTCAGGCGCAGCGCGTTGAGCATGAACTCGAACGGCAGATCCGCCGCGTCGACTTCGCGCTGCTCCTGCACGACGGCCGCGCCGCCTGTTGTTTCGGCCTGACGCAGGTACGTGTCCGGATGCTTGTGTCGCATCTCGCGGATGACCCGGTGCGGAAAGCTCAGCTTGCCGTGCGCGCCCGGCCCGATGCCGAGGTAATCGCCGAACTGCCAGTAGTTTAGGTTGTGCTTGCAGCGCTTGCCCGCCTTCGCATACGCCGAGACCTCATAGTGTTCGTAGCCCGCCGCAGCCAGCCGTGCATGAATCCAGTCCTGCATCCCAAACGCCGTGTCGTCATCCGGCAGCGCAGGCGGGTACTTGGCGAAATACGTGTTCGGTTCCAGCGTCAGGTGATACAGCGACACGTGGTTGGTATCGAATGACAGTGCTGCTTCCACATCAGCCTCGCACTCGGCCAGCGTCTGGCCGGGCAGGGCGAACATCAGGTCGAGGTTGATGTTGTCGAAGTGTGCGCGGGCGATGTCGATGGCGGCACGCGCTTCAGCCGCGCTGTGGATGCGCCCCAGCGCCTGCAGGTGCGCGTCGTTGAAGCTCTGGATGCCGATCGACAGACGGTTCACGCCGCTGGCGCGATAGCTGCGAAAGCGCTCGGCTTCGAACGTGCCCGGGTTCGCTTCCATCGTGATCTCGGCATCGGCATCGACGGGCAGCAGCATGCGGATGTCCGACAGCAGCCGGTCCAGCCCCTGCGCAGACAGCAGGCTAGGTGTGCCGCCGCCGATGAAGATGGTGTGCACATGTCTGCCCCACACCATCGGCAGCGCAGCTTCCAGATCCTGTCGCACGGCCGCGAGAAAACGTTCTTCCGGAATGCCCTGGTCGGGTTCCGCATGCGAATTGAAATCGCAGTACGGGCATTTGCGCACGCACCACGGCACATGCACGTACAAGGACAGCGGCGGCGAGCCCGGCAGGTTGATCTTGCCCGGTTGCAGGAAGACGGAGGTGACCTTGTCGCCGGTCTCGGCGGCGGTTGCGGAAGGCGTCTTAGTTGCGCCGGCAGGGTAAATCGGGATCATCGCAACGTCAGGCGTTTTCAAACAGGCGCAGTCGCTCGACCAGTTGCGCGAGCGCTTGTGCACGGTGGCTCACGCTGTTCTTTTCCGCTTTGGACAACTCAGCGGCAGTCTTGCCGAGGTTGGGCAGCAGGAAGTACGGGTCGTAGCCAAAGCCGCCATCGCCGCGAGGTGTGTCGATCACCTCGCCGAACCAGTTGCCCTCGGCAATGATGGGCTGCGGATCATCGGCGTGGCGTACGTAGACCAACACGCAAACATAGTGCGCGCCGCGGTCGGTCTTGCCGGCCAGCTCGCGCACGAGGCGGGCGTTGTTGGCGTCGTCGGATTTCTCTTCACCGGCCAGTTGCGCATAGCGCGCGGAGTACACGCCCGGTGCGCCGTCCAACGCATGCACGCAGATGCCGGAGTCATCCGCCAGTGCGGGCAGGCCGGAAGCGCGGCTCGCGTGGCGCGCCTTGGTGAGCGCGTTTTCGACGAAGGTTGCGTAGGGCTCTTCTGCCTCTGGAATGCCGAGCGCACGTTGCGGCGTCACGTCGAATCCGAGCGGGGCGAGCAGAGCGTTGAACTCCGTCAGCTTGCCGGCGTTATTGGAAGCGAGAACGATCTTGCGCATGGCGACTTTGCTCACAGGCCCAGCGCCTGCTTCTGCAGGCCGATCAGCGTGCGGATGCCCTGGTCGGCCAGGCCCAGCAGGGCGTCCATCTCGGTACGCGTGAAGGGCGTGCCTTCAGCGGTGCCTTGCACTTCCACAAAGCCGCCGCTGCCCGTCATGACGACGTTCATGTCGGTGTCGCAGGCGGAGTCTTCCGGATAGTCCAGATCGAGCACCGGCAAGCCGTCGACCACGCCCACCGATACCGCAGCGACGAAGTCGCGGATCGGCTGTGCGCCCTCGGGCAATTGGCCCTTCGCGCGCATCGCAGAGATGGCGTCATGCGCCGCCACAAATGCACCGGTAATGCTGGCCGTGCGCGTGCCGCCGTCAGCCTGCAGCACGTCGCAGTCGAGGTGGATGGTGTATTCGCCCAACGCCGCCAGATCGAACACCGAACGCATCGCCCGACCGATCAGGCGCTGGATTTCCTGCGTGCGGCCGGTCTGCTTGCCGCGTGCGGCCTCACGGTCAGAGCGGGTGTGCGTCGAGCGCGGCAGCATGCCGTATTCGGCCGTCACCCAGCCTTCGCCGCTGCCTTTCTTGTGCGGCGGTACCTTGGGCAGCACACTGGCCGTGCAGAGCACTTGCGTATCGCCAAAGCACACCAGCACGGAGCCTTCAGCATGGCGCGTGAAGTGGCGGGTGAGGGTGACGGGGCGGAGTTGGTCGGGTTGACGGCCGCTGGGACGCATGAGGGGTCTCGCTTGAGAAAACGGATAGCCCGACATGATACCGGCCCGCGCTGCTCCTGGCAGGGCGGGCCGGCGAGAACCTGCCCACGATCCTTACTGCGCGATCCGATCTTGGCCTTGCGATGCTCGCCGTACCCATGTGCGGCTGTGCTTCTCAGACCAACCTCGGACCGCTCGCTACGGATCGTGGGCAGGGTCTAATGTTGCTGGGTGACGCTCAGCGCGTCAGATTGCTGGTCTTGTCGATCGCGGCGCGGATCTCGGCGATGGAGCGCTCGATTTCCTCTTCCGACATCAGGCCCGACTCACCACCTGGCGCATCTAGGATGGAGGTGGTGAAAGCGTTCAGCGGCAGGGTGTCGGTCTGCACCGAGTCCTGCGTGGTGGTCACCGCATCCAATTCCCACATCATGGCGATGGCGGTGGTGTTGTCGGCGGTGTCGCCGGCGCTGCGCAGTGCGCGGGCAATCAGTTCCGGAATCGCCTGCGTGACCGAGAAGCTCGTGCAGGTGTCAACCAGTTCGTCTTCCTGCACGCTGCCCCACAGGCCATCGGAGCACAGCATGGCGACGTCGCCGGGCTCCAGATTGGCCGGACCGCCGATGTCGATCAGCGGCAGGTTGGGCGAGCCCAGGCAGTTATAGATCTTGTTGCGCTCGGGGTGATGCGCGACCTGCATCGGCAGCACGCGGTCCTGCTGCAACAGGTTTTCGATCTTGGAGTGATCGCGCGTACGCGTCACCAGTGCGCCCTTGCGCATCAGATACATGCGCGAATCGCCCGCGTGTGCCCAGTGCAGTGAGCCACGTTGCGCCAGGGCGCAGACGATCGTGGTGCGCGGTGCATCCGGCAGGCCGTTGGTTTCGGCATAGCGGTGGATGTCGCGGTGCGCGAGCATGATGCTCTCGTGCAGGAAGTCGTGCGGATTGCGGATCGACGGACGTGCGTGGCGCTGGAACTGGCGTGCCATGGTCTGCAGCGCCTGCTGGGCCGCGACCTCACCCAGCGAGTGCCCTCCCAGGCCGTCGCACAGCACCATCAGCATGGCGTCGCGCGTGAAGCAGTACCCCATGCGGTCCTGGTTGACGCGTCGCGCGCCTTTTTTGCTTTCTTGATAGACCGAGAATCGCATTGCGGCTATTGAGTATTCGGTAAAGGGAAGCGGTGCGGTGACTGGTCCCGTCCAGCGCAGCACCGTTTTGAAATCATACTCCGCCCGCCGGAGGCAGCCCGGCGGTCAATTGTCCCGGCGGCGCAACAGGCTCATGAAACGCGTCGTCAACGCCTCTTTTTCTTCTGGAATGGGGCCACCCTGGGTGACGGCGGTCAGGGCCTGCAATTCGGTCAGCGCGTTGCTCTCTTCGCGCAGCACTTTCTGCAGGCGGAAGACGCTTTGCGGGCGTTCGTCCGGTTTCATCTTCAGGCACCAGCCAACCAGGTCGATCAGGCTGCTGGTGTAGACCTTGCGCAGGCGCTCCAGGCCTTCTTCAAGCTTGTCTTCTTTTTCGCGTTGCGTGGCTTCCTGCGGTGGCGTGCCGGCCATACAGGCGTAGATGGTGGCGCCGATACTGTAGATGTCGGTCCACGGCCCCAGTTCGTTGTGCTTGCGGTACAGCTCCGGTGCGGCAAATCCCGGCGTGTACATCGGCTGGAAGCGCGAGGCCTCAGCAGTAAGCGTCTGCCGTGCGGCGCCAAAGTCGAGCAGGATCGGCGAATGGTCTTCGCGCAGGTAGATGTTGCCCGGCTTGATATCGAGATGCAGCAGCTTGTGGATATGGACTTCCCGCAGGCCGCTCATCAGGTCATGGAAGACCTGGCGGATGAAGCGCTCGCGCAGCATTTTCAGCTTGCCCTGCTGGCGTGCGTTGAGGATGTGTTCCTGCAGGGTTTTGCCCTGTTCGTACGTCATCACCATGTAGACGGTGCCGTTCTCCCGGAAGAAATTGAGCACGCGCACGATGGCGGGGTGAGAGATACGGGCAAGCGACCGGCCTTCTTCAAAGAAGTATTTGAGCCCGAGGCGGAACGCGCTCGCGCTTTCTTCCGGCACGACAGGAATCAATTCGCCGGGCGAGCGACGAGCCAGCGAAGACGGCAGATATTCCTTCACGGCCACCGGCGTCCCATGCTCATCGGTGGCGAGATAGACGAAGCTGAACCCCCCGCTGGCCAACTTCTTTACAATACGGTAATTGGACAGCAGGGTGCCGACCGGCAACGGTGCACTGCGTGGCTGTCCTGAGCCTTTTGACTCTGTCATGGGTTTGTGTGGCGAAATGGCTGTCGGATTTTCTCTGACCCGTCCACACGTTGTAAAGCGACAAAAGGTGGGGGATTCCCCGCCAATTCTTAGCCTGCCGAGGTCTGCATTGCGGCACGCCGGGCATCCAGCACCTCTAAAAAGACACCTCGATTTCATGATCCACAGCATGACCGGCTACGGCGTTGCTACACGCCAGGCAGCCTTTACCGACGCCCATGGTGCACCGAGCGGCAACGTCGCCACCGTGTCGGTCGAATTCCGCACCGTCAACTCGCGTTTTCTCGATCTGTTCTTCCGCGCGCCGGAAGAGTGCCGTGCCTTTGAGCCGGCGCTGCGCGAGATGCTCATGAGCGCACTGTCGCGCGGCAAGCTGGAATGCCGGATCAACCTGCAGCGCCAGGAAGCCGCCAGCGATGTGGCGGCGCTCAATGTCGGCGTGCTGCAACAGTTGGCCAAGCTCGAACAGGAAGTCACGCGCTATCTGCCCGCGTCGGGTTCGCTGCGCATGGGCGAAATCCTGCGCTGGCCCGGCGTGCTGGCTGAACCTGAGCTGACCCAGGATGCGCTGCGCGATGCCGTTGTCGACGCTGCCAAAGAGGCGCTCAAGCAACTTCTGGAATCCCGCCGTCGCGAAGGTGATGCACTCAAGGCGATGTTGCTAGATCGCGTTGACGCCATGCTCAAGATTGTCGAAGAGCTGTCGCCGATGGTGCCGAACCTGATCCAGCAACACCAGGACAAGCTGACTGAGCGCCTGCGCGAGGCCTTTGGGCTGGCCGCGCCCGAAGGCACACCGGCGCTCACGCGCGATGAACTGTCCGAGCGCATCCGCCAGGAAGCGACCGTCTACGGCATCCGCATCGACATCGCCGAAGAACTCTCGCGCCTGCAGGCCCACCTGCGCGAGACGCGCCACATCCTGGAGAAGGGCGGTCAGATCGGCAAGCGCCTGGACTTCATGATGCAAGAGCTCAACCGCGAGGCGAATACGCTGGGCTCCAAGGCTGCCGCCAAGGAACTGGCCGATGCATCAATGGAGCTCAAGCTGCTGATCGAGCAGATGCGCGAGCAAGTCCAGAACCTCGAATAACACCCCAGAACAACAGCACTAGAACATGCCATCCCCTCAAGCGCACTCTGCCGTCGATACGCCCATCGAGAATCATTTTCCGGGCAGCCTGTTCATGGTCGTGGCACCCTCCGGCGCCGGCAAATCGACGCTGGTGAATGCGCTGCTGGCGCAGGATCCGTCGATCCGCCTGTCGGTCTCGGCCACCACGCGCCAGCCGCGTCCAGGCGAGCAACACGGCCGTGAATATAACTTCATGACCGTCGAGGAGTTCAAGGCCTGCCGTGATCGCGGCGAGTTTCTCGAATGGGCCGAGGTGCACGGCAACTACTACGCGACCTCGCGCGTGTGGATTGAAGAACAGATGCGCGCCGGCACCGACGTGCTGCTCGAGATTGATTGGCAGGGTGCGCAACAGGTGCACAAGCGGTTTGCCAATGCGGTCGAGATCTTCATCCTGCCGCCGTCGCTCACGGCGCTGGAAGATCGCCTGAAGAAGCGCGGCCAGGACGAACCGAACGTGATCGTGCGCCGCTTGCTCGCTGCGGGTTCCGAGATGGCACACGCACCCGAGGCCGACTTCATCATCATCAACGAAGTGTTTGAAACCGCGCTCACTGAATTGCGTACGGTGGTACAGGCCACGCGCTTACGCTTTGGTGCGCAGAAGGCGCGCCACGGCGAGCTTTTCGTCGAGCTGGGCATTCACTGAACGACATGAAGTGCCGGCGTTTTCCGGCGCTTTTGTAAAAGTGTGGTAGGGCCCGCGCCGAGGTGCTGTCCGGGCCGAGTGCTGCGCTGCTGCTAAAATACCGATATCAACAAGATTTGCCACCAGGTGGAGTTTTCATGGCGCGTATTACCGTCGAAGATTGCTTGAAACAGATTCCGAATCGCTTCGAACTGGCGCTGGCCGCAACGTACCGCGCCCGTCAGTTGGTGCAAGGCCACACGCCCAAGGTCGATGCCAAGGACAAACCGACCGTGACCGCGCTGCGCGAGATCGCATCCGGCCAAGTCGGTATCGAAATGCTCAAAAAGGTTCCGTCCTGAGCTGACGCAGTACCTGGCGTGGTACGCTGCCTTGGTCACTGATCGTTCTAGCGATCTTTCATGGATGTGAAAGCCGCGAACGCACAAGACCCCGGCATGCCTACCTCGCCCGCTTCTTCTTCGCACAGGACCCAACGCTCCGCCACGCACGAGCACAACGTGCCGCCGGCGGAGTCGTCCGGCAACACGTCGGACGTGGCGAGTGGTTCTACACCGCTGCCTGGGTCTTCCACTGCTTCTCTTGTTCCCATGCCGACTTCCGCTTCCGGCCCCGCGTCGCCTCGCACGGGGGCGCCGAACCTGCCTGACCCGCGTGGTGCGGACCTGGTAGGCGAGCGGTCTGCGCTGTTGCCGAAGTCGCCTAAGTCGCACAAGGCGCAAGCTGCCGAAGGCGCCGCGCAAGAGGCCAAGCCTGACGCGACTGGCGATGAGCTCTTCATCGATGCGGTGCTGGAGCAGACCTATCGGCATCTGTTCGGCCCGACCTCGCAGCCAGCTACGCCACCGCGTCAACAGGTCGTCTCCATCTCGGGGTTGACCGAGAAGCTGTCGTCGTACCTGAAGCCGGCCGATATCAAGCTGGTGAAAGAGGCGTTCCACTTCTCCGACGAAGCTCACCTCGGTCAGTATCGTCAGAGCGGTGAGCCGTACATCACGCATCCGGTAGCCGTGGCAGAGATCTGCGCAGGCTGGAAGCTGGATGTGCAATCGATCATGGCGGCGCTGCTGCACGACGTGATCGAAGATCAGGGGGTTACCAAGAGCGAGCTGGCTGAGAAATTCGGCCCCAAGGTCGCGGAACTGGTCGACGGCCTGACCAAGCTGGACAAGCTGGAATTCCAAAGCCGCGAGCAGGCGCAGGC
>NZ_JAELUI010000182.1 GCF_016429285.1 Ralstonia sp. ASV6
GCGCTGGGCCGAGAACCCCCGCAACCGCATCGCTGGGTTTCGCGTGATCCAGTTACTGCCCGGCGCCGGCCCTGCCACCGCCGCGCGCGTGCTCGACGCCATGGCCGAGGCGGTGGACCCGATTGCCGCGTTGCTCGCCTACGAGCCACCCGCCCGCCTCGCTGGCGACTGGGCCGCGCTGATGACGCTCATGCAGCTGCTGCGCATGCCCAAGGACAGCCTGGCGTGGGCGAGCGAACTGGAAGCCGTGGGCATCTGGTACACGCCGCACATGGAGCGCCTGCATGACGATGCCGCCGTGCGCCAAGGCGATCTGGACCAGCTTGCCCGCATGGCTGCCACCTACGCCACGCGCGAGCGCTTCCTGACCGAGATGACCCTCGACCCGCCCGAGCTGACCAGCGATGAATCCGGCGCCCCCTACCGTGATGAGGACTACTTGATCCTCTCTACGATCCACTCTTCAAAGGGCCAGGAGTGGAAAGCTGTGTACGTGCTCAACGCCGTGGACGGCTGCATGCCCGCCGATCTGGGCGCCGGCTCGCATGAAGAACTGGAAGAGGAGCGTCGCCTGCTCTACGTGGCCATGACGCGCGCACGCGAGCACCTGGACATCCTGGTGCCGCAGCGCTTTTACGTGACGCAGCAAACACCCAATGGCGACCGGCACATCTATGCGTCGCGCACGCGCTTCATTCCGCCCGCGCTGCTGCCGCTGTTCGAGGCTTGCGCATGGCCGCCGCCCGAGCCTGGTGCGGACCCTGCAGCCGAAGCACGTGCTGCTGCCAAGGTCGACCTCAGCAAGAAGATGCGCGGCTACTGGAAATAGACAGCGTTATTCAACATCGACCTCGGCGCGCTTGAGCACCTGCGCCGGCTCTGCGTGCGAAAGCTGCGCAAAGATCCACGCCGCCGCGCCGGTCATGAAGCCAACGCACACGAAGGTCTTGTGAAAGGCTGCCAGCGTATCGCGCCCTTCCGGCCCGACGGTGAAATCGGTAAAGCCCGTGAGAAGCGCACCCGCCGCCGCCACGCCCAGGCTCATCGACAGCATCATCACCATGGAGAGCATGCTGTTGCCCGCGCTGGCATGCGGCCCGCTCAGGTCCTTGAGGGTGAGCGTATTCATGGCGGTGAACTGCATCGAATTGAACGTGCCGAACAGCGCCAGCTGCACGATGCGCAGCCACACTGGTACGTCGGGCGTCATCACCGCAAAACTGGCCATCGTCAGGCCCACCATGAGCGTGTTGGTAAACAGCATGCGCCGATAACCAAAACGCTTGATCGCCCAGGTGCCCAACGGTTTGGCCGCCATGCCAGCCGCGGCCACCGGCACCATCATCAAGCCGGCCTGCAGGGGTGAGTACCCCAGGCTCACCTGCAGCAGCAGCGGGATCAGAAACGGCATCCCACCCGTACCGATGCGGGCAAACAGGTTGCCGAGAATGCCGATCGAGAAGCTCGGGATGGCAAACAGCGAGCGCGGAAACAGCGGTCCCGCCTTGCCCTCAACCGTGCGCCCCGCATGCAGCCAGTACGCGGTGAGCGCCGCCAGCCCGAAGATCAGCAGCACCAACACCGTCGCATGCTGAAAGCCCAACCCGGATAGCCCATCGAGCGAGAACGACACCGCCGCCATGCCAAACGCGAGCATGGCGTAGCCCGTCCAATCGAAGCGGCTCTCATCGTCCGCGCGCACATCGGGCATGACCTTGAGTGTGACCAGCGCACCAATCAGACCCACCGGCAGGTTGATGAGGAAGATCCAGTGCCAGGACACCGCCTCCACCAGCCAACCGCCCAGCGTCGGACCAATCAGCGGGCCGATCAGCCCCGGAATGGTGACGAAGCTCATGGCCGGCAGAAACTGCTCGCGCGGCACCACGCGCAGCACCGTCAGCCGCCCGACTGGCATCAGCAACGCGCCGCCCACGCCCTGCACCACGCGCGAGGCAATCAGCATGTCCAGGCTGCGCGACTCCGCGCACAGCAGCGAGCCGATGGTGAACAGAAAGATGGCGGCAAAGAACATGCGCCGTGTGCCAAAGCGATCAGCCAGCCAACCCGAGGCGGGCATCAGCATGGCGGTCGTCAGCGTGTAGGCAATGATGACCGACTGCATCTTCAGCGGGCTTTCCGACAGGCTGCGCGCCATGGCCGGCAATGCCGTATTGACGATGGTGGAATCCAACGTCTGCATGAAGAGACCAACCGCCACCAGCCAGAGCAAGGGTTGGAGGGACTTGTCGACGGAAGCGGAGGTGGGCATGGCAGGCAGGGGAAGCAGACTTCGTACGGCGCCGAATTGCACGACGAGGCGACATTGTGGCGTGAGCAGCGCGGGCTCGCAAACGATGTAACCGCCCCGGTCACCCTACTGCAAACGCGGGCACCGAGTTGCACACACCGGACGCCTATACTGGTGGGCGTTCGTCCCAGTCACCCTCGTGCAAACCTGCCATGACCACCCGTACCGAACGCGATACCTTTGGGCCCATTGAAGTCCCCGCCAATCATCTGTGGGGCGCGCAGACGCAGCGCTCGCTGCAGAACTTCGACATTGCGGGCGATCGCATGCCGCGCGAGCTGATCGACGCGCTGGCCCGCATCAAACGCGCAAGCGCAGCCGTCAACCACCGCCTTGGGTTGCTGCCGGCCGAGAAAGCCAACGCCATCATCGCCGCTGCCGATGAAGTCATCGCGGGCAAACATCCGAACGAATTCCCGCTGGTGGTCTGGCAGACCGGCTCCGGTACGCAGAGCAACATGAACATGAACGAGGTGCTCGCCAACCGTGCCAGCGAACTGCTGGGCGGAGCGCGTGGCGAGAGCCGCCTCGTGCACCCAAACGATGACGTCAACCGCAGCCAGTCGTCCAACGACGTCTTCCCGACGGCGATGCACGTGGCGGCTGTTACCGCCATCACACGGCACCTGATCCCGTCGCTGCGCACACTGCGCGAAACGCTTGCCAAGAAGGCGGCGGACTTCGACGACATCATCAAGATCGGCCGTACGCACCTGCAGGATGCGACGCCGCTCACGCTCGGCCAGGAGTTCTCCGGCTACGTGGCGCAACTGCAGCACAACGAAACGCACCTGAATGCGGCGCTGCCGCATCTGTGCGAGCTGGCACTGGGTGGCACGGCAGTGGGCACCGGTCTGAACGCGCCGGCCGGCTACGCCGAACAGGTGGCTGCTGAACTGGCCGACCTGACCGGTCTGCCCTTCGTTACCTCGCCCAACAAGTTCGAGACCATGGCCTCGGCCGACGGCCTGGTGCACGCACACGGCACGCTGAAAACGTTGGCCGCCAGCCTCACCAAGATCGCCAACGATATCCGCTGGCTGGCGAGCGGCCCGCGCAGCGGCCTGGGCGAAATCTCCATCCCCGAAAACGAGCCAGGTTCGTCCATCATGCCGGGCAAGGTCAACCCCACGCAGAGCGAAGCCGTGACGATGCTGTGCGCACAGGTGTTCGGCAACGATGTCGCAGTCAACATTGGCGGGGCATCGGGCAACTTCGAGCTGAACGTGTTCCGCCCGATGATTGCCTACAACTTCCTGCACAGCACGCGCCTGCTGGCCGACGGCATGCGCAGCTTCAACGACCACTGCGCCGTGGGCATCGAGCCCAACCGTGCACGCATCGACGAACTTGTACAGCGCTCGTTGATGCTGGTGACGGCGCTCAACCCGCACATCGGCTACGACAAGTCTGCGCAGATTGCCAAGAAAGCGCACAAGGAAGGTACGAGCCTGCGTGAAGCGGCGTTGGCACTCGGCTACGTGACGCCCGAGCAGTTTGACGCGTGGGTGCGGCCGGAGAACATGGTCGGCCGATAAGCCGCAGGCTGCCGCGTGCCCGCGCTGACAGCCTCAGCGCGGGTTCGGGAAGCGGATGCGGAATTCTGTGTATTCGTGCTCGACCGACTTGCACGAAATGCTGGCGCCCCAGCCACGCAACACCTTACGGCAGAACATCAGGCCGATGCCCGTGCCGCGATGCGCCGGATAGGAAAAGAACGGTTCGAACATCCGCTTGAGCACGGTCGACGAAATGCCCGAACCGGTATCGCGCACGACGATCTCCACGGCACGCGGCGGCTTCTCATAGCTGATGTGGAGATCGCCCTTGCCCACACGCTGAATGGCCTCCAGCGCGTTCTTGGTCAGGTTGGTGATGATGTGCTCAAACAGGCTCGCGTTGCCTAGCACCCGCACACCGATGCTCGGTGCAATCGAGACCAGCTCCCGCGTACCGGCCTCGAACGGAAAGGCCGCGATGGCCGAGCAGATCGCCTCATGCGGGTCAAACCAATTGATGCTGACGGTCTGGGGATCTTTTGAATTGGCGACCAGCAACTCGATGGTGTTGTTGGCACGCACGACATCCGTACGCATGCGCTCGACCGCGTGCTGCACGGCCGGCAGGTCTGGGTGATCGGCCGATACCAGCTTGGGCAAGCGGTCCTGAATGCCGCGTGCCGTCAGGGCCAGGCTGGCCAGCGGCGTGCGCAGCTCATGGGCGACCGTGCCCAACGCCAGTGCCACGCCGCGCTGTTTCTGCTCAGCCAGGATCTGGCGGTCCAGCTTGATGACGACGAGCACGGCCACGACAAATGCCACCACCGGCACCTGCTCCAGCAGCGCATGCCACGGAAACGCCGCCACCGCGTTGCCTGCCACCAAGAACAGACCCGTCGCGGCAACCGCACCACTGATAAGCGAGATCAACGCAAACGCCGTGCTGAAATGGAACAGGATGACAACGGCAATCACCACAGACTCCGCCCACACCATCGTCCCGGCATTTTCGAGATAGAAGAAGATGAACGCGAAAGGCAGCCCGGCCGTGATGGCAAACAGCGCATAAGCCGGCAGCCATTTGTACTGAGACAGCCGGTTGGCAAACAGCAGCGGAATGAACAGCAGCGTGCACACGGCGCGCAGCCAAACGTTCTCATACGGCTGGGGAAAAACGACCGACCAGATCACGTAGTACAGCGGGTGGCCGAGCACCCCCAGCGCACCCACGAAGCGGATGCGGCGCAGCCGCGCTGCGCTCTCTTCGTCAAGCAGTGCCGCGCTCGTCAGCGAGGTCGCGAGGTATTGCCAGACGCGGGCCGGCCAGCGACCCGGAGTGTCTGCGGGGACTCCACCCACTGTGTTCGTCATGCGTTCGCCAAACATGCATTGAGTTGAACGGCGGCTGCAGGTCTTCGCATCCGGCGCGTGGACGGCCAGTCGCCGAGCCCCACCCGATCACGAATCTCTGCCAGGACACCAAGCAGCCGACCGATCTCCGCGGGCGTGAGCTTGGCATGCAGCGTCAGGCGCACCAACGCCCGGTTTCTGGGCGTAGCCGGCGCACAGAATACCGCACCGAAGATGCCGTGGGCCTGCAATGCATCACGCAGCACCTTGACCTGTGGCTCGGGCCCCGCCTCCAGCCCGATGATCTGCTCGGTGCCGTCACTGATGTTGTAGCCCAGCGCGGCGATACCTGCGCGCACGGAATGGGTGATGGCATGCAGACGCTCGCGGCGAGCATCTGCCGCATAAATGAAATCCGCCGCGGCCTCGAACCAGGCCAACTCGTGCCGCAGCAACCCTGAACTGAAAATGGCTGGGCGGGCCTCCACGGCAAAAAAGTCTTTAAACAGGCCACTGCAGGCGACAAACCCGGCGCGGCCGGCAAACGTCTTAGCCAATGACGCCGTACGGAAGTGCACGCGGCGCTCCAGCCCCAGTTGCACCACCAGCCCCGCCCCACCCGGTCCGTGCGTGCCAAGCGAGTGGGATTCGTCAACCACGATGACCGAGCCGTTGGCCTCGGCCACCGCCACCAGCGCAGTCAACGGTGCCACGCTGCCAGTCGTGCTGTAGACGGAATCCACCACGATGATCCCGGGCCCGGTGCGCTCCAGTTGCCGGCTCAGATGGTCGACGTCGTTATGGCGAAACGGCACCGGCACCGCACCGGCTGCAGTAATCCCCTCCCACAGCGAGGCGTGCGCAGCCATATCGATATAGACGGGCACGCCGGGTCCCGCAATGCACTGGATCAGCCCGACATTCGCGGCCCAGCCGGATTGGGAGATCAAGCCGGCCTCGGCGCGCATCATGGCAGCCAGCCGGGCTTCCACGCGGCTCTGCGGGGTATCGCCGTGCTGGAATACGGCCGACATGAGCAGTTCGTGCTCATGCCCGAGGAGTGCG
The DNA here is from genome assembly GCF_016429285.1 of Ralstonia sp. ASV6. GTDB lineage: Bacteria > Pseudomonadota > Gammaproteobacteria > Burkholderiales > Burkholderiaceae > Ralstonia > Ralstonia flaminis. The sequence continues at coordinate 6,226 of NZ_JAELUI010000182.1, forward strand.
CGCGCCTGTGCGCGCACCAACTCCCGCTCGCCGAGCAGGCACAGGTAGTCGTTGCTGTTCAGGAACAGGGCATCGGGCCCTGGCGTGCGGCCGTGGAGCAGGTGGTCTCCGCCCCAGAGCTTGCCCATGCGATCGTCATAGTGACGTCGCATGCGAACGGTAACCCAGTCCGGCAGCGCCGGTGCGGCAGGAGAAGGTGTGGGGAGTAAAGCGGATGAGACGTGCGTTGGCAGCGTGGTCATGGAGGCCTCGTCGGGTTGGTAATGGAAGGACCAAACACCGATGGCCTTGCATCGACCACCGGGATGCAATCCGAACAACCATCATGGCACGTCAATGCGTATGCATTTCATCCACGACGAAGCGCCTGCCGGCGCCTATTCAAGGCGACGGCGGCCAACCCCACTGCCTGCTTGAAGCGTGGGCCGGAAACGATATTGGATTAAGCCGAATGTCTTAGACGGGTGCGCAACCGCGCTGCGCAACACGTACGTCGACACGCTCCGGTGCCAGCGCACGTTCAAACACGGCACGCGCGCCATGCGTTGTGCCGGTGCCGCACATGAAGGCATCAATGGCGGCAAACCCGTGCTCGGGCCATGTGTGGATTGACAGGTGCGATTCCGCCAGCAACAGGACACCGGTCACACCGCCCGGCTCTGCCGCGGGTGCGCCCATACGCAGCGAATCAAAGCGGTGGAGATGTGCATGAAGAATGGTGGCGCCCAACGCTGCAGCTGCCTCGCGCAGCGTAGCTTCCAGCGCCTGGGCATCGCGCAGCAGCGCTGGCGCCACGCCATACAGATCGAGCAGCAGATGCTCGCCCACCGCAGCGGAGGTTGCTGCAGCATGCGGCGCAGCGTCCGTGCGCGTCACTTGTGGCCCCCGCTGAAGCCGCCACCGTAACCGCTACCGCCCGACGAGCCGCCCCAGTACGAAGACCCGCTGGTGCCGCTGCCATACGAGGGCGTGCGCGGCGCGGCAAAACCGGCTTTCCAGTCCATCACCGTTGCGCCAATCACCACGCACACGGCGTACAACACGAACCAGCCTTTCATTCCCCCCCCCCGACCTTGGCGACCAGCCATGCCGGCACGATCAGCATCAGCGCCGCAAAGAACGTGATCACAAACACCGAACCCGGCGCCATGAAGAACGGCACCAGATTAAACATGCCAAGCAGCACACAGGACACCACCGCCACCGTCATGTAACCCGAGCCCGATGCCTCCTTGACCGGCTCGGCCACCACCTTGCCGAACCACGCCTTGATCTGCGCAGTGCTGACCGGGGTGCTCCGGGACCAGCTCAATTCATGCGCATCGCTCTCTGCGGCAAGGCTTTCCTGGCCGGCCGTGTATTCGACCACGCGGGTCTGGTCGCCGGTCTGCACGCGCCAGTTGAAGGCGCCGGCAGCGTAGGTCACGCGTGCGGTGTAGTCCTCGTCGCGGGTGTACTGCGTATTGCCGAGCGTGGCCTTGCGGCCGTCGGTCTGCGTGGGCCAGCGGTCGAGCACGTTGGCGCGGAACCAGCCGTCGTCGGTTTCCACCATCCACGTGAAGCCACGCTTGGGGGTGTACAGCAGGTATTCGAACCACTCACCGCTGCCGTCAACCACCGTGCGACGCATCACGCCGATCACCTGCCATTGCTGACCGTCGATCAGCGCCTTGTCGCCCAACTCCAATGTGGTCACAACCTGCGGCACCGACCGGGCGCGGGCGATGATCTCGCCGCGCGGCGTGGCGGCATCGATGGCCGCCCCACAGCCGGGGCACAGCACATGCCCGGTCACGCCGGGGCTGAACGGGATCGACGTGCCGCACTGCGGGCAGTCGAGATTGGTGAGCTTGCGGGGGACGCGCCCGGCGGTTTCCTTGATCTCGGCGTCGGTGCGCAGGAGTTGGCACTTGAGCGCTTCAAGCGTGGTCGCTTCGCCAAGGTAGAGCGTGGGCGCTGTGCCGTCGGAATAGTCGAGCGTGATGAAGGCATCCTCGCGGCGGCCGTCGGCTACGCGCGCATGCCAGCCCTCGCCTACCCGGAAGGGCAGTTCGCCCTGGCCGCCGGTGCAGTCGGCCTCGCGCACATCGGACAGCGTGAACTGCTTGCCCTCAGCATCGTAAAGCTGGCCGGGGCGCAGCGTTTCAAACGCCACGGCATTGCGCGGCACGCCACGCGAGAAAGTCATGGTGACCTGGCCCGAAGCCTCGGCCAGCCAGCCGTCGGTGCTGTCGTCAAACAGCACGTACCACTCGTTCCAGAAGCCCGCGTCGTAGCGCAACTGGATGCGGCCCACAACGGTAAAGGCCTTGTTCTTGTAGCGCCCGGTGGTGCCGATCTGCACGCGCGCGTAGTCCTCCAGCACGGCAGACATCTTGCCGATGTCGGACAGCGTCTCGCCGTCGCGCAGCAGTGTGCTTTTGCAGAAGCTGCACACCGTCATCACGGCAGCGGCGGACTTCAGTTCCACCGGCGCGCCACACGCCGGGCAGTTGGCATGAAACATGGTCGGGTCGTTCGATTGCACAGCAAAACGGGCGGCTAAAGGGGCTGTGCCCCTTCGCCGCCCGGTCATTCGATCAGAGAAGCTGGACTCAGCCCCCGGTCAGTGCCTTGAGCACGGCGGCCTTGCCGGCATCAAAGTCGGCCTGGGTGATGAGGCCCTTGTCGAGCAGATCCTTAAGCTTGGTCAGGCGTGCGGTCGGGTCGTCGGCAGCCGGAGCAACCGGTGCGGCGACAGCCGGTTGTGCGGCAGGTGCTGCACCGGCATTGCCCTGCACAGCAGTGCGCAGGCTCTCGGCCATCGTCTGGCCCATTGCCAAACCGGCTGCCAAACCTGCACCCGTGCCGGCGATGCCACCTTCGTTC
>NZ_JAELUI010000183.1 GCF_016429285.1 Ralstonia sp. ASV6
GCGCAGGGGAGGCACCTGGCTGACAACCCTCTGACTGACAGCCGAAAGATGTCGAAAATCAGGGACTTATCTAATCCCCTGGGGTACAATCGCCCCCTTTCCTCCAAAGGCCGGAGTGGCGCTGCGCCGTTCCGCATGGTGGTTTGGGTCTGTTGGCCCATCAAACGTATGGTCGTTGGCCCAAGCGGGGGCCGACAGCGCTCGTTTCCTATCTCAACAGACCCTGGCGACCTGCCGATGGCGTCCTTTCCCAAATCGAATTTTTCATCGAATTTTTCGATGGTTGGGTTGTTCACTACTTTCACCGTTATTGGGAGTGGGGATAATGTCCAATCTCAGCGCCGCACTGAACCTGGTGCCGTCTGAAACCCAGTTGCCCGTCTCTGCCTACTTTGACGAGGCGCTGTATCAAACTGAAATCGAACGTCTGTTCAAGCATGGCCCGGGTTATGTCGGCCATGAGTTGATGGTTCCGGAAGTCGGCGACTATCACACGCTTGCCGCCGAGGCCGAAGGCCGCGTGCTGGTGCGCAATCCGAACGGCGTCGAACTGCTCTCCAACGTGTGCCGGCATCGGCAGGCAATCATGCTCAATGGGCGCGGCAATGCCCAGAACATCGTCTGCCCGCTGCATCGCTGGACATACGATCTCCAGGGCGACCTGCTCGGCGCGCCGCACTTCGAGCGACAACCGTGCGTGCACCTATCGCGCTCGCCGCTGCAGAACTGGAACGGCCTGCTGTTCGAGGGCAAGCGCGACGTGCGCGAAGACCTCGCTCGCCTGGGCGTGGCGCGCGACCTCGACTTCTCGGGCTACATGCTCGACCACGTCGAGGTGCACGAGTGCAACTACAACTGGAAGACCTTCATCGAGGTGTACCTCGAGGACTACCACGTCGTGCCCTTCCACCCGGGTCTCGGCCAGTTCGTCTCGTGTGACGACCTGGAATGGGAATTCGGTGAGTGGCACAGCGTGCAGACGGTCGGCCTCCACGCTGGCTTGCGCAAGCCTGGCACGCCCACGTACCAGAAGTGGCATGACGCCGTACTGCGCTTCAACAACGGCGAGATGCCCAAGTACGGCGCAGTGTGGCTGACGTACTACCCGAACGTGATGGTCGAGTGGTATCCGAACGTGCTGGTGGTCTCAACGCTGCATCCGATGGGCCCGAACAAGACGCGCAATGTGGTCGAGTTCTACTACCCGGAAGAGATTGTCCTGTTCGAGCGCGAGTTCGTCGAGGCCGAGCGTGCCGCCTATATGGAAACCTGCATCGAGGACGACGAGATCGCCGAGCGCATGGACGCCGGCCGCTTGGCACTGATGAAGCGCGGTGTAAGCGAAGTCGGCCCATACCAGTCGCCCATGGAAGACGGCATGCAGCACTTCCACGAGTGGTATCGACGTGTCATGAATTACTGAAGGTAGGCATCTGCCGCCTTCCGCGTCACAATACGAACGGTGCGGCCCGCGTGGCCCGCACCGTTTTTTTTTCGCCCTCCCTCGCCATGTCCGCCGATACCACCACCGCAGTCAACGACACGGCCGCCCAGACGGTCGACAGTTCCTCACGCCAATCGCTGTGGATGATTCTTGCGGCATTCGCTTTCTCGGCGATGGGCGTGTGCGTCAAGCTCGCCTCTGCGCACTACAGCACGGGCGAGATCGTCTTCTACCGCAGCATCATTGGCGTCTTGCTGATGGGCGCGATCCTGCAACGCTCCGGGCAAGGTATCCGCACACCGTATTTCCTGTCGCACATCAAGCGCAGCGTGTTTGGGGTGACTTCGCTGCTGCTGTGGTTCACCTCCATCAGCCTGCTGCCGCTGGCCACCGCCATGACGCTGAATTACATGTCGCCGGTGTGGATTGCACTCATCATCGGCGCGGGCGCAGCGCTGGCCGGCAAGCCCGGCGTGGCGGACCGACGTATGGTGGTGGCCATCGTCATGTCATTCGTGGGGGTGGTCTGTCTTCTGCAACCGAGCGTGGGCGGATCGCAACTTGCGCTTGCCGGCGGCATGATCGGCCTCGTCTCAGGGGTGTTCACGGCGCTGGCGTATGTAGAGGTGCGCCAACTCGGTGACCTGGGTGAAAACGAAGCACGCATCGTGTTCTATTTTTCGTTGCTGAGCGCCATTGCCGGTGGCGTATGGATGCTCATCGACGGTGCGCAATCGCACACATGGTCTGGTGCCGGCCTGCTGCTGGCCGTGGGCCTCCTGGCCACGCTCGGACAGACGTCAATGACGCGCGCCTACAAGCGCGGCAACACACTATTGACCGCCAACCTGCAGTACACCGGCATCGTCTTTGCGAGCGGCTGGGGGATGTTGCTGTGGAACGATCACCTGAACGCGCTATCGTGGCTGGGCATGGCCCTCATCATTGGTAGCGGCATCGTCACCACCGTCATGCGCGCCCGGCAGTCGGGTGCCGAAAACCCAACCCCGCAAACAGCCGTGTCCGGACCAGAAGCTGAGATTCACCCGGAAGTTTGATTGCTAGTCGCCCCTGGAGATTGCTGATATGAGCGAACGCGCTCGCTACGCCACCCTGATGACCGCTGCGCAACTGGCCGCGCTGCAGCAGAGCGCGCCAAGCACGCTAGTCATCGTCGATTGCAGCTTTGATCTCGCCAACCCGGCCGCCGGGCGCGATGCGTACCACGCCAGCCATATTCCGGGCGCGTTCTACCTGCACCTGGACAACGAACTGTCCGGCCCCAAAACCGGCACCAACGGCCGGCACCCGCTGCCCGATGCCGATGCGCTGGTTGCACGCCTGCAGGCACTGGGCGTGAACGACGACACGCAGGTTGTCGCCTATGACCGGCAGGGCGGCATGTACGCCGCGCGCCTGTGGTGGCTGCTGCGCTGGGTCGGCCACGCCGATGTGGCTGTGCTGGATGGCGGCCTGCAAGCGTGGGAAGCCGCGCACTACCCCGTCAACAAGATCGTGCCCGACGAGCCGCAGCTCAACGCCACACCCGGCAAGCTGACACGCAAGCCGTCGCTCGCGGCGTTGGTCAATGCCGACATCGTGCAGAAATACCTGGGACACACCGACAAGCCTGTCATCGATGCGCGTGCGCCGGATCGCTACCGCGGCGAGAACGAAACGCTGGACCCTGTCGGCGGCCACATCCCCGGCGCACGCAACCGTTTCTTCCGCGACAACCTGCAGGCCGACGGCACCTTCAAATCGGCCGAACAGCTGCGCGCCGACTTTGCTGCCGTGCTGGCCGGCGCCAAGCCCGCCGATACGATGCTGCAATGCGGCTCAGGCGTGACCGCCTGCCACAACGCGCTGGCCATGGAGATTGCCGGCCTGACCGGTGCCGCCCTTTACGCCGGCTCGTGGAGCGAATGGTGCAGCGATCCGGCACGCCCGGTGGCAACGGGGCCGAACCCATAGTGGGCACATCTCGCAGGTAGCAAAAAGCCCGGCATTCACCGGGCTTTTTGTTGGGCGCTAGCGATGCGTCAGTGCGCATGGCCATGCAGGCCATTGGTCAGCAGGAAAATCATCAGGACACCTGCTGCGATCAGCGCAACCTGGATCGCAGATTCCTGCTTGCGCGGCCGGCGCTTCATTTGCGGCATCAGATCACAGACAGCGATGTAGATGAAGCTGCTGGAGGCCACCACCAGCACGTACGGAATCCACGAGGTCAGGCGATCCAGCAGGTAGTAGCCGAGCACCGCCCCCACCAGCGCGCAGACGCTGCAGATCAGGTTGTAGACAAAGGCACGGGTCTTGGAGAAACCTGCGTTGAGCAGCACCATGAAGTCGCCGATCTCCTGCGGGATCTCGTGCGCTGCAATTGCGAGCGCTGTAACGATGCCGACTTTGGTGTCGGCGAGGAACGCGGCGGCAATAACGATGCCATCGGAAAAATTGTGCAGGCCATCCCCCACCAGGATCATCATGCCGCTGCGGCCAGCTTCCTGGCGATCATGTCCGTGGTGATGGCCGTGCCCATCGCCCTCGTGGTGGTGCGAGTGGCGGATTAGCGAAATTTTCTCGAGCAGGAAGAACCCCAGCAGCCCGGCCAGCAACGTGGCGAACAGTGCATGTGTGTTCGGCTCAATGCCGTTGTGTGCCTCAAAGGCCTCAGGCAACGAGTGCAACAGCGATGTCGCCAGCAGCACGCCAACGGAGAAGCTGACCATGCGATCGACCACGCGCGACAGCACGGTGAGCGACAGCACGGCAGCGCCCGCCATACTGCCGATGCCGGACAATGCGGTCGCCAGAAGAATGCCTAACAGAGTGGTATCGAGGGTCATGCCAAGGGTGACGCCGCAGATGACGCTATCAGCGCCAACAAACGCAACAGAGTTGCAAGAAGAGGCGCATTGTATGCCCCTTTGTGAACCTTTGCCAGCACAGCCAAAAAGAGAGAAGGCCCACGTGGGGCCTTTCTTGCTGGAAGGACGAAGCGCCTACTCCTACTCGACGCCGTGGTCCTTGAACCAGGCGATGCACTTCTTCCAGCCGTCTTCCGCATCGGCCTTCACATAGCTGGGCCGGTAGTCGGCATGAAATGCGTGTCCCGAATTCGGATAGACGATGATGCGCGACGCATGCGCCTTGGGGTTCTTGGATGCCTCCAACGCTGTCTTCAGGGCGTTGACGGAGTCCTGCGTAATACCCGTGTCCTTGGCACCGTACATGCCGAGTACAGGGGCCTTGAGTTCGTCCACTTTGTCGATCGGGAACACAGGTTGCAGCGGCGTCGGATTGCCCCTTGGCTGACCGTACCACACCACTGCGGCACGGATGTCGGTGCTGTGCTCGGCAAACAGCCAGGTTTGGCGCCCACCCCAGCAGAACCCGGTGATGCCAATGCGCGCCGGATCGCCGCCGTTCTGCTTGACCCACGCAACCGTTGCGTCCAGATCACCACTGACCTGCGTGTCGGGCACCTTGGAGATGATCTTCTCCTGCAGCTCGCTGATCGTCGCAATCGACTGCGGATCGCCCTGCCGTACGAACAGTTCGGGGGCGATGGCCAGATAGCCGAGCTTGGCGAAACGCCGGCAGATGTCGGCGATGTACTCATGCACGCCAAAGATCTCGCTGACGACGATCACCACCGGCAGCTTGGTCTTGCCCTCGGGTTGGGCACTAGGTTGGGCACGATAAGCCGGCATCTTGAAATCGCCGACGGGCACAGTCACCTCGCCCGCCGTCAGACCGTTGAAGTCCGTCTTGATGGCCTGCGCCGACACGGGCAGCACCGCTGCGGCAAACGCCGAACCCAGCGCTGTCTTCATGAAGCCGCGGCGGTCAAAGTTGCGGCCCGGCACCAGACTTTCCACTTCTGCATCCAGCTGCATCGCACTCTCCTAGCGCCCGAAGGCGGTGACGGTGAACGAAGCGGCTAGTCTACCGAAGCAAACCCATCGGTGCCGAGTGAAGTGCTGTGTCATGCAGCGCGGTGTTCAGTGCAGCTTGACGCGCGGATTGGTCTTGCTGCGCAGCCAGTGCGTGACCGTATCGAGCGCCATGCGCACCCAGCCGTGCAGCGCCAGCACGTGCATGCGATACAGCGACGTGTACATCAGCCGCGCCATCAGGCCTTCGATGAACATTGAGCCCCCGATCAGCCCACCCATCAGGCTGCCGACCGCACTGAAGTGCCCGAGCGACACCAGCGAGCCCAGGTCCTTGAATGCGAATGGCCCGACCGGCTTGCCTTCCAGACGGCTGCGCAGCGCGTTATACAGATACGTTGCCTGCTGGTGCGCAGCCTGTGCACGCGGGGGCACGCTGGTCGACGCCTCGGGCCACGGGCAGCTCGCGCAATCGCCGAAGGCGTAGATCGAATCATCGCCCTCCACCTGCAGCGTGCGCGACACGACCACCTGCCCCAACTTGTTGACCGGCAGTCCCAACTCGCCCAGCACCGAAGGCGCGCGGATGCCCGCCGCCCACACGGTCAGGTCGGCCGGGATGGACTTGCCACTGGCAGTATTGACCGCATTGGCCGTCACCTCGGTCACGCGCTCGCTGGTGATGACATCCACGTCGAGCTTATGCAGCAGATCGGTAGTCGCAGCGGAAATGCGCTCCTTGAGCACCGGCAGAATGCGGGGCCCGCCCTCGATCAGGTGGATGCGGATGTCGTGGCGCGGGTCCATCTTGTGCAAGCCATAGGCGGCCAGCACGTGCGCCGTGTTGCGCAGCTCGGCCGACAGCTCAACGCCCGTGGCACCCGCACCGACGATGGCGATGTCCACCTGCGGGCGGGCATCGCCCACGCCATTCTGCGCGCGCATGCACGCGGAAATGAGCTTGCGGCGAAAACGCTCGGCCTGCCATGCGGTATCCAGTGCGATGGCGTGCTCGGCAGTGCCGGGCACACCAAAGAAATGCGTCACACTGCCGATGGACAGCACGAGCACGTCGTAAGCGAGAGCGCGCTCGGGCAGCACCTCGGTGCCGTCGGCGTCCAGACTACCCGAAACGGTGATGGTCTTGGCGGCCCGGTCGAGCCCTTTCAGCTCACCCTGCTGGAACTCGAAGCCGTGCCAGCGCGCCTGTGCAGCGTATTCGAGTTGGTGGGTGTTCGGGTCCATGCTGCCGGCGGCGACTTCGTGCAGCAGCGGCTTCCAGATATGGGTCGGGTTGCGGTCAACCAGCACGACTCGCGCGCCACCGCGCTTGCCAAGCTTGTCGCCCAGGCGCGTTGCCAGCTCCAATCCGCCAGCGCCGCCGCCAACCACTACGATGCGCGGTCCGCCCGCGCCATCTGTCTGCCCTGCCATATCGTTCTCCTGAAGCCTTTGAATCTTTGCGATCACACCATCGTTCAGATGCAGTCTGCTGCATTGCAAAACTCGCCGCAACCCCAGGCAGTCAGATATGACAGATCATCGAATGCGCATGCTACGGGCCTCCGCCGCCTGCCTTGGCAAGAAAAGCCGCGCCACGCCTAATGGCGCGGCTAGGCAGTCAAGGCATCAATGCGCCTCTTCCCAGTTGGCCCCCACCCCCACTTCGGCCACCAGCGGCACGCGCAGCGTCGCAACGCCGCACATCAGTTCAGGCAGGCGCTCGCGCACCACGGCCAGCTCGGCTTGCGGCACCTCGAGCACCAGTTCATCGTGCACCTGCATGACCAGTCGCGAGCGCATCGCCTCGGCTTCCAGCCAGCCCTGCACGGCTAGCATCGACAGCTTGATGAGGTCAGCCGCCGTGCCCTGCATGGGCGCGTTGATGGCCGCACGCTCGGCGGCCTGGCGGCGCGGGCCGTTGCCGCCGTTGATATCGGGCAGCCACAGGCGGCGACCGAAGACGGTTTCCACGTAGCCGCGCTCGCGGGCGGTCTGGCGTGTCTCATCCATGTAGCGCGCCGCACCAGGGTAGCGGGCGAAGTAGCGATCAATATAGAGCTTGGCGGCATCGCGGCCGATGCCCAGGTTGCTGGCCAGCCCGAACGCGCTCATACCGTAAATGAGGCCGAAGTTGATGACCTTGGCCACGCGGCGCTGGTCGGCAGTGACTTCCAGCGGCGTCACGTTGAACACCTCGGCAGCCGTGGCGCGGTGCACGTCTTGGCCTTCCTGGAACGCACGCATCAGGCCTTCATCCTGCGACAGATGGGCCATGATGCGCAGCTCGATCTGGGAATAGTCGGCCGAGACGATCACGCTGCCTTCCGGCGCAATAAACGCCTCACGGATACGTCGCCCTTCTTCCGTGCGCACCGGAATGTTCTGCAGGTTCGGATCGGTTGAAGCCAGGCGCCCGGTAACCGCCGTGGCCTGGCCGTAAGTCGTGTGAACCCGACCGGTGTTCGGGTTCACCATCTTCGGCAGCTTGTCTGTGTAGGTGGACTTGAGCTTGGCCAGGCCCCGGTAGTCGAGCAGCAGCTTCGGCAGCGGGTAATCCTCCGCCAGCTTCTGCAGTACCTCTTCGTCGGTCGATGGCGCGCCGCTGGCGGTCTTCTTGATGACCGGCAACTTCATCTGGTTGAAGAAGATCTCGCCAATCTGCTTGGGGGAGCTCAGGTTGAACGGTTGGCCGGCCAGCGCGTGCGCCTCCGTCTCAAGCTCCAGCAAGCGCTGGCCGATTTCGGTGCTCTGCTTGGCAAGGCGCTCGCCGTCGATCAGCACGCCGTTGCGCTCCATCTTCTGCAGCACGATGGAGGTCGGCATTTCGATCTGCTCGTAGACGTAGTCCAGCTTGTCGTCAGCCTCCACCTTCGGGAACAACGCGCGGTGCAAACGCAGCGTGATATCAGCGTCTTCAGCAGCGTATTCAGTGGCACGATCGAGCGGCACTTCGTCAAAGCCAATCTGCGAGGCGCCCTTGCCACACACTTCCTCGTAGGTGATGGTCTTCAGCTGCAGTACGCGTTCGGCCAGCGCGTCCATGCCATGATTGCGGTGGGATTCGAGCACGTACGACTGCAACATCGTGTCGTGCTGGATACCGCGCAACGCGATGCCGTGGTTGGCAAACACATGCGCGTCGTACTTCAGATGCTGACCAACCTTTTTTGAGGCGTCGTCTTCCAGCCAGGTTTTCATGCGCGCAAGCACGGCATCGCGTGAGAGCTGCGCTGCTGCATCCAGCCCCGCCACATCCGGCCCGCGATGCGCAACCGGGATGTAGCACGCCTGCCCTGGTGTGACCGATAGCGAAATGCCAACCAGTTGCGCCAGCATCGGATCAATCGAGGTCGTCTCGGTATCGATACAGACGAGGTCTGCTTCATCCAGCCTCTGCATCCAGGATTCAAGCTGCGCTTCGGTGGTCACCGTCTCGTACTTCACCTCCTGGGGCGCCGCTTCAACGTCAAACAGGCTGGCCTGCTGTTGTGCGGCAGCATTGTCTGCATAGTTCTTGACGGGCGTTGCGGCTTTACGTGCGCTGCCTACGCTGCGCGTATCGGGCAGCGCCTCACCAGACGCCTCGCGCAGCCAGGTCTTGAAGCCGTAGCGCGAGAAGAAATCGACCAGCTCGCTCTTGTCTTCACCGCCGTCAATCAGCGCATCGAACGTCGGCACTTCCTTGGAC
>NZ_JAELUI010000184.1 GCF_016429285.1 Ralstonia sp. ASV6
GGCATAGGCCATGCCGAAGCCGAGGCTGGCGTAGTCGTTGGCGCGGATGTGCGGAATGCCGAAGGCGGTGCGGCGGATCTCGGCCGAGAGGCCGGTGTCCGAAGGTGTGGCCCAGCCGCTGCCGGTTGTGCTTGCGCAGCCGGCCAGCGCCGCAAGCGCGGCCATGGCAAGCGTGCCGCGCAGTGCGAATCCCTGCATGAATCGCTGCATTGTGCGTAGTCTCCTGATGTTGTTATCAGCGGCCGCGTCTGTGCGCAGCCACCGTCGCATCCTCAATCGGACGGGTCTGATCTGAAAGAGGTATTCCCGCCAGAGTTGGGGTTAATCCCGCCACGTGGATTGCTGCCCGTGCCTATACTGCGGCATGCCCAACATCGACCTGCTGACCTTTCCCGACGCCGGCTTTTCCGCACTGGCAACGGCTGCTGACACGCTTGGCGTGGCCAACGCGCTGGCTTCCATGCAGGCCGGCAAGCGGGCCAATGCCGCCAAGACCCCGGTGTTCGGCTGGCGGCTCGTTGCGCGTGACCCCGGGCGCTGGCAGGCGTCCGCAGAGACGCTCGCTTGCCGCTGCGATGCGCTACCGGAAGACGACGCCTTGCTTGGCGATGCGCTGATCGTCCCGCCGCTGCACTTCGATCACATCGGCACGATGGAGCAGCGCCTGGCCCTGCTGGAGCTGGAACGCGCCACCATCCGCCGCTATCTGGAGGCGGGCCGGCTGGTGGCGTCACCCTTTACCGGTGTGGCGATGCTGGCCGACGTGCTGGCACCCGGTCAGCGGCTGACGGTGACATGGCTGATTGCCGGCTGGGTGCAGGGCAATTTCCCGCAGTTGAAGGTGGTGCCGGCGCAGGCCATTGTCAGCAGCGGCAACGTCATTACCGCGCGGGCGATGGAGCATGGTGTGGCGTTGATGCACCGTGTCGTGGCGCGGCTGGCCGATGCACGGCTGGCGCGCACGCTGGGCAATACGGCGCTCGACCACCCATCACGCGGCGAGGCCATCGGTATCTGGCTGCGCAGCAGGCCGGCCATTCGCGACAGTGTCGTGCTGCGCGCGCGACGCTATCTGCAGCAGCATCTGCATGAGCCATTCGATCTGGGGAAACTCGCCGCCGCCGCGTCGACCAGCGAGCGGACGCTGCTGCGGCATTTCACGAAGACGGTAGGGACGTCGCCGCTGCAATTGCTGCACCAGCTGCGCGTGGAGCGCGCGTGTCACCTGCTGGAAGTCAGCACGCTGAGCCTGACGGCGATTGCCGAACAGTGCGGCTATCAGGATATGTCCGCCTTCCGGCGATTGATCCGACGGCACACGGGGCGACCGCCGGGAGAGCATCGGCGCGCCCATTCCGTGCGCGCCGAGTTGCGGAACTAGGTGGCCTTTTTCTTCTCGCCGATGCGGCTTTCCTTGCCGGCCAGCAGCTTGGCGATATTGGCGCGGTGGCGCGCGATCAGCAGCACGGCCATCAGTGCAACGGCGCCGGCAATCCAGTCGAAACCGAACATCAGCACATAGAAGAACGGCGCAAACACCGCCGACACCAGCGCCGCCAGCGACGAATAGCGGAAGAACACGGCGATGATGATCCACGTTGCCAACGTCGCCAGGCCCAGCCAGACGTTGAGCGCCAGCAGGATGCCGGCCGCCGTTGCCACACCCTTGCCGCCGACAAAGCGGTGGAACACCGGATACAGGTGGCCCAGGAACACGGCGATCACCACCAGCGCGATGCCGGTCTCGTCCACGCCAAAGCGCGGGGCCAGCAGTTGTGCAAGCCACACCGCCAGCCAACCCTTGGCCGCATCGCCCAGCAGCGTCAGGATCGCGGCCTTCTTGTTGCCCGAGCGCAGCACGTTGGTGGCGCCCGGGTTGCCCGAGCCGTAGGTACGCGGGTCCGCCAGACCCATGGCGCGGCTGACCACCACGGCAAACGAGATCGAGCCGATCAGGTAGGCGGCCACGGCAAAAACAACGGTTGCGACGACTGGGGACATAGGTGTTCTGTGAATTCAGGCTGCGCGATTGTAGCGTGGCCGCAAGCGTGCACCAGCCACCCCGGACGTTTCAATCGGGGTTTGCACAGTGCACGGGCTGCGCGTTCAGCACCGTGGTCAGCGCCGTGGGCGCGATGCTTACCAGAAAGCCGCGCCGGCCGCCGTTGATATAGATGCGCTCCAGCTCCAGCACGGAGGCTTCCACGTACACCGGCATCGCCTTGCGCACGCCAAACGGCGACGTGCCGCCGACCAGGTAGCCGCTGTGCCGCTGTGCCACTTCGGGCTTGCACGGCTGCACGCTCTTGCGGCCAGTTTGGCGTGCGAGGTTCTTGGTGGAGACCGAGCAATCGCCGTGCATCAGCACGATCAGCGGCTTGGCATGCTCGTCTTCCATCACCAGTGTCTTGACGACGGCGTGTTCATTCACGCCAAGCTGGCGCGACGATTCGGTCGTGCCGCCCTTGTCGACATAGTCGTAGGTGTGTTCAGTAAAGGCCACGCCATGCGCCTTGAGGAACTGCGTGGCGGGCGTTTCGGAAACGTGCTTGGACTTGCTCATGTGGAGGAAGGCGGGATGCTATCCACGCGGATGGTGCTGCGCATGCAGCGTGCGCAGCCGCTCACGTGCGACGTGGGTGTAGATCTGCGTGGTGGAAATGTCCGCGTGGCCGAGCAGCATCTGCACTACGCGCAAATCGGCGCCGTGGTTGAGCAGATGCGTGGCAAATGCGTGCCGCAGCGTATGCGGCGAGAGCGGTGCGTGAATATCAGCCAGCAATGCGTAGCGTTTGATCAGGTACCAGAACGCCTGGCGCGTCATGCCCTCGCCGCGGGCGGTGACGAACAGGGCATCGGCGGTGCGCTCGCCGAGCAGCGCCGTGCGGCCCGTTTGACGATCCTGGAGATAGCGCCGCAGCCAGTCACCGGCCTCGGCGCCAAATGGCACCAGCCGGTCCTTGCCGCCCTTGCCGCCGATCACGCGCACCACGCCTTCGTTCAGGCCCACTTCCACGGTCTTCAATGCGATGATCTCCGACACGCGCAGGCCGCTCGCATACATCAGCTCGATCATGGCGCGGTCCCGCAGACCGAGCGGCGTGTCGACATCAGGCGCTTGGATGAGCGCCTCGACCTGTGCTTCGGACAGCGTCTTCGGATAGCGCGGTGGTTGCTTGGCCGTGGGCAGTAGGCGCGACGGATCGGTGGTCACCACGTGTTCGCGCAAGGCCCATACAAAGAAGCGCTTGAACACGGTGCGACGTCGGTTTGCCGTGGAGGCGCGGCTCTCGGCATGTCGCGCGGCAAAGTAGTCGGCAAGGTCGCCGTCTTCGGTTTCGGCAATGGATTTGCTGCGCTCGGCCAGCCAATGCGCGTACAGCGTCAGGTCGCGCCGGTACGCATCGAGCGTGTTGCGCGCGAGGCCATCTTCGAGCCAGAGCGCATCGCAGAAACGTTGGATGGCGTCAGCACTCTGCGGGGGCAGGGCAGGGGCTTCGGCGTCTTTCAGTGCGGCCTTTCTCATATCAGCATCACGCCTTCATGGCGCAGCAGCCAGTGCTTGATGTTCAGCAGGTAGCCATCGGTATGGTGCGAGAACCCGCCAATGCCCGAGGCGCTCACCACGCGGTGGCATGGGATGAGGATCGGAAACCAGTTGCCGCCGCACGCCTGGCCCACCGCGCGCGGCACGCTGCCGATCTGGTGGGCGATGGTGCCGTAGGTGATCACGCTGCCGCACGGGATGGCGCGGATGGCATTCCACACGCGGTGCTGAAAATCCGTGCCGGCAGGCGTGAGCGGTATATCGAAGGCGGCGTTGGGGTTGCTGTAGTACGCATCGAGCTGGTGGGCCAGTTTGCGGATCAGCGCATTGCTGGAATCGACCGTGGGCGTGCTCTCCGGCAGGTAGACGAGTTCACGCAGGGTGCCGTCGGCCACGCGCACGCCCAGCTTGCCGAAGGGCGCTTCGAGAACGGCATCGAAAGGGGAGTGCATGACGGCGAAGTCCGGCGCGGAAAAACGATCCCGCGAATCTAGCACGTCGCTCGGCGCCGGGCGTGCGCCGCGATACGTAGCATCGCGGCCCGCGGGTTTGCAGGCGGATCGTCAGCTTCCGAGCAGCCCGCTTTTCAGATCCCGGTCGACCGGGTTGTTGCCGATGAAGATGCTGAGCACGGCCTGGTAGAAATCTTCGCCGGGGATGGGCTTGCCGCGTGCCACGCCGTTGATGCTGACCGTGGTGCCGGCGTCAGGCGTGTAGTCGAAGTTGATGGTGTCGCCACGGCGGGTGGAGCCGATCTGCCGCATGGCGTCTTCCAGCTGCGTCAGACGGTCGGACAGCCGCTGCAGCTGGATTTCGGTCTGGTTGCGGTGGATGCCGTCATTCAGCGCGTGAATGAAGGTGTCGGCACCCACATCGCGCAGCGGGTGGATCTGCAGCCGCTTCGGCCCCTTCATGGCCAGGACCAGCGCCGCATTCTTCGCGCGTTCAGGCAGGTACAGGCCCGCCACATAGCCCTTGATGACGAACACCGAGCGCAGCCCCGTGCCGTTGAGCGGCAGTTCGCGGCCGGCAAGGCGCGTTGCGTCGTCAAAGTGCACGCCCTCGAGGTCCACTGTCGCCCAGGCCGGCAGCGTGCAGGCGGCCAGCAGTGCGGTGCCTGCAATGCCGTGGCGCCATGCGCGCCGAACCACGGGCATGCGATTGGATGCACCGGCACGCACTTCACGCAATGCGCGACGAAGAAAAAACAGGGCGGAGAACATCGAAAACAAGCGTTTTTTTGTGAGGCTCTATTTTTGCAAATTTCTATTTCAAAACCATTGGTGTCTGCCCTGATTCGCAACCGTTTGCGTACCGCCAGGTATAAGGGGTGGCTTCATCTAGCGTTAACCACGGTTTCTTCTATTTGTGCTAGATGTGAATTGTCTTGTTTTTAAAACAATAGCCGCCCCTGACTCCAATGGGGAATTAAAGCGCGGGATATTGCGTTGCCGTCAGGCTGCCAGCGCCCAGGCGACGTGTTCACGCACGAGTTCGGAGGGGTGATCGGCCCGCGCATGCAGCGCAGCCCGCAACTGCGCACGCGATGCGTCCGGCAACGGCCCGCGCAATGCATTGCCCAGCGCAATCGCAATATTGCGCAGCCAGCGCTCATGCCCGATGCGCCGGATCGGGCTGCCCTCCAGGCGCTGGTTGAATTCGCTTTCGGTCCAACCGAACAGGTCGACCAGCGTGGCCGCATCCAATCCATTGCGCACGTCGAAATCCGGCAGGTTGGCCGGCACCGCAAACTTGTTCCACGGGCAGATGAGCTGGCAATCGTCGCAACCATAGACGCGATTACCCATCGCCTCGCGCAACTCCACGGGGATGCTGCCCTTGTGCTCGATGGTCAGGTACGAGATGCAGCGGCGCGCGTCCACCGTGTACGGGGCGACGATGGCCTGCGTGGGGCAGACGTCAATGCAGCGCGTGCAATTGCCGCAATGCGGCTCGACTGGCGGGTCGACTGGCAGCGGCAGGTCGACCAGGATCTCGCCGAGGAAGAACATCGAGCCGGCATCGCGATCAAGCAGCAGCGTGTGCTTGCCGCGCCAGCCCAGGCCGCCGTTGCTGGCCAATGCCACCTCCAACACCGGTGCGGAATCCGTGAACACGCGAAAGCCATAGGGCCCGACCGCGCCGGCAATCTTCTCGGCCAGCTTCTGCAAACGCTGGCGCAGCACCTTGTGGTAGTCCCGGCCGCGCGCATAGAGCGAGATGGTGGCATCTTCGGGGCGGCGCATGCGGTCCCACTCGACGGTGCGCCAGTCGCTGCCTGCTGCTGGCTGATCCGGGCGCGCATTGGTGTCATGTGGCAGATACGGCATGCGTGCGACCACGGCGCGTACCGTTCCGGCAACAAGTTCGGCGGGACGTGCGCGGAGCAATCCATGGTTCGCCATATAATCCATGTCACCGTGAAACCCCTGCGCAAGCCACGTCTGGAGCCCTTCTTCAGCGTGCGAGAGGTCGACGCTGGCGATGCGGATCGCATCGAAGCCGAGCTCGGCGCCCCAGGCGCGGATCTGCGCAACCAGCGCAGCAACATCTGCCGCATTAGCAGGCAGGCGTGCATCGAGGTTTGTGTCGAGCGATGGCGTGGGGGTGGCGGACATGCCCAAATTGTACGCAATGCCTACTGTGCCCCCTGTTGCCACACCCGCTGGTCTGAACTCACCGCTTGCCGAGCGCACCGTGCCGCTTGTCGACGAGGCGGCCACTTCGGCCTTCGGAGCGGCGCTCGCTCAGGCCGTGCTGGCGCTGGGTCCGCGGCCCGTGCAGGTGCAACTCTCAGGCGATCTGGGGGCGGGCAAGACTACGCTGTCGCGCGCCATCCTGCGCGGCCTGGGCCATACCGGGCGCGTGCGCAGCCCCACCTATACCCTGGTTGAGCCGTATGACGTGACGGGAACCACCGGCACACAGAAGGTCTATCACTTCGACCTGTACCGCTTTGCCGACCCCGAAGAATGGACCGACGCCGGCTTTCGCGATTGCTTTGCCGAACCCGCGCTGTGCCTGGTCGAATGGCCCGAGAAGGCACAGGCGTTGCTTGGTACGCCCGATCTTCATATCGCTTTGGCCGTTGACGTTGTGCACGAAACCTACGATGACGGCGTTGAACATGCACCGCGCCTGGCCCATCTGAGTGCTTGCACGCAGACCGGCCTTCAACTCTTACAGTCGTTGCAACCTCTGCCCCCATGCTGATCAAGCATCTGCCGACCGATCAACCGGACGATTCCACCCTGCCGAGCCACGCCCGCAGGCAATGGCTCACGCGCATGGCCAAGGCTGGTGCGGGAACCGTCATCCTCAGCCTGGCCGGCACGCAGATCGCACGCGGCGCCAACATCGTGGCGGTGCGCGTGTGGCCGGCGGAGGACTACACGCGCGTGACCATCGAATCCGACGTCGCGCTCAAGGCCACGCACCAGCTCATCAAGGATCCGGACCGCCTGATGGTCGATGTCGAGGGGCTGGATCTGAACCCGACCTTGCGCGAGCTGGTTGCCAAGATCACGCCGAACGATCCGTACATCCGCCAGGTGCGCGTGGGCCAGAACCGGCCCAGCGTGGTGCGCCTGGTGTTTGACCTGAAGGAAAGCGTCAACCCGCAGGTCTTTACGCTGCTGCCGATTGCCGGCTATCGCAACCGGCTGGTGTTCGACCTGTACCCGACCAACCCGCCCGATCCGCTGATGCAGCTCGTGCAAGCGACCGAAAGCAAGCAGGAGCGCTTTGCTGCCTCGGGCGGCACGCCGGTGCCGCAGTCGTCCGCGGCGGACGACGATGATCCGATTGCCGCGTTGGCCCGCCGTGAGAGCAGAGGGGGGGCGACTGCGCCCGCCGTGCCGCCGGTGACCGACTCGCGCCCGACGATTGCCAGCCGCCCGCCACCGGTCAAGACGCCGCCCGTGAAACCCGCGACGCCGCCATCGACGCTTGCCAATGCGCCGATGACACCGCCGCTGGAGATCGTGCCCGAGCAGCCCGTGCCGCGTGGGCCGGCAGGCGGCACGCGCATGCGCCGCCTGCTGACCGTCGCCATCGACCCCGGTCATGGCGGCGAAGACCCAGGCGCCACTGGTGCTGCGGGCACGCATGAGAAAGACGTGGTGCTGTCGATTGCCCGCATGCTCAAGGCCAAGATCGACGCCCAGCCCAACATGCGCGCCATGATGACGCGCGATTCAGACTACTTTGTCCCGCTGGGCGTGCGCGTGCAGAAGGCACGGCGCGTGCAGGCCGACCTGTTCGTCTCCATCCACGCCGATGCATTCGTCACGCCGGAAGCGCGCGGGGCGTCCGTGTTTGCGCTCTCTGACCGTGGTGCCTCCAGCGCGCAAGCCAAGTGGCTCGCCAACAAGGAGAACGCCGCGGACATGATTGGCGGCGCCAACCTGGGCTCGAAGGACGCACAGGTCACGCGCGTGCTGCTGGATCTCTCGACCACCGCGCAGATCAGCGACAGCATGAAGGTCGGCAAGGCCGTGCTGGAGCAGATTGGCGGCATCAACCGCCTGCACAAGGGGGCCGTCGAGCAGGCCGGGTTTGCGGTGCTCAAGGCGCCGGATATTCCGTCGATCCTGGTTGAGACGGCCTTCATCTCCAACCCGGAAGAAGAGGCCAAGCTCAACGATCTGGGCCATCAGAATCAACTGGCTGACGCGATCCTGCGCGGCATCCGCGCGTACTTCGCCAAGAACCCGCCGCTGTCGCACAACTCGGGCGTCTGATGGCCGAAGTCATCTTGCGCCAAGGTAGTGCGGCCGATGCGGACACCATCGCCAGCATCCATACGCGGAGCTGGCAGAGCGCGTATCGTGGGCTCGGCATCCTGACGGACGCCTACCTCGATGGCGCGGTGCAGGCCGACATGCAGACGAAGTGGCACGAGCGCATGATGGCTCCTGCTGCTGGCCAGCACGTCTGGTGTGTCGATCTCGATGGTCAGACCATCGGGTTTCTCTGCGCGCTGCTGCATGACGACATGCCGTGGGGCGCGCTCGTCGACAACCTCCACCTACTGCCCGCCGCACGCGGCCACGGCGTCGGCAAGCGATTGATGGGCGAAGCTGCCCGCTGGGCCTCAGCCCAAGGTGTCGCGCAACTCCATCTGCTGGTGTACGAGGTGAACACCGCCGCAATCGGCTTCTATGAAGCCCTGGGTGGTGTGCCGGTCAGCCGCGATTGGCTGGAGACGGCCGATGGCGGGCATGCGTGGGTGCACACCTACCACTGGCCGGAAACGACGGGCTTGATGGCCCTGTGACTACGCCGGGCGGCTGGCCGGTGCGCCAGCATTGGCTTCGGTATGCGCCATGCGATCCGCATATTTGCGCGCCAGCGCC
>NZ_JAELUI010000185.1 GCF_016429285.1 Ralstonia sp. ASV6
CTTGCACAGCATCCATTCCCTTCAGCATGAACGTCTGTATGTAGCGCCAAAGACGCTCGCCGCTGTTCCGCGGCCCAACCCAGATCAGATCCTCTCCACGTCGTTGCGGATCCGCTGCGTCCAGCGGTGGCCAGTACAACAGCAGGCAGCCGCTCTCACTTGCGTTGCGCCGCTTTTGGCGTGCTTCGTCGGACAGTTCATAGGCTGGCACGCTAAAACTGAAGATCAGATCCAACAGTCCGGAGAGAACAAGACCGCCATCCATCTCCATGCCGGTGCGTCGCGACAAATCCACCTCTCTTCGGAGTTGCTGAGTCGTATCGTTGATCGAGGCCGCATCGCCTTGCCTCTGCGCCGATTCAGGAGGCGGTGCCCAATGCACATGCGCTTGGGCACGCGACCAGTCCAGTACTGCGTTGCCTCCCCATCGCGCGGGCCGCAGCACATAGACCTTGCCTGTGGTCCGGTTGAAGCGATAACGCGCGCAGCGCGCTGTGAGTACCTGGCCTTGGCATTCGCGCCACAGCATGAGGGTCATGGGCACACCGAGCACGGAGAGCACCAACATCCCCAAAAGCAACCCAAGCTCCTTGAAGGAATTCGGTGGAAACGGCATCTGCGGATTGCCAACAAACACGATATCCCACAAGAACCACAGTGCACCCACACTCATCAGCAGACATAGCGGGATGACCACCACCAGGAGCATCAAGGCTATCCAGCGCGGCAGTCCGTCGTTGCGCAGATTGCTCAGTTCCAGGAAGTGCTCGTTGAAATCAAAGACCGTGGGCTTGGGGGGCCACAAGATGGCCGGTTCGGACGAGGTGGCATCAAGCGCGTGCTTCATGGGAGCGTCTTGCAAATCGGCATAGTCCTCCAGTGCCCTGGCGATGCCATGCTTGCGCCGATAACGATGAAAGGCGGCTTCAAATGTGAACATCGTTGGATCTTGGCGTTCCGTGCATCTTTTTATTCACGACTCTGGGCGAACGTGACAATGCGGACGCGTTATCCCACGCTACTGGTAAGCACAGAGGCATACAGGGATAGAACTCCAGAAGACGGCGCCAGAAGCATCACGTGTACGGGAACAGCTTGATTGGCCAAGCGTGCGACCCTAGGCTCCATTCGTTGCCTGCGCGCGCAGCGCAGCAATTTGCGAAATGACTTCTGCAGGCCATTTCGGCTTTGGGGCAAGACGTTGTCCGATGTACTCGAACACGCCCGCGGGCAGGAACAGCCAGAACAGCGGCACGCAGAATACCGTCAGAAGGACTTGCTCAATGATGTGCATGCTTGCGCGAATGCGTTTGCCCTCCGCCGTCCGATCAAACAGCGGATAGAACTCCAGCACGCAGCGCCTGAAGTTAACGTCGCGCGGAAACGGCTTGATCGCCCGCAGACGCTCCGGCCCTTCATTCATGTAGCAGCGAATGTATGCCCACATCTTGTGAAGTACCAGTGGACCACCCACGTCCTGCTTCAAGATGATCCGGTCCTCAACCTTGGTCGTACCTTGCTCGCATTGCGCGAGAATCAATCCGTACCGCACTGAATAGGTCTTCCCGTTGTACCCCGAAATCTTTCCAACTTCGGCCTGAACGCAAGACCAGTCAAACTCCTTAATCACCGTTTTCCACTTCACAAACGGATTGGGCTTCGCGAGATACTCCAGCGCGAAAATCTTTTGACTGTTCCTGTCAAACAAGACCGGCAAGTCCAGCGGCGTTCTGATTGCTCTTTTGATCATGTGGATCAGAAGCACCACGAGCACCAATAGCACCACCATCAGGAACGATGCCATGAATGGGGACTCTTGTGGCTTGCCATCCGCATATATCTCAGCGAGGAACGGCAGCATGGCAACGAATCCGATCGATATGCCGATACCGAACATCAAACCGAAGCCGCGCTGGATCGATGTGACCCGTGACAGCTCGCACACAGCAGCATCGATGTAGCGGACATCAAGACCAGGATCTGGTTGATCGCCCTTCTTCCCCGCATCGAGCGCAGCCGTAGGGGAGGGCAGATCCTCATACCAGTAGGGGCTTTGGGGTTGCAGTTTGGAGCGAGTTTCTGCCATCGCAGGTGGAGACAAGTGGCCCGTAGCTATCTGTAGTACTGATCTCAAGTTTCAAGCATGACTGGCTCGTGCCGTTCGGCTTGCAAAGCTACACGTACTCGTATGCATCGAGCCGCTTACGAACGTTCCGGTAAGCGATAGAGTTCGATCTGCTCACGCTCAGAATTTTCCGGATCACGTCGCATGACAAGCAGGCCTTGCCGCCGGGCATCCCATCCAATGACGTTGATGGTGTAGTCGCTTTCGCCAGGCGAACGCGGCAGGAGAAACGGCGTCCAGGAATGGCCTTTGTCCCGGCTATAGAAATAGGCTTCGGCCGATGTACCTCCGCAGTTGCGCGTATTACCGAAATACGGCGGCATATAGCAGGCGACGATATTCCATGCCGTATCTCCACGGGCTCGCACAACCCAGACATCCTTGCCCGACCACATCTTGTCGGTGTCTATCCAGGGGGACGCGCCACGAATGTCCGGGATGGTGTTTGTCGTCCAATTCCTGGTTTTCGGGTCGAGGTAACGCAAGCGGCCTTCTGGCTGTGCGAACAGGGCATCTCCGGAACCCGATTGCAAGATGCTGTAGCTGGGCTCGTTCGCCGGGCCGGCATCAGGCGTGGCCGCAACATTGCGCACGGCAACTTGCGATCCGGAGAGGCTCAGCTCAAACCGGCGGGCCTCGATAGGCTTACGGCTTTTTTCCTGCCCTTCATCATCCACGGTGATTACCGACATCGTTGACCAGCCGACGGCGTTTCCCGCCGGGTCGGACAACAATGCCCAGTGCGTGTCGCGTACTTGATGCTCACGTGCAGGATTGTCCGGCCAGACGGCCTTACCCAAGTCGACGTTCTGCCAAGAGTGACCGCCATCAAGCGTCGTCCACGCTTCACGCTCTCCGCCGTAACGCGTAGCAAGGGCGTAGGCGCGAGTTTCCGATACGTAGCCGTGAAAGTCGGTGCTGGACGGCACCGTGATCTTCGGATCGAATTTCCAGGTGCGCCCACCGTCGTTGCTGACAAACGCCGTGTAGAAGCTCGGGCTGTCATCGGGCCGGTCCTTGGGGAACTCACCAGAGCCGAGCGCGATCCATTTGCCACCTGGTGCCGTCACTAGGCTGAGAGGCTGATCGTCTTCGATACTGGCCAGGATGTCGATCCTGCCTTCGTCCGTCATGCGCGCAATGAACTGCCGCTTGTGCCCGCGGCCCAAACGATCCATTAGGGTCTGTACGGCCAAGTCCCGATGGCCCGCCGCGGCCATCCGAACGGCGGACTCCGCCGCCATCTGGTTGCTCCGCTCCCGCAGGCGTTCAGCCCTGGAGGGGAGCAGCGTATCGAGGATTTCACCAGGGAGCGGCGTTGTGTCGCTGTCCTGCCTCAAGTCTTGCAGCGTGCCGGTCAGAAGCTGGACACCATTGGCGTCGACCCACTTCACATCTGCGATGTCAAAGGGGAGCTTTGCATCCGTCTTGAAAATTTTCTCAGGCGCTGCAAGAGGTTGGCCCAGCGGCCGCAGTTGACGTTGATCGATCACCGTGACGACCACGAGCAGGCAAGCAAACGCCGCGGCTGCGGACCACAGTGTGTATTTGATTCTGGGTTTCATTTTTTCAGGTTTGGAGTGACCCCGATGTCATCAGAATCGAAGACGAGTCACTTCTCGAACCAAATCAATAGCGGAAGTAGAAAGTGCCGTACTCACCAGGGTCGTCGGACTTGCGCTGGGCCTTGGAGGATTTGACCAGATCGACATTACCTGCATCAGGGATGCCCAACGTGCGGCATACCCTCTCCGTCAAGCGTACGAAAGGCATCCACTTGCGGGCTAGGCTGATGGTCATGATGCCGAAGAAGGCATAGGAACCTATCAAGGCGTAGCTGAACGCTTTGTTACTTACAAGAATCCAGTAGTCATTTGGCCCCGTGATTACCAGCATTACGAGCGCAAATGCTAGTACCCACATACTTACCCCAATGAACCACCACTTCGCCGCATTCTTGATGTGCCGCGCTTTGCCTCGCGAGCAGTGCGGATACAGCGCGATGATTCGGTCGATTGGCCTAGCAATGCCGGCCGTTTCGTAATGATCCTCACGCCATTCAGCTGCCACTTCCACGTCATCACCGTTGTTGAAAGGACTTCGCCAAACCCAACCCTTGATCGGCTTTCCATCAAGATCAAACTCGACATAGTCCGCATGCTCCTCAGCACTGGCAGCGTTGGCTGCAGTTGCGATAGCTGGACCGCTCAGCCCAGCGATGCCTGCCGCAATGGCCGTCACGCCTAGCTTGGTACGGTCTGTATCCGTGAATACAAAGCTAGCCTCCTCGCGGGTAACCCGGTAGTTCTCAATCGTGCCAGTGAGCTTCACAAGCCCTTCAGGTTGTTGTTCAGCGCTCATTGGATGCCCATCTCGGCCAGTGCAACCAACGATTTGTCACCCTGCCAGAACATCAGTATCTGAAATAGAAGGTGCCGTACTCACCGGCGTCATCAGGCTTGCGTTGGGCCTTGGAAGATTTGACCAGATCAACGTTGCCGGCATCGGGGATGCCCAACGTGCTGCATACCCTCTCGGTCAAGCGTACGAAGGGCATCCACTTGCGGGCTAGGCTGAGGGTCATGAGGCCAAAGAAGCCATAGAAACACATGCTCATCGCCAGAAGACCATTGGGGAAAACATCAGCCAGCAAGTCGCGCGGGGATTCAACGGATGCCAGCATGATCCCCAGCACCGGCCCTCCTGCCCCTACTAGGAACAACGTCACGCCGATAAGCCACCACTTCACCGCATTCTTGATATGCCGCGCTTTGCCTCGCGAGCAGTGCGGATACAGCGCGATGATTCGGTCGATTGGCCTAGCAATGCCGGCCGTTTCGTAATGATCCTCACGCCATTCAGCTGCCACTTCCACGTCATCACCGTTGTTGAAAGGACTTCGCCAAACCCAACCCTTGATCGGCTTTCCATCAAGATCAAACTCGACATAGTCCGCATGCTCCTCAGCACTGGCAGCGTTGGCTGCAGTTGCGATAGCTGGACCGCTCAGCCCAGCGATGCCTGCCGCAATGGCCGTCACGCCTAGCTTGGTACGGTCTGTATCCGTGAATACAAAGCTAGCCTCCTCGCGGGTAACCCGGTAGTTCTCAATCGTGCCAGTGAGCTTCACAAGCCCTTCGGATCGTTGTTCGATATTCATTTACTGGAAACCCATTTCAACCAAAGCGGCTGACAACTTTTCGTCTTGTTCCTTGGCGGTTTGATAGCCGCCGCTTTTTCGCTTCTTGCCAAAGGCTGAATGATCAATCCAAATTTCGATGGCATTGGGCGTAACGATCCAGATGATCACCTGAATACCGAATAACCCAACGGTCACCCACCCTCCAGCAGCCATGCCCAAGATGCGCAACCCGACAAACGCTGCTGCACGAGCACCAATGGCCTCGATGACTACGCCCGCAGCTGCTCGCCCGGTCAAGCGAGCTACGAGAGGCGCCGCATAAGTGAAGGTCACAGCCCATGTAAGAAAACCGGAGCCAATCCCAACGATGCCTTTCGCTGCGTAGAGGAACGTCAAATAGCCATAACCCTTGTCATAGTTCTTGACGGCGTCGGCTACATCAAGCCCACCACCAATGACTGACGCACCCCCACTCAACACGCCCCCCCATCCTTTGAGTACCTGATACCCCCAAGTCTCCGCGCCCATCCCAGGTAGGTTCTTCACCGGCACGGTCGCGATATCCAATAGCGCACTGGTGATCGACATACCCGATGCCAACAGGCTTAACCAAGATTTCATGTCGTTCTTGGTCTTGCATTCGGCCATGAGCTTGCTGAAGTTCACCCCCTCGATCAGCATCACCACCACGGCCAGCCGCGCGTCTTTGATCGCCTGTGGTGCCTTCGCGTCATCTGACACTTTGAACTTCGCCCAGGCATCTTTGAGATCCTGAGCTTGCTTGGAGCGTATCTCGGGCGTATCCATCTTCATGAATGCCTTCGCTGCTTGCAGACGGCGCAACGCCTGCTCCCGTCCAAGCTTCTCGGCCGCCACTTGCTTGGCGATCAAGTCCTCCGACTCCATGGGGTTGACCAATGCACGAATGCTGAAAATGTGCTGGATGATCTTCTCACTCACATAGTCGCCGAGTTTATCAATGCGGAAGTGCTTGAACACGGCGTCGCCGAAAGTGATCATGGCTTTGTCAACACCCCGCATCTTGACGGAGTTGATCGTCGCGCCAAACGCCTTGGAACCTGCGGTCGAACCCGCTTTGGTGTTGGCATCGAAAACACTTTGCGCCTTCTTGTAGGTGTCTGCGATCGCCTTCATGCTCTTGGCGGTATAGCCAACCCAGGTGAGCGTGCTGGCGAGCGTCTGACTACTCTTGTGCCGCTCGGCTTCAGCCAGTTTGGCATCGAGTTCCTCGCGTGCTTTGTCCTGGTTCAGTGCCACAGTTCGCCACAGCAAGTTGGACTCAACCGAAGCCTTACACTGCTTGACCCACTCGGTGATTTTCTGCGCACCGGACTTGCAAGAGCCCAGACCGAAGATCGCTTCACCAATGTCCTGCTCAAACCGCAAGCCATCTTGCACATTCTGGCCGTGGTAGTCGTTCAAGGTATCAAGCAGGAGCGTTGCTTCCAACCAGTGAATGAGAGGTACGGTACGTCGATCGACGATGCCTGCCGCCTTCGCTTGGAATTCGTCTAACTTCTTTTTGAACCTGCCGGCAGCATCATCGATGCGATCCTGATACTGCGGCCATGCCTTTGCGGCCATGCTCTTGCCAAACGCCGCACCGACCTGGGGAGCCGAAGAGGACAGTGTGGATTGCAAACTACGGAACTGTTCGAGTTGCTTTTTCAAATACTCGTCGTCCGGTGACGACTTCAACTTTTCCTCAAGTTCGCGTATCCCGTCCTGCAACGGGCCGTCTTCGACCCCGCGCTGAATGTATTCCTCACCCTGCGTCTGAGCACGGTTTTCCAGCGCTTTCTGAAGGCCGCCATAGCTATTGAGCGCCGTAATCTGCAGTTCCCGCTCATCGCCGTACTTTTTGATCCATCCGGCGGCATCGTTTCTGAAACCGTTGAGTTCGTGCGCTATGCCCATGGCATCCCAGAGCGCCAGCACATGAGGCTTGCTCGGCTTGCCCGTGCCTTTGCCGCGACTCTCCATGTGTTTTACCGTGCCCTCCGCCATATCGGTTCGAAAATGCCACGGATAGCGGGTACTCATCTGCTCGAGCCTGCTCGTTAGGCAGCTACCGTCCTCGTTGCTTAAGGTGCCCACAGGCGGATTAAATGGCAGTGGAGCCTTAGGCGTGGTTGGTGCGTACTCGAGCACGGCCTCCAGTACGGCCTTGTCGGCAATCTGGCCATGACTGTGCTTTGCCCCAGCGGCCATCACGCCCGGCTGAATGGTCTGCATGCGCTTGTTGCGCAGCTTGCTGTTCTTTTCGTACTCCGCGAGCGTCTCGTCGCTCCACTTGTGTTCGCTATAGGCGATCCAAGTCGCACCGCATCTCTCAGGATGTTCGATCACAAGATAGTGCACCTGCGTGTTGTTGGCACCGTGGCGCGAGCATTGCAGTACCGGTGTGCTTTGCGGTTGCGCGGATTTTGGATCGTGTTGGCGCGTCAGACTGCCATCGTCGCCAACCGCATAACATTCCCACTGCTTGGAGCCGCGTGCGTTCTTGTCATAGAAGAGATACAGGTAGCCGGTGCGCAACGTGCGCAGCGCATAGTGAAAATCATTACCCAACGCCACACTTTTCACCCGATCACCACTGACCCAATCTGGCAACGCCGGATTAATGTTCTTGGGTACGACGGCATATCGCACCGGCAGGATAGGCAGGCCGGTGGCTTTGCACTGCTCGCAGAACTGGCTGGGGGATGCACTAGGCGGCATGAAATTCTCTTGGTTATCTTGACGAAACTGACCCTGCCTTGATGGCGCTTCAGTCTACGGCCGTGACGCTGCTCTCGTTCGCAATGCGTTGCCAGTCCTGCTCTTCCAGGTCATCGATCAAGCTCGTGAAATAGTCGTCCTCGCCGCGCTGTGCAAGCCGAGCCTGCACCAGCGCGTGCAAGTCAAATTCCGGATGGATTTCCAAGGCGCAACGCGCGTAAGCAGCGAGGTCGCGCTGGTCAGTGAAACCGGCAGCACATGCCCGCCGCACGGCAGCGAGCGCGCTCGCGCAGAGGGAATCGAACCGGGCGCCCACAACCTGAGCCTGCCCCCATTCACGGATCGCAAGGTTTAGCGGTGCAATGCAGGCGACGTCTTTCCACTGCTCGGAACTCAAAGCCAGCACAGCCTGCGCATCTTTGGCTTCGACGGATTCCGCCCGCAACTCGATCAATCTGCCAGCAGGATTCAGCAGCCAGAAGATTTCAATGGGGCCGAGCAAAGCCTTGCGCTGTACAGGAGAAAGGAGCGACCAGAGCCACCACAGCACAGCGGGGTCTTGTAGTCGCAACCAAGCAACCCCACCGCGCAGGGTTGAGTACTGGAGCATGCTCGACGCCAAGTGGCGAGCAACCTTGCTGATGGGTTCGGAACTCGTCAACCAACCGGCGATCCGACGGCCCGTGCCGGTTCGCAAGATTTCTGAAGGCAGCTCTTCAAGCGCGCTCAGAACGCTTTGCTCAAGAAAAAGACTGTCTTTGAACTTTGTGA
>NZ_JAELUI010000186.1 GCF_016429285.1 Ralstonia sp. ASV6
GACCTTAGGTGGCGCGTCCAGCGCCAATCCTGGCGTACTGCGCATCGGGTGCTTGAGCAGGCCATCCACCAGCGTTGGCGACACGTAGTGCGGCCCGTCGAACAGGTAGACCTTGAAGCCTTGGTAGTGCGCCAGTTGCGGCGCCAACTCATAGGCCGTGGCGGGACGGAATCCGCCGCGGCGTTTGGGGCGGAACGCCTCGGCTATCACACGTACCCGCTCGGTGCCAAAGCGCCCAGCCAGCGCATCCGCATAGGCGCGCGCGGTGGCCGGATCACGTTTGAATGCACCGCAACCGTCCTGCCAGAACACGCCCACATCGGCAGGCAGCCAGCGCGCAACCCATTCGGCAAAATGCTGGGCGCCGAGCTCGCTATGGTCGTACACGCTGATCCACAGCGGGCGCGGCAACCGATCCAGCGCGCGCCTGAGCCGCGCCATGTCTTTCCAGGTAGGGTCGACTTCAACCGGGAAGTACCAGCCCTCAACGTTGACAGGCGGGCGCACCGCCACCAGATGCCGCGAGCGCTCAGCAAGCTCTTCAACGTGGGCACGCGCCCAGGTTTCATCAAATGCGCCGGCCAAGCCGACGATGACGTTGCGCGCCCAGGGCTCGGCGGCAATGCGCGCCCAATCCGGCGCGTGCACTATGTCCGATGGCTTGGCGCCGGGCACGAAGGCCGCGTCGTCCACAGCCGTCCATTGCACCAGCAGGTTGCTGACACCGAGCCTGTCCCAAGTCCCTTTCGGATTTTTGTGCAGGGCATCCGGCTGCCAGACGATACCCTGCGCGAGTGGCTCGCCGGCAAGCTCCTGCGCGGCCGCCCCGCCCGTCAACGCCCCTGACAGGGCCAGCGCCACGACCAGCGCGGCACACCGCCAGGAAGGACGGCGTTCATCCATTGTGCTTGCCCTCGGGGTGGCGGATCGGGTTGAGTTGCATGTCACGGTAATCCTGTGCCAGTTTGGCGCGGTCAATCTTGAAGTTGACGGACACCGGCAACGTCTGCCGCGGGATCAACTCCGACGGAATCATATACGGCGGCAGCGCCTCACCCAGCGATGCCTTCCAGTCGTGTGGCGGAAATGGCAACGGCTCCGGCAACTGCCCTTCGCCCGATGCCGGCTGCACGAAACCGACAATGCGTGCCACCGAGCCATCGGGCCGCCGCAGTGGCACGGCAGCGGCGTTCTGCACGCCGGGCAGCTTGCCGAGTGCTGCGTCGATCTCCATCAGCTCGATACGGTAGCCGCCCACCTTGACCTGGTCGTCGATCCGGCCATGGCAGAACAGACGGCCGAGCTCATCCACCGCCCCAAGGTCGCCCGTACGGAAACCGCGCGTGCCGTTGTGCGAGAACATGCGCGTGGCGTTGAGGTCTTCCCGGTTGAGATAACCGCGCATCACATGCGGCCCGGCAATGCACAGTTCGCCATCCTGCACAAAGACCTCGCTGCCGCGCTTGGGGTAGCCGATGGGCAACTTGTCTGCGCCGGCAAGCATGGCGTCGTCCACCACGATCCAGGTGGTGGCCACGGTGGCTTCGGTGGGGCCGTAAGTGTTGATGATGCGCGCCTTTGGAAAACGCTGGCGCAAGTGCCGTGCCAGCGTGACCGAAAGGACCTCGCCGCAGAACAGGAAGGTATCGAGCGTGGGCAGCCCCTGCCCCGAAAAATCCGGCTGCAGCAACTGCTGTTGCGCAAACGACGGCGTCGACACCCACGTCGTCACGCCGTGCGCGGCAAGCGTTTTCAAGAACGCATCGCCCTGCGTAATGGCCTCGCGCGAGGCCAGCACCACCGTGCCGCCCAGCGCGAGCGTGGCCATCACCTCGTACATCGACAGATCAAAGCTGAACGGTGCCTGGTTCAGGAACACCGGTGCCGTGCCCAGCGCAAAGTCATGCGCCATCCAGTCGATCAGAGTGTGGACGCTTTCCCGGCCGATCTGCACGCCCTTGGGTTCACCCGTGGTGCCCGAGGTGAACAACACGTAGGCAAGCCCTTTCTCTTGCAGCGGTTGCGGGCTGCTGGCGTGCGGCAGCGGCTCGAAGGTTGCGGTGCGCGCGTCGTAGTAGGCATGCGTGCCCAGCGTGCGCGCGATGCGGTCCATGCGCTCATCCGGGTAGATCGTGTCGACAGGCACGAAGGGCGCCCCCAGCATCAGCGCACCGGCAATGGCAACGAAGAACGCTGCCTCCTTGTGCCCGCGAATGATGACCGGCACATCGGCAGCAAAACCTGCGGCGCGTGCCTGCGTACACCAGGCAGCCGCTTCTGCCGCCAGCGCTTGCCAGGTGAGCGTGCGGTCAGCACCGATCACCGCATCGTGGTCGGGCCGCAGCCCGGTATCGACAAACGTACCCGTGTTGAGATCAAGCCGCATCGCCCTCTCCTATCTGGTGGATTGGATATAAGCTGCCAGCGCATCGACCGAAGCCAGATGCTCGGCAATTTCCGTAGGCGGCACGCGCGCGCCAAACTGCGCTTCAACCGCCATCACGATCTCGACCGCCAGAACGGAATCGACCAGGCCCGATTCGATCAGTGGCGTGCTGGGTTCGACCGTGCGCATCACAACGCTCTCTACGAGCGCTTTCACATCGGCCTGCAGGGTTTCGATTTGAGTCATGGTCATGATTGCGACTAAGCGCGGTCAGAATTGGAAATAGAGAAAACGCACTTCACCGTGCAACTGCGCCATGCAGAACAGCAGCAGAGCGACGATGACCACGCTCCAGCGCAGCGAGGGCCGCCAGCCAAAGCGCGCAGCAGCCGCATTGGCAGGACGCTCCAGCGCGGGTGAAAAACGGCCCATCCATTGATGCACGTTAGGCAGGCACCAGACGATGGCCAGCATCACCACGATCTGCAGCGCCAGCGTGGAGCGGCCCAGCACGATGCGCAGCCACTCCAGGCCGCTCATGCCGGCCTCGCCCCAGGCGGGCCAGCCAAGCGGCTCGATGCCGCGCACGCCAGCCATGCCGCCCAGCATCTGCAGCGCGTCATGCACGCCGTGGGCACGGAAGAAGATGAACGCCACCAGCGCCGCAAAGAAGGTCAGCAGCACATTGGCCGCATGACGCAGCCGCGTGGGCGCCGCTGTCTGTGCCGGCGCACCGGCCGGCGCCCGCGCAGCCTGCCACGCCCGCCAGCCATGATTGACGCTCAGAAAGGCCGCATGCAGCAGGCCGTAGATGAAGTACTGCAGCCCGGCGCCGTGCCACACCCCGGCCAGGCCCATGGTGTAGAAGGTCGGCACTGCCACGGTGGCCGCAAAACCGCCCACCGAGCGCTGCGCCAGCCGCCCGGTCGACTTGCCGCCCACCATGCGTGCGCGATTGATGCGCATGGCCAGCGGGTAGTAAAGGTAGCTGGTCAGGTAGCGCGTGAGCGTCATGTGCCAGCGCTGCCAGAACTCGATGATGCTGCCGGCCTTGAATGGCGAGTTGAAGTTAAGCGGGAAGCGCACCCCGAACATCTTCGCCAGCCCCATCGCCATGTCGGAGTAGCCCGAGAAATCGAAGTACAGCTGCATCGCATAGGCCAGGCAGGCGCCCCAGGCGGCCAGCATCTGCAACTCGTGCGGCGCGGCAAAGCCGTGGTCGGCATATGGCGCAATCGTATCGGCCAGCAACAGCTTCTTGGCCAGCCCGCAGGTGAACATGGTCAGGCCGATGGACAGGTTCTCCGCGCGCAACCGGTACGTCTCGGGGCGCGCGAACTGCGTCATCATTTCCTTGTGGTGCAGGATCGGCCCGGCAATCAGGTGCGGGAAGAACGTGACGAACTGGATGAAGCCCAGCGGATCACGCTCCTTGACGATGCCGGCATTGCAGTCGAGCAGATAGCCGATCTGCGTGAAGGTGAAGAACGACACGCCCAGCGGCAACGCCACGTCCTCCATCGCCACGGCAACCCAGCCGGCCGGCATGATGTCGGCGGCATTCACCACAACCCCGATCAATGCCGCCAGGTACTTGTAGCGCACCAGCACCGCCAGATCGACCACGATGGCGAAGGCCAGCCACGCGCGGCGTGCACGCGAGCCCGCGGGGTTGCTGAGGATCAGCCAGCTCATTGCAAAGTTGAAGGCGATCGACAGCGTGAGCAGCAGCACGAACGACGGGTTCCACCATCCGTAGAACAGGAACGACGCCACACACAGCCAGACTGACGCCGCGCGCGGCGAGCGTGCGCCGAGCAGGTAGTAGCCGGCAATCGAAACCGGTAGGAACAGCGTCAGGAAAATGAACGAGTTGAATAGCATCTCGGCCTCAATGGCTGGCGCCGTTGGGGAGGGTCTTGACCGGCAGGTGCAGCGCGTCTTCCGACATTTCCCACACCAGTACGCGCACACTCTTGGGCCACGTTGCGCGCTTGTCCCACATGGCTTGCATGGCACGGTCGAACTGGCCGTCGTCCAGGCTCACGTTCCAGACCTCGCGGCCAAGCTGTTCGCCCAGGCGCCCCGCAAACTCGCTGCGCCGTGAGAACGAACTGCCCGCTAGCATGACTTCCACCGGCGGCGCATCGTCGAGCAAGCCACCCGAATGCACCGCGCTGATGGTTTGCGGCGCCACCTGATCGGGCGCCGGGCGCCACGCATCGGACACGTCGCCCAGGCCCGCCAGCGTGAGCAGATCGCCGACACGCGGCTCGACCTCACCCTGCTGATGGTCGAAGCGTGCCTCCCCTCGCCCGCCCAGCAACGGCAGCACGGCCGCGCCGATGACATTGGCGGCGGCCTGCGCGCCATTGGCGTTCCAGTGCACATCGGTACGGAAGTACGCCGGGCCTGCCTGCTGCAACGCAGGCAACAGTTCCACACGCGTGACACCGGCAGCATCCAGGGCCTGTTGCCAGCCAGTCAGGCGCTGTGTCATGCGTGCGTCCTGATGCAGGCCGCACAGCGCCTGCACTTCTACGCGCGCCTTGTCGGGCACCGTCACCACCACCAAGCGGATGCCGTCCTTGCGCAGGGTATCGGCATAGCGGCGCAGCGTCGCGATGCGCGCATCGAGCAGCGCATCGGCACCGGGCACGCCAACCTGTCGCACCTGTCCAGCTGTGGCCGGTGGCGGACGCAAGCCATCGGCGTAGAAGAGCCAGCCTGGGCAGCCCTCTCGCACCTGCGGGCCAAGATCGCCCAGCACACGGTAACGTATTGCCGCCTGCCAGCGGTGCAGCGTGCGTGCATACGGCACGTCGATGGCACTCTCAATCTGGTGGCCCAGCGTGCCGTCACGCCATCCGGCCCAATTGAACGGCTCGCCGTTGTCGGCCTGCCGGGCCAGTGCAACCGCCGCCATGCCAAGGCCGACGGCCAGAAGCACCGCCACGGTCCAGGCCAAAGCCCGGTGCCAGAGCATGGACCGATCCGGCAGCACAGCCTCTGCCGGCTCCTTGCCGGGCAGTGCGGCTGCCGAAGAACGTGCGAGCCCGTCACTCATCGCACAAGCGCCTTGTCCAGCCGGGCCAGCCACGCGTCTTCCGCCATGATCGAGGCGGCATCCCACTGCGTTGCCGCATTCGGACCGTTCATCATCTGGCCTTCATTGAACTGCCAGACCAGCGCCTTGATCTTGGCGGACTTGAACGCGGGCGATTCCAGATAGTTGAGCAACGTCTTCCACGGGCCGACGTTGCCGAACGTCCAGGTCAAACCGACGGGGGTGTCGAGGGCGTTCGAGAGCTTCTGCGGAAAACCGAGGTACGGCTGCACCATGCTGTTGCCAACCACCTGCACCGCAGACGGTGCGCTGTCGAGCAAGTCCTTGTTGTTGCCGGCCTGACGAACGAAGAAGTGGTCCTTGCCGACCGCCTTCTTCTTTTCCGGCGGCAACAGGTCGGCCAGATCGCCGTAGCTGATCTCTTCGGTCCATTTGCCAAGCCGGGTACCGCCACCCGTGCGCTCCGTAAACAAGCCGCGCGCCTGCAGCAGCTTGGCGGTTGCGGCGGCATTGGCCTCGGCCGCACGTGCAGACCAGTGATAGTCGGCACGGATGAACGTGGTGTCGTCGGTCGGGTTGACGGTGGCAATCGCGGCCTCCGCGTCAACCATGTCGAGCCCGATCTTGCCGGCATGGGCAGCCAATGCGGCGTAGCGGCCCTTCACCGCCGGTGACAGCGTCATGCCATCGGGCAGCTTGTCGGCATAGGCGCGGGCCTTGAGCGGTGCGATGACGATCACCGTGCGGATATCGGCGGCGGTGAGCTTGTCGGCCGCCTTGCGAATAAGATCGAGCGCTTGCAGGCAGCCGCCGGTATCGTCTTCGGCCAGGCTCTCCCAACCGGGGAACAGCCAGCGGTCGCGCCCTTCAATGATGGTCTGAGCCTTGGTGGCGGGCGCTTGCGCACCCTGCACGGCAAGGGCGAGGCTCGGCAACCCGGTCAGTGCACCGGCCAACGGTGCTGCACCCAGTGAGAACAGCACGCGGCGGCGGCGGGCATCGATG
This sequence comes from Ralstonia sp. ASV6, assembly GCF_016429285.1. Taxonomy (GTDB): domain Bacteria; phylum Pseudomonadota; class Gammaproteobacteria; order Burkholderiales; family Burkholderiaceae; genus Ralstonia; species Ralstonia flaminis. The sequence goes on from NZ_JAELUI010000186.1 coordinate 6,459, forward strand.
GTCTGGCTGTCGAAGCCGAGTGGCGAACGAAGCGATACGGTCATGGTGTGGCCTTCAAGTTCGTTGGTGAGATTCACTTCTTGGCAGGCGGCCAAGCGATGTCATCGCGCACGCCGGTGAGTACAGGCTTGGCAGCATCGCCCGCCAGAAACAGGCTGTAGCTGTCACCCGCAGCCAGCGTGGGCAACTGAAGCGGCGCCGTCGTGGCGTTGCCGCAGCTGCCCGTCAGGCGAGCGGCAATCGGGTTGATGGCGCGGGCCTGCTGCGTGCCCGCAGGCACCTGCGCAAACACGGTGGGGCCGTTGTCGGCCACGGCGATCTTCCCCGTGCAGGCACCTGCAACGTTGTAGACACGCAGCGTGGCGCGCATGGCATCCAGGCGCTCCTGCGGATTGGCCACACGCGTGGCGCGCCAGCCTTGCGACTCACGTGTGAGCATCACGGTGATGGCCTGGCCGGCGGTGGCGTCACTGGCTGACGCTGCGCCTGCGGCATCTGCGGCAGTTGCCTGCACAGGTTCGCGGCCATCGACCGTCACACGCAACGGCGTGCCTGGGGTCACCACGCTCAAGCGCGTCGACGCGCCGGCTGCCAGCGTTTGCGCGGCTTCGCTGCCCGGCAGCGTCACGCGGGCCGGCTGGGCGGCAAGGTTGACTACGCGCACATACGTGGCGTTGGCGGGCGGCTGCGGGCCGTACAGGCTGGCAACATCCTGCGCGGCGGCGTGCGCGGAAGCGGGCACGCCCAGCACGAGCACAGTGCCCAGCGCGCGCATCAGGTCGGTCAATGTCATGCGACGTTGCATAGGATCAATAGGAATAGATGGCGTTGAAGAACACTCCGCGGGCCCGGTCGTCCCCAGCCAGCTTGAAGCGGTATTGCAAGGACAGGTCGACGTACGACTGCGGCGCGTCGTACTTGCTCTCGCGAAAGACGTAGCGCGTGGACACTCCCACCCCCGCGCCAATCGGCACACTGCTGTTGACGCTGCTGTCGTAGTCCGCACCAACAACCACGTACGGGAATACCGTCCAGCGCGGGCTGACACTGTCGATGCGGTAGGTGCGGCCGAACTCGGCGTTGGCGGTGGCGTAGTTAGTGCCGGCCTGCAGGTAGCGCCCGGCTTCTGCGTACAGGCGGCCGGTCCACCACGACGGGACATCGATGCGGCGCTCGGTGCCGAAGCCGTCGGAATAGGCTGCACGCGCCAGCCAATCGCCGTTGGCGGCGGAGCCGATCGGAATCACGCGCTCAATGGCGAAGATCGCGTTCACGTCGGCAAACGGTTTGACGCGCGCGCCCACTGAGGCCTGCAGTGTCTGGGCACCGCTGGACTCCCCTCCCTTGACGCCAAAGCTCTCGAAGGCGCGGGCATAGACCTCGAACATCCGATCGCCCAGCGGACCCAATGGGCGCCAGTACGCCTCCAGGCCCGCCTGCCAGGCGTTGGCGTCGCCGGGCGTGGTGGCCAGCAGCGGACCCGATGGCATACCGCCGCCACGGTAGCTGAGCGTGGCATCAAAGCCCCAGTTGCGCGTGGCTTCTGCGTGCGCTTCGCGCATGTCGAGCATCGCCTGCGGCGTGGGCGGCGGGTCGTCGCCCTCCGGCTGCGCCAGACCCTCATCGATGGCGCGTTCCAAATGTGCGATGGCAAGCTGGTTACGGCGCGCCGCCAGAGCCGAATAGGCGGCATCCGTACGCTCGTCCACGGACAACGGCGTGATCTGGTCCGCGCGCTCGAACAGGTCGGAGGCAACCTTGTCATCGCCTGCGCGCTGCGCGATGTACGCGGCGGAAAGCGGGGGCAAGGCATCGAGCAGCCCATCGTCAACGATCGCCTTCGATTCGCTTGTCGCTGCTCGCTCCTGCTTGGCGTCGATCAGCGCGTTGACCAGATCAACGCGGTGCTGTGCATCCTGCGGAGCAGCCTCCACGGCCTGACGGGCGAACTCAAGCGCCGCCTTGGTGTTTTTCGCTTCAGCGGCGCGGGCAGCGGCCTGCGCCGGCACAAAGCCGGGGTCTGCCGGATACAGATCGCAGTCCGACCCGAACTCGCTGCTGGCGCAGTCGATGACCGGGCGCGCCGCCACGGCCACGCGTTGTGCGGCCGTCTCGGCGGGCGAAGCCGGTGCGGCCGTTGCGGCCTGCGCCGTTGTCTGCACAGTTTTCAGCTGCAGGCGCGCGCTATGCACGCGCATGGTGATGAGCGAATCCGTGTCGTCATCAATC
>NZ_JAELUI010000187.1 GCF_016429285.1 Ralstonia sp. ASV6
TAGTGCGGATTCCCGTGTGAAAGTAGGTCATCGCCAGGCTCTCCCATAAAACACCCCAGCTCCACCCGAGCTGGGGTGTTTGCTTTTACGCGTGCAAAACGCGCTTCCCATCTCTTCTGCGCTGCCCTAAGCGCCCAAGCACCAGACCACAAAAAAGCCACCGATCCCGGTGGCTTTTACGCTTGCACAACACCCCCTCAGCCCCGCGCCAGGTACCTCTGTACCAACCTCACCCAGTACGTCGCCCCCAACGGCAGCAACTCATCGTTGAAGTCGTAGCTCGGATTGTGCAGCATGCACGGGCCTAAACCGTGGCCTTGCTCCCGGTGGTCGCCGTCACCATTGCCGATGAAGGCAAAGCAGCCAGGCTTCTCGATCAGCATGAAGGAGAAGTCCTCGGCGCCCATGGTCGGGTCGATGTCAGCATCCACGTTGTCTGCGCCTACCAGTTCACGCATGACTTGCGCTGCGAATTGTGTTTCCGCCTCGCTATTGACCGTGGGCGGGTAGTTGCGATGGAAGGCGAAATCGATCGTGCAGTCGTAAGCCGAGGCGATTCCCTTGGAGACTTCCTCCATGCGGCGCTCGATCAGGTCGAGAACTTCCGTGGAGAACGTGCGTACCGTGCCGCCGATCCAGGCTTCATTCGGGATGATGTTGGTGGCGTCGCCGGCGTGAAACTGGGTCACAGACAGGACAGCCGTGTCGATCGGACGTTTGTTGCGGGTGATGATGCCCTGCAGAGCCGAAACGACTTGCGCGCCGACGAACACCGGGTCGTTACCGTTGTGCGGCAGCGCGGCGTGTGCACCCTTGCCCTTGATCGTGATGCGGAATTCGTTGCTCGACGCCATCAGCGCACCGACGCGCGTGCCGAACGCTCCGACCGGCACGCCCGGCCAGTTGTGCAAGCCAAACACGGCGTCGCACGGGAAGCGCTCGAACAGGCCGTCCTTGATCATCTCGCGTGCGCCGCCACCACCTTCTTCGGCTGGCTGGAAGATCAGATGCACCGTGCCGCTGAAGTCACGGTGCTTGGCAAGGTAGTGTGCCGCACCAAGCAGCATGGCCGTGTGGCCGTCGTGGCCACATGCGTGCATCTTGCCTTCGTGCTTGGAGCGATGCGCAAACTGATTGACCTCGGCTAGCGGCAACGCGTCCATATCGGCGCGCAGGCCGATGCGCTTGCCCTCGCCGTTGCGGATGACACCAACCAGCCCGGTCTTGCCCAGACCACGATGGACTTCGATGCCCCACTCGGTCAGCTTGGCGGCGACCAAGTCGGAGGTGCGTTGCTCTTCGAAACAGAGTTCGGGATGTGCGTGGATATCGCGTCGCAGCGCCTGGATTTCGGGCTGCGCGGCTTGGATCTCTGGAATCAGCTTCATTGGGATACTCGTGTTCTGGCTGAAAGGTCTCAATCACGTTCGATGATACGCCGAAGGGCAATCTTCGGCCCACCGCACACGCGCGTGCGCCGCATGCATGTCGCCGTTGCATTCGCTCGTCACATGGAACGCTTCCTGCTTTTCACCCTCGCCCATGCAATTACGTCCCTGTTTTCGGAGGTTTCCTGAGGGGCGGCATAGGGAGATGCACCAATTTGTGGCGCCGCACATTGCCGAGCGCATGTGCGCGTCGCTATAGTCGGCGCGAGCGTTCTTCAGAAGCGCCGCCGCGCCGTCAGCGAAATCGATCCATCGATTCCTTCTTGGGGAGAAGAGCCGTGACCATGATTCGGACCTTGCGGCGTGTGGCCGCTGTGATGTGCGTGGCGGGATGTGTGATGGCGGGGGCCAGCCCGCAGGCGCTGGCTGCGGATCTGAAGATCGGCATGAGCTCGCCGCCGACGTCGATGGACCCGCACTTCTACAACCTGTTCTCGAACATCAACGTGTCGGAGCACATGTTCGAGTGCCTGGTGAAGATGGACGCCGATAGCCACATCATTCCCGGCTTGGCCGCGTCGTGGCGGATGGTCAACAACCTGACCTGGGAATTCAAGCTGCGCCCCGGTGTGAAGTTTCACGATGGCAGCGAACTGACCAGCGAAGACGTCGCATGGTCGCTTGATCGCCCGGCCACGATCCTCAACAGCCCGGGCAAGTTCGACACGTACACCAAGGCGATCATCAACAAGAAGATCATCGACAAGTACACGATCCAGTTGACGACATCGCAGCCGTATCCGCTGATGCTGTCGGACCTGACATCGGTGTTCATCGTGCAGAAGAAGGCGACGCAGGGGCTGTCGAGTGACGACTTTGCGCAAGGCAAGGGCATGATCGGCACGGGGCCGTTCAAGTTCGTCAGCTACGCGCGCGATGACCGTGTCGAGTTGGTGCGCAATGACCAGTACTGGGGCCCGAAGCCTGCGTGGGAGCACGTGACGCTGCGCTTCATCCCGAACGGAGCGACGCGCATCGCGGCGCTGCTGTCGGGGGATGTGCAAGCCATTGAGAATGTGCCGACGCCCGACCTGGCGCGTGTGCGCGGGGATGCGTCGCTGAACTTCTTCTCGAAGATCTCGCACCGCGTCATCTATCTGTATACGGATGATAAACGCGATCAATCGCCGTACGTGACGGGCAAGGACGGCAAGCCGCTCGACAAGAATCCGTTGAAGGACCCGCGCGTACGCCGCGCGATGAGCATGGCGATCAATCGCCAGGGCATCAAGGACCGCATCATGGAAGGCCTGTCCGAGCCGACCAACAACCTTGTGCCGCCGCAACTCTTCGGCCACAACCCGAACCTGAAGACACTCAAGTACGATCCGGAAGGCGCGAAGAAGCTGCTGGCCGAGGCGGGTTACCCCGACGGTTTCGGCATCACGCTGCAGACGCCCAACAACCGCTACGTGAACGACGAGAAGATTGCGCAGACCATTGCGCAGAACCTCACGCGCATCGGCATCGTGACCCGTGTGGAAGGCATGCCGATGGCGACGTTTGCGGCCAAGAGCATCCGGCATGAATACTCATTCGGCCTGGTGGGATGGGGTGCGCAGACAGGCGAAGTCAGCTCGCCGCTGCGTGCGCTGGTAGCGTGCGAGGATTCCAAGACGGGCTTCGGCACGGTCAACTGGGGCCAGTACTGCAACCCGAAGATGGACGCCGTCCTGACAAAGGCGCTCTATACGATGGACGATGGCGAGCGCTCCAAGCTGCTGCAGGAAGCGACGGCCATTGTGGTGGATGACGGCGGCATCATCCCGGTCCACTTTCAGGTGACGACCTGGGCGGCACGCAAGGGCATCACATACACGCCGCGCACGGACGAACGCACCTACGCGCACGGCTTCAAGCCGCAATAACCCTCTTTCCACAGAACGGGCCCTACATGCTGGTATTCCTGATCCGAAGGTTGCTGGAATCCGTGGCGGTGCTGTTGGTGATGTCGATTCTGGTGTTCCTGGGCGTGTACGCCATTGGCAACCCGGTCGACATCCTCATCAACCCGCAGGCTGACCAACAGGACATCGCCCGGACGATTGCCGCGCTGGGGCTCGACAAGCCGCTGTGGGAGCAATACCTGTACTTCCTGAACGGGGCTCTGCACGGCAACCTGGGCGTGTCGTTCGCGCAGGGCACGCCCGCGCTCAAGCTGATCTTCGAGCGCATGCCGGCTACGTTTGAGTTGGCCATCTTTGCCATCCTGCTGTCGATCGTGCTGGGTATCCCGCTTGGCCTGTGGGCGGGGCTGCGCCCGAACGGTGTGGCCAACCGCACCATCATGACAATCTCGATCCTGGGCTTTTCGCTGCCGACGTTCTGGGTCGGGCTGATGCTCATCATGGTGTTTGCGGTGCAGCTCGGCTGGCTGCCGTCCAACGGGCGTGGCGAGACGCGCCTGCTGCTTGGCGTGCCGGTGAGCTTCCTGACACTCGACGGCATCCGCCATCTGATCCTGCCGGGCGTGACGCTATCGCTGCTGAATATCGCGATGGTGATTCGTCTGACGCGCGCGGGCACGCAGGAGGCCATGCTGCAGGACTACGTGAAGTTCGCGCGTGCAAAGGGCTTGTCGAACACGCGTATCGTCGGTGTGCATGTGCTCAAGAACATCCTGATCCCGATCGTGACGGTGGTGGGGCTGCAGTTCGGCTCGGTGATCGCGTTCTCCATCGTGACCGAGTCGATCTATGCGTGGCCGGGCATGGGCAAGCTCATCATCGATTCGATCCAGTTGCTCGACCGGCCCGTGATCGTCGCCTACCTGCTGGTGATCGTGGCGCTGTTCATCCTCATCAACCTGGTGGTCGATCTCGTCTATGGCGTGCTCGACCCGCGCGTGCGCCTGTCTGAAAGCCGGGGCTGATATGACGACTTCCGCTACTCCCGCCGCAAAATCGGCTGCTGAAGAGACGCCGCTGCGCCGCTTCGTGCGGCAGTTCTGCACCAGCCGCATCGCCGTGATTGGTGTGATCGTGCTGGCCATCATCATCGTGCTGGCGATTTTTGCGTCGTGGATTGCGCCGCAGAATCCGTATGACCTCGCCAAGTTGGACGTGCTCGATTCGCGGCTCGCGCCCGGTGAGAAGGCCTCCGATGGCATGACCTTCCTGCTCGGCTCGGATGACCAGGGCCGCGACATCCTCTCCGCCATCCTTTATGGGCTGCGCATCAGCGTGGGCGTGGGCGTGGTGAGCACGGTGTTCGCGCTGGTACTGGGCACAACGCTCGGGCTGATTGCCGGCTTTGCAGGCGGGCGCATCGAATCGCTCATCATGCGCGTTGCCGATCTGCAGCTCTCCTTTCCGCCGATCCTGCTGGCGCTGATTCTGCTCGCGCTGCTCAAGCCGGGCATCACGAATATCGTGATCGCGCTGGTCGCGGTGCAATGGGCGTACTACGCGCGCACCACGCGCAGCGCGGCACTGGTCGAGCGCAGACGTGAGTACATCGAGGCCGCGCAGGTGCTGGGCCTGCCGCCGTCGCGCATCATGTTCCGGCATCTGCTCCCGAACTGTCTGCCTCCGCTCATCGTGATTGCTGCGCTGCAGGTCGCCTCGGCCATCACGCTGGAGGCGACACTGTCGTTCCTGGGGCTGGGCGTGCCGATCACCGAACCATCGCTGGGCTTGCTGATCGCCAACGGGTTCCAGTACATGCTGTCGGGCAAGTACTGGATCAGCTTTTTTCCCGGGCTGGCGCTGCTCGTGACCATCGTGTCGATGAACCTGGTATCCGACCAGCTCCGCGACGTGCTCAACCCGCGCCTGCAGACCCTATGACGACCGCCAACAGCAAACCGACGCTCGTCGTCGAGGGCCTGCAAACGCAATTCACTACGCGCGGTGGCATCGCACGAGCGGTGGATGATGTGTCCTTTACCGTCGGCCGCGGCGAGATCATGGGCCTGGTCGGCGAATCCGGCTCGGGCAAGTCGATGACGGGCTACTCCATCATGGGCTTGATCGACGAGCCAGGCCGCGTGGTTGGCGGGCGGATCGAGCTGACCGGCCGCGACGGCGTCACGCATGATTTGCGCGCGCTGTCTGCCCGCCAGATGCGCGACATGCGCGGCAACCGCATCGCCATGATCTTTCAGGACCCGATGATGACCCTGAACCCGGTCCTGCGGATCGACACGCAGATGATCGAGGCCGTGCAGGCGCATCAGCGCGTGAGCAAAACCCAGGCACGCGACATGGCGCGCACGGCGCTGGCGAGGGTCGGCATTCCGTCGCCGGACGAGCGGCTGACGGCGTACCCGCATCAATTCTCGGGTGGCATGCGTCAGCGTGTGGCGATCGCCATTGCGCTGCTCAACAAGCCGGATCTCATCATTGCAGACGAACCGACCACGGCGCTGGACGTGACGATCCAGGGGCAGATTCTGGCCGAGGTGCAGGCACTGTGCCGCGAGAGCGGGACGGCGCTGATCTGGATCACGCACGATCTGTCGGTGGTGGCCGGCCTGGCAGACAGCGTGTGCGTGATGTATGCCGGCCGCATTGTCGAGCAGGGCAGCGTGCGGCAGGTGCTGGAGGCACCGCGCCATCCGTACACGTTTGGGCTGATTGCCTCGGCGCCCTCGCGCAACCCGCGCGGTGCGCCGCTGCGGCAGATTCCGGGCATGACACCATCGTTGCTGGCGCTGCCCAGCGGCTGTGCCTTTCGCGAGCGCTGCGCGTTCGCTACCGACGTCTGCAAGCAGGCACCGATGCTTGAGACGCTCGACGACGGCCGCGCACTGCGCTGTTTCCATCCCGTGACCATTCGCCCCGAGGAGACCGCCGCATGAACGCGATGCATCCTGAACACGATGCTGCTGCGGTGATCCAGGCCACGCCCAGCGCGGCGGTGCCCATCCTCTCGCTGCAGGGCATGTCCAAGCGCTTCGTCAAGGGCTTGGATCTCTCGTCACGCATCGCCAACTGGTTCGGCGCGGGCCTGACGCAAGAGGTGGTGCACGCGGTGGACCATGTCGACCTGGACATCGCTGTGGGTGAGGTGGTTGGGCTGGTGGGCGAGTCGGGCTGCGGCAAATCCACGCTCGGCCGACTGGCCGTCGGTCTGCACAAACCAACCGCCGGCACACGGTTGTGGAAGGGCGTCGATCTCGATCGTCTACCGCCCGAGCGCCGCCGCGAGAAGCAGCTCGCCATCCAGATGATCTTTCAGGACCCGTACGCATCGCTCAACCCACGCATGCGCGTGCAGGACATCGTAGGCGAGGCGCCCGTCGTGCATGGCATGGTCGAGGCAGCGGCACAGCGCGACTACGTGGCCGAGATGCTGACGCGCGTCGGCTTGGACCCCAGCCTCATGCGGCGCTTTCCACACCAGTTCTCGGGCGGGCAGCGGGCACGCATCGGCATTGCACGGGCGCTGGCGGTCAAGCCGGAATTCCTCGTCTGCGATGAGTCGGTGGCGGCGCTGGACGTGTCGATCCAGGCGCAGGTGCTGAACCTGTTCATCCGCCTGCGCGAGCAACTGAACCTCACGTACCTGTTCATCAGCCATGACCTGGGCGTGGTTAAGCACGTGAGCGACCGGGTGGTCATCATGTACCTCGGCCGTGTGGTGGAGTCTGCGCCCACGGAAGCGATCTTTGCGTCGCCCAATCATCCCTACACACAAGCGTTGCTGGCTGAAGCGCCTAAACTGGAGGTTCGCAAGAAGACCTACGTGGCGATCTCGGGCGAGATTCCCTCGCCGCTGCATCCGCCTGCGGGCTGCCATTTCCACCCGCGCTGCCCACATGCCATGCCGCGCTGCAAGTCCGAACAGCCTGCGCTCAAGGAGATTGCCCCGCTGCGGTTTTCAGCCTGCCATCTGAACGACCAGTCTTAGAGCCCTCGCATCATGCCCGCCGACGCAATTTCCGCTGCGCTGCAACCATCCGACGATGTCCTGCAACTGATCCGCACGCTGGTGGCGTTCGACACCGTCAGCCGCAACTCCAATCTTGGCTTGATCGAATGGGTGCGCGACCGCCTGCGTGCACAGGGCGCCGACTGCCGCCTGACGTATGACGCCACCGGCGGCAAGGCCAATCTGTTTGCCACGCTGTCGCCGGGGCGCAAGCCTGGGCTGGTGTTGTCGGGGCACACGGATGTGGTGCCTGTGGACGGCCAGCCGTGGGACACCAACCCGTTCGACGCCCAGCTTCGCGATGGCCGTCTGTATGGGCGTGGCACGGCCGACATGAAGAGCTTCATTGCTGTTGCGCTCGCGCACGTTCCCGACTTCATGGCGGCGGAGGGTGACGCCAGCTTCCATCTCTCCCTCTCGTACGACGAGGAGATCGGCTGCGTGGGCGTGCGCAGCCTGCTGCGCGATCTGGAAGCCAACGGCATCCAGCCCGCCGGCTGCATTGTCGGTGAGCCAACTTCGATGCGCGCCATCATCGCGCACAAGGGCAAGCGCGAATACCGCTGCTGCGTGCGCGGCAAGGAGGCGCACTCCGCGCTGACGCCGCAGGGCGTGAACGCCATCGAGTTTGCCGCGCTGCTGATTGCACACATTCGCTCGCTGGCGGCGCGCATGGCGGCAGAGGAGGCGCGCGATGCCGCTTTCGTTGTGCCGCACACCACGCTCAATACCGGCACCATCAAAGGCGGTATTGCCACCAACGTGGTGCCGCGCGATTGCGAATTCACCTTCGACTTCCGCTACTTGCCGGGCACCGATCCGGACTGGCTGTTTGGCGAAGTCGAACGCTATGCGCACGACACGCTGCTGCCGCAGATGCGCAAGATTTCCGGCGACGCCGACATCAGCTTTGCCATCAAGGCCAACACGCCGGGCCTGTCGATTGCGCCATCGCACGAACTTGTGGCGCTTGCGCAAGCGCTGGCCGACAGTCGTGGCGCCAAGCCTGGCAAGGTCGACTACGGCACCGAGGCGGGCTTGTTCTCGCGTGCCGGTATCCCGACGGTGGTGTGCGGCCCCGGCAATATCGAGCAGGCGCACAAGCCCAACGAATACATCGAGTTGTCGCAGATCGCGCAGTGCGAGGCCTTTATGCGGCGGCTCGCACAGCGGCAGCCGCAGTTGCAGACCGCTTGAGCGCGGGCCGCCGGGGAGTGTCAGGATTTCCGTGTTCAAGGCTGGGGTTGAGAATCACACGGACGGTCGAACGAATCGATCTGCATAGAGGATAGCGAATTGGTTCATAGCGTCCTTCCAAGCGAGACCGGGGCGGTTC
>NZ_JAELUI010000188.1 GCF_016429285.1 Ralstonia sp. ASV6
CGTCAGCACCATCCTTGCGGCAATCGACTGGCCTTCGAGCACGAACTTGCTGCTGGTCGGCCATCAGCCGTGGCTCGGCCGCCTGGCCAGCCTGCTGATTGCGGGCGCTGAGATGGAGTGGAGCGTGAAGAAAGCCGCCGTGTGGTGGCTCTGCCGCCGCATGCGCGAAGACGAGGCGCAGACTGTGCTGCGCGCCGTGGTCAACCCGGATCTTGTGTGACACGTCATCATTGTCACGACAACGCCACGAAAAATTCACGCAACAGTCACGAATGACACGCTTTTGTCGCTGATCTGTCATGCAGCGTCTCTAGAATCGCCCCCGAAAGCAACCCTCAGCCACCCTAGGGGATCCGAATGCGAGACCTGCCGACGCCCACCCAGCCGTTGATCGACGCACTGCCGAGCCTGAATCTTGGCCAGGCCAACGCACGGAGGGGTCTTCCTCGCCAATCCGACGCTGTTCCGGCGCGTGACAAGCCTGTTCTGGCCGTTTCGTGGGCGCGCCACCAGGATGAAGTGACCGAAGCGCAACGCCTGCGCTACAAAGTCTTCGCCGAAGAAATGGGCGCCCGTCTGCCCTCGGCCCATACCGAGCTCGACGTCGACATGTTCGACGCCGTATGCGATCACCTGATCGTCCGTGACCAGAAAACGCTGCGCGTGGTTGGTACGTACCGCGTGCTGCGCCCTGACGCTGCCAAGCAGATCGGCTGCCTGTACTCCGAATCCGAATTCGACCTCGTGCGCCTGACGCACCTGCGCCCGAAGATGGTTGAACTGGGCCGCTCGTGCGTGCACCGCGACTACCGCTCGGGCAGCGTCATCATGGCGCTGTGGGCTGGCCTGGGTGAATACATGCAGCGCTACGGCTTCGAATCGATGCTGGGCTGCGCAAGCGTATCGATGGGTGACGGCGGCCACTTTGCCGCAAGCCTGTATCGCAGCTTCGTTGACGACGGCTCGCTGGCGCCGATCGAGTACCACGCCTTCCCGCGCGTACCGTTGCCGGTGGATGAGCTGAACCAGAACCTGGAAGTCGATCCGCCCGCACTGGTCAAGGGCTACCTGCGCCTTGGTGCCCGCATCTGCGGCGCCCCGGCTTGGGACCCTGACTTCAACGTTGCCGACTTCCTGACGCTGCTGCGCCTGTCGGACATTAACCCGCGCTACGCACGCCACTTCCTGCGCGGCTGATCCTTCACCGCTGCAAAGCAAAACGGCCCGGTTCGAAAGACCGGGCCGTTTTGCTTGAATCGGCACCGCAAGGTACCTAACTGCAGATGGGCTACACGTAAGTCACCTTGTAGCGGCGGCCGATGCGCTGCCATTCGTCGGCTTCCTGCGTAAGGCTGTACTCGACCAGCGGATTCTGTTCGATCCAACGCTTCGGCAGTTCTACCTCAAAGCCGCCTTCGTTGAGTTCGCCTTCGCTCTGGCGCACCTTCAGGCCCGGCAACTGGATCGCGCCGCGCCGGCGGCACAACACAAAGGCCAGACGCAGACTGAACAGCATCCGCCAGTCCAGGAACTTGCCACCGCCCGAGAGCTTGCCGAGCTTACCGGCATGCCCCAGCAGTAGCGTTGCCAGGCGCGCCTGATCGGTCCTCGAGAAGCCCGGCATATCGGCATGGCTGGCAATGTAGGCCGAGTGCTTGTGATAGCCGCTGTGCGAGATGCTCATGCCGATCTCGTGCAAGTTTGCGGCCCAGCCGAGCAGCGCAAGATTGTCCTCACGGCGCTCATCAGGCGGATCGGGAAACTGCGACAGCAACGCCGTCGCCGCATCGCGCACACGATGCGCCTGCGAGCGATCGACGTTATAGCGACGCATGAACTGCTCGATCGTCACCGTGCGCATGTCTTCATGGTGGCTGCGACCGAGCAGGTCGTACAGCACGCCCAGGCGCAACGCGCCGTCGGTCACGTCCATGCGGTCGATGTCGAGTTCGGCAAATACGCCGAGCATGATCGACAGGCCGCCCGGCAGCACCGGAACGCGGTCCGACTTCAGGCCACTCAACTTCAGGCGGTTGGCGTTCTCCGCTTTGATCAATGCACGCTTGAGGCGCTCCAGCCCTTCGCGGGTGATGCCGTGGGCGCTGCCCTTGTCGCTCTTGTCATTGAAGCCATTGAGCTCGATCAGTTCTGCCAGCGCGCGCGCCGTGCCCGACGAGCCCACTGCCTGGTTCCAACCGGCCGTGCGGTACTGCTGCACGAGGATCTGGATTTCGCGACGCGCGGCCAACTCGGCCTGCTTCATCGCGTACTCATCCACGTTGCCGTTCGGGAAGAAATGGCGGCTGTGCGAGACGCAGCCGATGTAGAGCGATTCCATCAGCTTAGGCTTGTAGCCATTGCCGATAATGAACTCGGTAGAGCCGCCACCGATATCGACCACCAGCCGATTGCCCTGGCACGCCGGCGCATCATGCGATGCACCGAGATAGATCAGCCGAGCCTCTTCGCGGCCCGCAATCACTTCAATGGGGAAGCCGAGCGCTGCCTCCGCTTCGATCAAGAACTCCTGCGCGTTCTTGGCCACGCGCAGCGTGTTGGTGGCCACTGCACGCACGTGGTCAGGCGAGAAGTCGCGCAGGCGATCGCCAAAGCGGCGCAGTGCATCAACACCGCGGCGGCGCGCAGGTTGATCCAGGTATTTATCTTGCGTAAGCCCGGCGGCCAAGCGCACCGGCTCGCGCAGTGCATCGACCTGGAAGATCTGGCTGCTGCTGGCGCCATTGGCAGTCACGGTTTCGTCGACGCGGCCGATCATCAGCCGAAAGCTGTTGGAGCCCATGTCGACAGCGGCCAGCAGACGGGGTGTGGGACTCATGAATGAGAAACGGTAGGAAACGCGATGGGCGTTTTTAGGGATTGTGGTTCGAAACGTTGCGCCACAAAATATGTCTCTATTGTGTCGTCAACGTGACAATTCAAATGTGTCACAAATTTGACACCAGAATATGAAAAAGTGGCCGGATAGTCATTCGCTGGAACAGAACATGTCGACATTGCCCGCGGGCGATCTGCTCAATCGCGAACTGGGCATCCTTGAATTCAATGCCCGGGTGCTGGCCCAGGCGGCCGACCCTGGCGTGCCGCTCATGGAGCGGCTGAAGTTCATCTGCATCGTGTCGAGCAATCTGGATGAGTTCTTTGAGATCCGCATTGCCGGGTTGAAGGAACAGATGCGCGACAACCCGTCGTCTATCACCCCCGATGGCCTGTCGGTACAACAGGCATTTGGCGTGGTGACGGAACAGGTGCGGCAACTGGTCACGCAGCAGTATGCCATGCTGCAGGACGAGATCCTGCCCCTCCTGGAGAAGGAAGGCGTCTTCTTCCACATGACCACCAACTGGAACGAAGCCCAGCGCGCCTGGTGCCGCAGCTTCTTCCAGCGCGAGCTGGTGCCGATCCTGACCCCGATGGCGCTGGACCCGGCACACCCCTTCCCGCGCGTGCTCAACAAGAGCCTGAACTTCATCATCGAGCTCTCTGGCAAGGACGCCTTCGGCCGGGAAGCTGAGCTTGCCATCGTGCAGGCACCCCGCGCCCTGCCCCGCCTGGTGCAGATGCCGCCAGAGCTGTCGGGCTATCCGTATGGGTTCGTGCTGCTGTCGTCGTTCATGCAGGGCTTTGTGCACGAGTTGTTCCCGCAGATCGACGTGCATGGCTGCTACCAGTTCCGCGTCACGCGCAACTCCGATTTGTTCGTGTCAGAAGATGAAATCACCGACCTGCGCGAGGCATTGCAGGGCGAACTGTCCACGCGCCACTTTGGCGATGCGGTGCGCCTGGAAATCGCGCATGACACGTCGCCTGCGCTGGTACGCCGCCTCTTGCAGGAGTTCGGCCTGACCGAAGCTGACTGCTACCGCGTCAAGGGCCCGGTGAATCTGGTGCGCCTGCTGCAGGTGCCGGACATGGTCGACAAGCCGGTGCTCAAGTACCCGCCGCACGTGCCGGCGACGGTCAAGCAGGTTGCCAACAGCACGAACATCTTCGACGCCATCCGCCAGGGCGACATCCTGCTGCACCATCCGTACGAGAGCTTCACGCCTGTGCTGGAGCTGCTGCAACAGGCTGCGCGCGACCCCGACGTGGTGGCCATCAAGCAGACCGTCTATCGCACCGGTAACGAATCGCCGGTCATGGAAGCACTCATCAAGGCCGCGCGCAACGGTAAGGAAGTCACCGTCGTCGTCGAGTTGCTGGCGCGCTTTGATGAAGAAACGAACATCAACTGGGCCGACCAGCTTGAATCTGCCGGCGCGCATGTCGTGTATGGCGTGGTGGGCCACAAGTGCCACGCCAAGATGCTGCTGGTGGTGCGCCGTGAGGTCTCCGGCAAAGGCAAGACCGTCAAGCTGCACCGCTACGTGCACCTGGGCACCGGCAACTACCACCCCAAGACCGCCCGCCTCTACACTGACTTCGGCCTGATGACGGCCAACGAGCAGATCTGCGAAGACGTGCATCACACGTTCCAGTTGCTCACCGGCACGGGCGCACAGGTGAAGCTGCATCACTTGTGGCACTCGCCGTTCACGATGCATGAAAACTTGGTCGAGCACATCCGTGCCGAAGCGCGCGCCGCACGCGCAGGCAAACGCGCGCGCATCATCGGCAAGATGAACGCACTGCTGGAACCGACCATCATCGATGAGCTGTACAAGGCCTCGCGTGCCGGCGTGAAGATCGACCTGATCGTGCGCGGTGTGTGCGCGCTCAAGGCGGGCGTGCCGGGGCTATCGGAGAACATCAGCGTGCGCTCGATCGTCGGGCGCTTCCTGGAACATCACCGCGTCTATTACTTCCATGCTGCCGGCGAGGAAGTCGTCTACCTCTCCAGCGCTGACTGGATGGACCGCAACCTGTTCCGCCGCGTGGAAGTGGCCTTCCCGGTGCTCGATCGCAAGCTCAAGGCGCGCGTCATCAAGGAAAGCCTGCAGGTGCATCTGCGCGACAACGCATCGGCTTGGGTGATGCAAGCGGACGGCACCTACGTGCAACGCACGACGCGCGGCAAGCACGTGCGCATCAGCCAGCTTGAGTTGTTGAACCACTTCTCGCCGCAGGCTGCTGCAGCGGCGGAAACGGCGGCAGCCGTGGCCGCAGCGACGGTTGCTGAGGCGACTGTCCGCACACCAGTGGAAATTTCTGCAGGCTGATCTGCGACACTGCCCCGCAAAACAAAACGCACGCTCTGCAGCGTGCGTTTTTCATTGGGTGATCGGTTTGGCGCGAGGTTGAATCAGGCCGCGCGCTCGTCGCTGACGCTTACACTGCGCACCACCGTGCGCTCTGGCGGAAACACTGCGCGGAACGTGCTGCCCTTGCCGTGCTCGCTCGTCACCTGCAGTTCGCCACCGTGGCGCGAGAGTACGTGCTTGACGATCGCAAGGCCGAGACCCGTACCTCCGGTATCGCGCGAGCGGCTACGGTCAACCCGATAGAAACGCTCAGTCAGGCGCGGGATATGCTCGGGTGCGATGCCGATGCCCGTGTCAGTCACAGAGAACATCGCGTGCCCGTCCTTCACGCTCCAGTCGAGGCGGATCGCACCGCCATCGGGCGTGTAGCGAACCGCATTGGAGGCCAGATTGCTGAACGCGGAGAGCAGTTCCAGCTCGGCCCCGCACACGCTCACCGCCGGATCGCACGTCATGCTGATGGAGTGGCGGCCGGCAGAAAGCGCCTCGATGTCATGCTCAAGCTGCAGCATCATGCGCTGCATCGGCACCGGCGTGACTGATGGCGGCTCGGGGTTACCCTCCAGCGTCGCCAGCGCCAAGAGATCTTCCACCAGGTGCTGCATGCGCATGGCCTGCGTATGCATCATATCGAGGTAGCGCTTCTTATCTTCCTCAGGCAACGGAATATCGCGCACCGTCTCAAGAAAACCCGAGAGCACCGTCAATGGTGTCTTCAGCTCATGCGAGACGTTGGCGACGAAGTCGCGGCGCATGGCCTCGGTGTTCTCCAGCTTGGTGATGTCTTGTGACACCAGCAGCTTGCGGTCTTCGCCATACGGCAGGACCTGGACAGAGACGATGCTTTGCTTGTGGGGGCCCACGTCATGCATGGTGAGCGGCTCCTCGAACTCGCCGCGCGCAAGGTAGCGGACGAACTCCGGTCTGCGGATCAGGTGGGTGATGCGTTGGCGCAGGTCACGCTTGGCAGACAAGCCGAAGTGCTCCTCGGCCACAGCGTTGCACCATTCGATCTGGTCTTCAGCGTCGAGCATCAGCACGCCGTTGGGCGATGCTTGAATGGCCTGGATGAAACGGCTGTGCTGCTGCTCGACCTGCAACACCTGCGTACGCCAGCCCTTCATGAGCCGGTGCAGCCGGTAGTAGACCTCGCCCCATAGGCCGAGCGCGCTGGGGATCTCGCCATAGGCCGGCGAGTCCAGCACGCGCCATAGGCGCTGGATCTGATAGACGTAGTAAAGGAGCATCACCAGCAGCAGCGCGCTGAGCACAGCCAGCGCAACCACATGGTTGGCGAAGACATACAGACACGCCGTGATGATGCCGCCCAGGGCGACAAAGACGGCGAAGCGGGTCCAGAAGACGTTCATGAAGGCATTCTAAGCGCTGGACCGCAAGGATCGTATGAATGCGGTGTGTAAACGCGCGATGGAAAAAAACCTGACTCGCGCGCCCGTTCAGCCGATACGTTACTGCCCCGGATTACGCGCCAGGCGATAGCCGCTGCCGCGCACGGTTTCGATCATGTTGCTGTAGCCACCCGGAGCGAGTGCCGCGCGCAGGCGCTTGATGTGAACGTCCACGGTACGCTCTTCCACGAACACGTGATCGCCCCACACCTGATCAAGCAATTGCGAGCGGCTGTGCACGCGCTCCGGATGCGTCATCAGGAAATGCAGCAGGCGGAACTCGGTCGGGCCCAGATCGAGCTTGATCGGGTTTTCTGCTTCGATGTTCGTGGCCGTCACGCGATGCGTGGCCGGGTCAAGCTTCAGGCCGTTGATGGCCACCACGTCGTCGGTCAGCTGCGGCGCACGACGGCGCAGCACGGCCTTGATGCGAGCCAGCAGTTCCTTGGGCGAGAACGGCTTGGTGACGTAGTCATCCGCGCCGCTGTCCAGGCCCATGATCTTGTCCTGCTCTTCGCTGCGGGCGGTCAGCATGATGATCGGGATCTGGCGCGTACGCTCATTGGCACGCAGCTCCTTGGCGAACATCACGCCAGACTTACCCGGCAGCATCCAGTCCAGCAAAACCAGGTCTGGCAGCACATCGCTCATCAGCGACAGCGCCTGTTCAGCGTTGTACGCACGGATCGGGTAGTGACCTGCGTGCTGCAGGTTAACGGCGATCAGCTCGGCGATCGCCGGTTCGTCTTCCACGACCAGAATGCTACTCGGCATGCTCACGTCTCCATCCTGCCTTTTTTATTCGCCCTCGCCCTGGATCTCACGCTCCAGCGCCTCGCGCCCAGCGTGCCGGACGTCGGTTCCCTTGACGATGTAAATGATGAATTCGGCGATGTTCTTGGCATGATCGCCAATACGTTCGATCGCCTTCGCAATGAACAGCAGATCCAGCGACACCGAAATCGTGCGCGGATTTTCCATCATGTAGGTGATGAGCTCGCGCATGAAACCGCGGAATTCCTCGTCGATGGCCTTGTCTTCCTTCAGGATCGACACGGCCTCGGCGGTGTCCAGCCGCGCGAAGGCATCCAGCGCATGACGCAGGATGGTTGCCGCCATGTCGCCCGAGCGCTCAACACCCGCATAGTTCAGCGCGTGCGCCGACGGGTCTTGCATGAGGCGCTTGGTACGCTTGGCGATCTTCGCCGCCTCGTCGCCGGCGCGCTCCAGGTTGGTGATGGTCTTCGAGATGGCCATGACCAGACGCAGGTCGCGGGCGGTCGGCTGGCGGCGCGCGATGATGTTGTTGCAATCGCCGTCGATCTCGATTTCGAGCGCGTTGATCTCCTGCTCCACCGCGAGCACCTGATCGCACATCTCGGTGTCGAAGTTGGCCAGCGCACGCATCGCGCGGGCGATCTGCGCTTCAACCAGGCCGCCCATCTGCAGCACCTTGGTGCTGATCGAGGTCAGGTCCGTATCAAACTGCGATGACAGATGTTTCTCAGACATCGGTTTCTCCTTGTCGCTTCAGCGCTTGTTCCAGATCAGCCGAAGCGGCCGGTAATGTAGTCTTCCGTTTCCTTGCGGTGCGGCTTGATGAAGATCTTCTCGGTCTCACCAAACTCGATCAACTCGCCCAGGTACATGTAAGCCGTGTAGTCGGAGCAGCGCGCCGCCTGTTGCATGTTATGCGTCACGATGACGACGGTGTAGTCGTCTTTCAACTCAGCAATCAGCTCTTCGATCTTACCGGTGGAAATCGGGTCCAGTGCCGAGCACGGCTCGTCCAGCAGCAGCACTTCCGGACGGATGGCGATGCCGCGTGCGATGCACAGACGCTGTTGCTGGCCGCCCGACAGGCCGTAGCCCGACTGGTTGAGCTTGTCCTTGACTTCGCTCCACAGCGCGGCCTTGGTC
>NZ_JAELUI010000189.1 GCF_016429285.1 Ralstonia sp. ASV6
AGAATCGGCCGTGCTGGATGCACGCTACGCACCGAGTGTGCACGTGGCGCTGGGGCTCCCGTCGTCCTGGTCGGCGCCCAAGGTGCTCCAGCCCGTGTATGGCGCGCTGTTTGCGCCGGTGGACGGCAGTCCGCTCGCCGCACTCACGTTCCAGCAGGGAAAAGCGCCGGGTGACGGCCCGATCGTCTGCGCGATGCTGGGCGAGCAGGTGGCTGCAGAGACCGCGCACCTGAGCGATGCGGCGCTGGTGCGCTTTGTCGTGGAGGCGATGGCCACGCACCTGCCCGGCATCGAGCGCGCAGCGGTGTCGACACATCTGCAGCGCTGGGAGGCGGCCGAGCCACGCTCACCCGTGGGCCGGGCGCGTGCGGTTGCTGCCTACCGCAACACACTCGGGCGCGATCGTCGTGTCGTTCTGGCAGGAGACTACCTCGGCAGTCCGTGGACGGACGGTGCCGCCGAAACCGGCCACTGGGCCGCGCAGCATTTGCTGGCGGCCCGTATGCAGCAGCCGGATCACGCCGCACTGGCCCGGGCGGCTGCCTGATCGATCGGACGTGAGCGTGCCCGCTTACTCGAACGGCGTGTCGTTCGGGTTAGCGTACAGCGCCTTCAACTGATCGCTCATCTTGAAGTTGAAGTTCAGGCTCTTGGGCGGCACCGGTTTCTCAAACCACTTGGCATAGAGCGTATTGATTTCGCCGCTCTTCATCACGCCTGTCATCGTGTCGTCCACCAGCTTCTTGAACTGAGGATCGTCCTTGCGCAGCATGAAGCCGTAGGCCTCGAACGACTGCGGCGTGCCGGTCACGACCCAGTCGGCGGGCTTCTGCGCCAGCGTGCGGGCGCCGGCCAGCAGCACGTCATCCATCATGAACGCCGCCACGCGGCCGCTCTGCAGCGTGAGGAATGACTCGCCATAGTCCTTGCCGCTGATGACGTTCATGTCCATCTTCTTCTCGTCGTTCATCTTGCGCAGGATGCGCTCCGACGTGGTGCCCGCGTTGGTGATGACCGACTTGCCCGCCAGGTCCGGAAAGTCCTTCACGCCCGAGTTCACACCTGTTAGCAGGCGCGTGCCGGCGATGAAAAAGGTGGTCGAGAACGCCGTCTGCTGCTCGCGTGATTTCAGGTGCGTAGTGACGCCGCACTCCAGATCCACCGAGCCGTTCTGCACCAGCGACGTGCGGTTCTGCGAAGTCACAGGAATCTGCATCACCTGCAGGCCTGGCTTGCCGGTCTTTTGCTTGACCGCGTCGATCACGCGCGAGCACAGGTCCGCCGAGAAACCGATGATCTTGTTCTGACTGTCGCGGTACGAAAACGGAATCGACGATTCGCGCACGCCGATCAGGATGGTGTTGCTGTCCTGGATTTTCTTGAGCGTGCCGTCGAGCGCCTGCGCCTGTGCGCCAACAGCGAACAGGCTGGCCAGCGCCAGCGGGATGGATCGGATACAGCGTGTGGTCAAACGCATACTTCCTCCAATGGTTGTGTGACGCGGCCTTGTATGTGGCCGTCTGTACGGTGGTTTCGTGGTGATGAATGCGGAATAGACCTAGCGGCCGAACCAGGCGCGCAGCTCCGCAGCACTGGCCAGCGGGCGATGCAGTGCGTCGAGGTGGCCTCGCAGGTTGGTGATGAGTGCCGCGTTGTCGGGCGCGGTGCTGCCGTCGGGCAGCATCATGTTGTTCTCGAAGCCCAGGCGGGCATGGCCACCGAGCAGTGCTGCGGTGAGCGCGCAGTCGGCTTCACGCGGGCCGAATGCACACATCGCCCACGGCACGTTGGCCGTGACCTCGCCAGCGTCCGACCAGGCCCGCAGGAAGGGCAGCAGATCCGACGGATCCGAGCGCTGCCCAGCCGAGTAGCGGCCGAGCACGAACAGCACCCAGTGCGGTGTCTCGGGTAAAACACCGCGCGCACGCAGGTCGCGGTAGCGCATCACGTCGTCGGCGGAATACAGGATGTACTGGATGGCTGTGCGCGCCGCGGCAAGCTCGCCAAAGAAGCGCGCGGCTTCTGCTTCGTGCGCCGCATCCGGGACCAGTTCGCGCAGCGCGGCGGAGATCGCCTCCGGCTGCAGCGCGCGTACCGATGCCATCTGTTGTTCCGGCGTGTAGATGCCGACCGCCTCCGTCGTGATCTGGAGGACCAGCGCATCCCCCACCGCCTGCTGCACGGCGGCGATGGCCGGGCGGTAATGGTCGGGCTCCAGGCTGTGCGTACCATCGGGGCGGCGCACATGCAGATGCAGCATGGCGGCGCCGGCCTCGACACACTGGCGTGCGCAGGCGGCCAGTTCGTCGGGTGTGATCGGCAGCGCGGGGTGATCGACGTGCGTCTTGCGCGCACCATTGGGTGCAACGGCGATGGCGATGGGCTGGCTCGCTTGGCTCACCACACGGCCTCCGGTGCGTTGGCGGTGGCGGCGTCAACGGCATCGCCCAGGCGTTCGACGATGGCGTCGATGTCCTGCGCGGTGGCGATGAACGGCGGCGCGAGCAGGATGTGGTCGCCGCGCTGGCCGTCGATCGTGCCGCCCATCGGATAGACCATCAGGCCGCGTTGCATGGCTTCGGCCTTCACGCGTGCGTGCGTCTTGTGCGCGGGCGGCAGCGGTGCCTTGGTGGCCCGGTCGGCAACCAGCTCCACGCCAACGAACAGCCCGCGGCCACGCACATCGCCCACGTGTGCATGGTCGGCAAAGCGCGCGCGCAGCGCGGTGCGCAATTGCTCGCCGCGCGCCTGCACGTTGGCGAGCAGGTTTTCTTCGGCAATCACCTTCTGCACTTCCAGTGCGGCCGCACATGCCGTGGCGTGGCCGATGTAGGTGTGACCGTGCTGGAAGAATCCGCTGCCACGGGTGATGGCGTCATAGATGCGGCGGCTCACCAGCGTCGCGCCGATCGGCTGATACCCGCCGCCCAGGCCCTTGGCAATGGCAACCATGTCGGGCACCACACCGTCTTCCTCGTAGGCAAAGAGATAGCCCGTGCGGCCCATGCCGGACATGACCTCGTCGAGCAGCAACAGCACGCCGTGACGATCACACACCGCGCGGATGCGACGGAAATAGTCGGCCACCGGTGGCACCGCGCCGGCCGTGGCACCGACCACCGTCTCGGCGACAAACGCGGCGACGTTTTCAGCGCCCAGCTCGACGATCTTCGCGTCCAGTTCATCTGCCAGGCGCTGCACGTATTGCGCGTCGGTCTCACCGCCGAGGCGCTCGCGGTAGGCGAAGCATGGCGATACGTGATGCGCGGGCACCAGCAGCGGCAGGAAGGGCTCCCGACGCCATGCGTTGCCGCCGATCGCCAGCGCACCGAGCGTGTTGCCGTGATAGCTCTGACGCCGCGCGATGAAGTACTGGCGCTGCGGTTGGCCGATCTCGACAAAGTACTGGCGCGCCAGCTTGAGCGCCGCCTCGATGGCTTCGGAGCCACCGGAAACGAAATACACGTGGTCCAGATCGCCTGGCGCCGCTGCGGTCAGGCGCGCAGCCAACGCCTCTGCCACATCCGTCGTGAAGAACGACGTATGCGCATAGGCCAGCGCCCGCACTTGCTTGCAGATGGCCTCAACCACACGCGGATGCCCGTGGCCGAGGCACGAGACGGCCGCGCCGCCGCAAGCATCCAGGTAGCGCTTGCCGTTGGAGTCGATGAGGGTCATGCCTTCGCCGCCGACGGCGGTGGGCAGTGTCTTGCGCGGGTCGCGGTGGAAGACGGATGTGGTGGACGGTGTCATGGTCGGTCGGGGCGTGTCAGCGTGGAGTGGGGGCCACGGGTGCGGGATGCGCGACGGCCGCTTCACTGCGGCGAGCGCTGCGCACGTAGGCTTGTTGCTGTTTGAGTTGGGCGTCGCTGTCGGCCAGGTGTGCGAGTGCGGTCGGGCCGGCGTGGCGGAACCACGTCATCAGCAGCGCATCGAGCAGCGCCAGCGGCGCGGCCAGCGAATGGAAGAACGACGGAATCGCCACCGGCGCGACCAACTGCTGCCACGCAAGCTCGGCGCCGGGCGCGATCGCGCTGTCGGTCACATAGATGAGGCGCGCGCCGCGCGCATGCGCGTACTGCATCGCCTCGATCACCTCGCGCGTGTACGGGTCGAACGTCACCGCGATGACGACATCGCCTTCGCTGCAGAAACGCAGCGGATCGGCCAGGGTATTGCCGGCGCCGCGGCACAGCGTGACCTTATCGTCGAACAGCTGCGCGGCGTAGCCGAACGCGTGCGTGAGCGCGAGGCAACTGCGCGCGCCGAGCAGGTAGACGCGGCGAGCCGAACACAAGGCGCCGGCGGCGGTTTCCAGCGCGTCCAGGTTGGCTGGCGAGAACGCCGATTGCACGTGTGCACTGATGGCGGTGCCGATGCGTTCGGCATCCGATGCCCCTGCCGCATCGGTACCCTGCAGCGCGCTGGCCCGGCCGGCAAAACCGTCTGCCTGCTGGCGCAGGTGGTTTACGCAGATGTCGCGCAGCGCGGCAAAGTCTTCAAAGCCCAGCGCCCGTGCGAGGCGGGAGAACGTGGCGGGTGGCAGATCGCAGCGCCGCGCCAGATCGCGCATGGAAAGCAGGGCGATGTCGTGCTGGTGGGTCTCCAGCAGCATGGCGGCACGCTGTAACTGTGGTGACAGATCTGCTGCGCGTTCGCGCAACGTCTGCATGAGGCCATCGAAGGTCATCGGCATCACGATATTGATTCAACTGTTTCGTAAACTACATAATTGAAACAAATGGGTCAATATCGGGATCACCCCCGGGGTGGTCCAGAAAGCAAAGCGGCCACACCTAAAAAGGTGCGGCCGTGGCGGGCAAACAAAAACGGAGGCTGAAGCCTCCGTTCAGAATGTGATGCTCAGGTTGCCGGGGCGTCGGGCTGTTCCATGCGGAACTGGAAGAACCCGGCAGCGATGAGGCCCAGCAGGCTCACTGCCATGAACGAGCACGCCAGGGTCATCACGGCGACCAGCGGGGTCACGCCATTCAGGATCGGCGTATGCATCAGGGCCGACAGATTGCCGCCAACCCACATGGTCGCGATCAGCGCCATCAGGCAAGTTAGCGCTGCGGCATTGCGCAACCACGTCAACCGCGTCTTGCGGCTGATGCCGTCGAAAGCGTGGAAATGGAAGTGGTGGTGACCGGTGCCAACGAGTGCCATGGAGAATCTCCTTGTGCCTGCCGTTTGATAGCGTTGAGTCACTATACCGAGACCTGCGACAGTTTGGCGCAGTTTGCGGCGTTAGGTATACCCTAAGCTGCGGCGCGTCAAGAGATTCTGGAACAATTTTTGTGTCTGCGACGTTCCGTCACAGATCTGCGGCTGGCGCGGTGTTCCGGCAACTGGAGGGTCTTAGGAAGACTCGCCCGGAAATAAAAAAAGACCTCGTTGAGAGGTCTTTTTTGTTGCTCCGCAGAATCGATGCAACTTGCGGAGCGAAGAATTTTGGTGGCCTGGGGCGGAATCGAACCACCGACACGCGGATTTTCAATCCGCTGCTCTACCAACTGAGCTACCGGGCCAGAACAGAAAGGCGAGTATGGCAGGGTTTGCCCCCTGTCGTCAAGCCCTGTTGAAAAAGAAAGCGATCGAATCAGGTGGTCGGCTCGCCCTTGTTGCGTGAGAGCTCGACGCCCAATTGCTTGAGCTTGCGGTACAGGTGCGTGCGCTCCAGGCCAGTTTTCTCGGCCACGCGGGTCATGCTGCCGCCTTCGCGCTGCAGGTGGTATTCAAAGTAGGCGCGCTCGAACAGGTCGCGTGCTTCGCGCAGCGGCATGTCAAAGGAGAACTGCATGCCGCCGCCCTCGGCTGCGCGCACCGGTGCGCCGTTGACGTCGGCGCGGTCGATCGTGGCTGGTGCACCCGCAATTGCGGCATTCGGTGCGGCGCCAGTCACGCCCGCAGTCGGCGCTGCCAACGGGGAAGCCGCGCGCGGTTTCTCCTTGCTGCGCGACAGGCCCTGCTCCACTGCGGTCAGCAGCTTCTGTAGCGCGATGGGCTTCTCAAGGAAATTCAGCGCGCCGATCTTGGTCGCTTCCACCGCAGTGTCGATGGTTGCGTGGCCCGACATCATGATGACGGGCATGGTCAGCAGGCCCTGCGATGCCCACTCTTTGAGCAGAGTGACGCCGTCGGTATCTGGCATCCAGATATCGAGCAGGACGAGGTCGGGCGTTGCATTTGCGCGGTGCTCGCGCGCGCGCTGCGCGTTCTCGGCGACTTCGACAACGTGCCCTTCGTCTCCGAGGATTTCGGAGAGCAACTCCCGTATACCCATTTCGTCGTCGACAACGAGGATGGTGGCCATGCTTTTCCTCTATGTGCGGCGGGATTGCCGTCCGCGTCAGGCAAGTTTTACGAACAGTATGGAAACCTGGGCGCCGACGGTGTCGGTGCCCGATTGACCCGATTGGCGGTTGCGCAATTCGATGCGCGCCCCGTGCTCGTCCATGATCTTCTTCACCATGGCCAAGCCCAATCCTGTGCCCTTGGATTTGGTCGTGACGTACGGCTCGAAGGCGCGGCTGAGGATGCGGGATGAGAACCCACTGCCGTTGTCCGCGATCGCAAGCCGCACGGCTTGCCGCCGCGCGCCCGAGGCGTCGTCGTATTCTACCGTGTCAGTTTGCAACATGACATGTGCGGCAGGTCTTCCGGCGCTTTCGTTCTCGGCCACCGCGTCCTGCGCGTTCTGCAGCAGGTTGTGGATGACCTGACGCAACTGCGTTGGGTCGCCCTTGATCAACGGCAATCCCTCGCCCAACTTGACCTCGATGACCGGGTGATCGTGCTGGCTTGGGTGATCGATGCCGTACAGGTGCAGCACTTCGGAGGCAAGCCCGTTGAGGTCCAGATCCTGCAGCACGGCTGGCGGTGTGCGCGCGTAGTCGCGGAAGTCGTCCACCATACGCTTCATCGCCGCGACCTGGTTGACGATGGTGGTGGCGCCACGGCGCAGCACTTCGGCATCGGCGTCGGTGAGCTTGGGCGAGAGCTTCATCTCCAGGCGCTCGGCCGAGAGCTGGATGGGCGTGAGCGGGTTCTTGATCTCGTGCGCGAGACGGCGCGCGACTTCACCCCATGCGACCGAACGCTGCGCCGAGATCACGTCGGAGATGTCGTCGAACACCACCACGTAACCGCGCTCCGTGCCGTGCGCACCCACCGATGGCCCCGGCAGCCGCGTGCCGCGCACCAGCAGCGTGAGCGGCTCGTCTTCATCTTCAAGCGGAATCTCCACCTGCTTTTGCCAGTGCGCTGCAGCGCCGCCGGCTGCGGTACTCGCGTCTTGCTCTGCGAAAGCCTGCTCGACAACCTGATCAAAGGCTGACAGCGGCACGATGCTGGCCAGCCCCTGCCCGACCCACGCGCCGAATGGCTGCTTGAAGATGCGCTCGGCACCCGGGTTGGCGGTCAGCAAAACAAAGCGATGGTCGAACACGAAGACGCCCGCGGTCAGGTTGGTCAGCACGCTCTCAAGATAGGCTTTCGATTGCTCGAGTGCTGCGCGATTCTGTTCCACAGCGCGGCGCGCGTCGGCAAGTTGGCGCGTCATCTGGTTGAACTGCTGCGTCAGCACGCCGAGCTCGTCGCGCGTATGCAGCTCGCGCTTGGGTGAGAGATCGCCTTCGGCGACCTCACGTGTGCCTTGCAGCAGCATTAGCAGTGGTCGTGCCAGCTGCGCGCCCAGCAGCAGTGCCAGCATCACTGCAATGAACACGGCGAGGAACAGCGTCAGCGTGAGCGTGCCGATATACATCTTGCGCAGGCCGGTGCGGCCGAGCGCTTTCTCCTGATATTCCTGGTAGGCGCGCTGCACGGCATCGGCGTTGCGGGCGAGCGCTTGCGGCACCGGCTGCACGAGTTGCAGGAAGCGCTCTTCGCGGCCGGTTTCGCCGATCAGGCCAAAGCCGCGCGAAGTGCCGCTGTTGCCGTCTTCGGCTCGGCGGTCGGCCAGCAGACCCGTGCCGGCCCATTTGCGCGCCGGCGAGCTTGACCCGAGCGGGGATTCTTCGCGCGAGGCCGTGCCCAGGGCTACCACGACGCGCAATTGGTAGAGATCGTTGTGACGGTTGTTGCTGCGTGTGGAGGGCGTGGGGCCGGTATCGCCATCAGAGTCGCTGCCACCCTCAAGGCTGGCATAGCCGCCTGGCGCGCGCGCCTGTTCCAGGATCGCCTGGTCCGGCAGGCTCGGTACGAGCGTGTCGTAGGTGCTCGATGCGGTGGCGACCACGCGGCCGCTGGCGGTGAAGATGGTCGCCTCCTGCACGCCAAACTGTTCGCGCAGGCGGTTGAGCGTGATGGCGGTGGCCGAGGCCGAACCGTCGCCCACCTGTTCGGCAATCAGTCGCCCCTTGTTCTGCAGGTCGGCCAGCGCGCTGTCCATGGTCGTGCGACCGAGGTTCAGCCCCGCCTCCAGCGCCGATTCGACCTTCACGTCGAACCACGACTCGATACTGCGCGAGACGAACTGCAGCGATACCAGGTAGATCAGCACGCCCGGCAGC
>NZ_JAELUI010000018.1 GCF_016429285.1 Ralstonia sp. ASV6
CTCCAGGCGCGGGCGATTCAGGCGGCCACGCGCCAACGGCTCACTCCACGTCGAAGCCTCAAACTGCGTCCACAACGACTCATACAACTCTGCCGCATCATTGCCGGCTTTCAAGAAGATAAAGTTACGGATGAGGTCTGTGGCATGCAACTCAGCGCCCCGACCATTGAGCGTTTCGAAAATGATCTGCGCATCGTCCTCCTCGCCGAGCGAGATGCAGACAATTGAAAGGTCAGATAGGACAGCACTGGCCAGGGCATTCTGGCGATCAATCGTGGCATCAGGATCCTGCGGCTCTGACAACCAGTTCGAAATCAATTCGTGGAACAGCAGAATCGCTTCCAATGCAGGCGGGTGAATGACGCCGATCTTGCGAAGCGATCCTGTGGCAGTGAAGCTCGCGGGAAAGCGTTGGAGATAGTCGACGATCGAATCGGCCGTCATCGCCTTCTCGTACTGGCCCCGGTCACGAAACGTCGGCCACAGTTTGAATTTCTCCACAGACGGGTCTTCCATCGTCTGCGGGTTATCGTTCATGAGACAGGCTTGTATGAGGGGCAGAAGCTTGTCTGCGCCAGCCTCCCGAAACGCAAGAAGCATGGCCATTAAAACGTACTGAAGCGTCGTAAGACGCTGCTGACCGTCGATGATGTGGTGGCGCTCAACCCCGATGAGCCCATCCTTCTTCTGCGGCTCAAGAACCACTGCGCCCATGAAGTGCGGTACCGGCTTTGCCCCGATCAATCTGCTTTGGGCTTTGTCTCGGATGTCATCCCAGAGCGGCAGCCATTGCTCGTCGCGCGACCAGACGTACGGTCGTTGAAAGAACGGGACGACATAACGACGCCGGTCCTGGAATACCTGCTGCACACTGAAGGTTCTGGATTCCATGGGGATGCGCTTTGACGAGTGGAATTGTCGGGAAACTTATCACACCCGGGCTGCGCGGCCCATGGCCAGGCGCACAAGCAAAAAGACCCGCCGTTCTTCCGGTTTTGAGGACGGCGGATCTGATCGAATTGCAAGGCATTCAGAAGCCCGGTGCGGGGTCTACGCTTACAGATTCAGCGCGCTTGGTGGCGATTGTCTCAACCACCTGGATCTTTCCGAAATCGATCCCCGTCGCGAGCCGTGCATCCTTGTGATCAACCTCCTTGTCTTCCAACGTTGAATGCGCGTCTGCGACTCCAATGTCAATCAGTTTTTCAACAATGTCCGCCAACTCTTGCGGGGTCGCTCGCATCTCGGTCTTGATAGGAATGGTCACCATCAGTGTCCTGTCAACCGAATCCTGCAACCCGTTTGCCTTCCCTGCCGCCTCTACACTAGAACCTTCCAGGGCCACTTGCGCGCGCACTCGCTCGCGCAGCGCAAAGAAGATTTCGGTTCTGCTTTCGAGATCGTCTGAAGCGTTTTCAATGAACCACCACAATGCATCCTGAAGTGGCAAGCCATTAACGTAATCGAGGTACTTCGGCGCGCCAGGACCTGCAGATGTCCTTGACATTACGATGCCCCAAGCCTCCGGGTTCTCCACGCCTTCCGTCTCGATCGCGTCCAGCAAAGCCGCGCGCTCGCTGGCGAATGGCCCGTGTTTCGTCGGCGCCTGATCTTCGGTGTCTCGCCAGTAATGCTGCCCTTCAATAACTTCCGACCGAACACAGGGGAGCCATAGCTCGCCTCGTGTCAGCCCAATGACGCACACCTCGCGCAGTTCCTCGTTCGACAGCGCATGGCAGTTGTATTTCGATTCCATGGTATGAAATTCCCCTCTGAAGACTGAATACGTTATAGGTCCGGCGACGCGGCCGGGCTCGATGCGGGATCGCTCTGGATCCGTTCGATATCAGTCCTTGGGCTGACCAGTGCCCCTTGCGCGCCCCCATCGACAGCCGGCGCCGCAGCTTCCGAAGCAAGCAGGTCCTGCGCGCGCTGCTCCAGATGCGCATAAAGCGGTACGCTCTTCAGCAACTCCACAGTCTTCTCTGCGAGAACGATTCGGTCGTTCCAGCGCCTTAGATCATCCGCCGAATAGTCACCGTTGATTTCAATCTTCATGTCCCGCAGCTCATGCGCATCGGACACGAGCGAGTCCAGCGAACCTAAGCCCGCGGATTCGAACTGACACGACGTCTCTTGCTCGTAGTGACGGACAGCGCGGCCCATCTCCACGATGAAATCCAGCCCCGCGCGATCACAGTGGTGCATGAGGTTCGTCAGCAGGTCAGCCACTGCGTCTTCCTCATCGCAGCGCGTTTCCGCCTTGAACGTCGCGAGGGCCTCGCGAGCCCACGACGGGCGCTCCGAGTTCATCCCCTCAGGATCGGGAACTTCAGACAGCTGCGCCAGCATGCCCATCTCCTGCCTTGCACTTTCTACAGCTTGGCGAATCACCTCCTCGCGCTTGCCGGCCGGCAGATCCTTCCCACCCACCAGCCGGTGCACCGCCTCCACCCGGCTTGCACTGGGGTCTTCCCCCATCGCCGTGAGGGCTTGGATGACATCTTCTTGCGTGACGTCGTTTGTCTTCTGGTTCATGTCTCTTTCCTCAGTGCAAAGGGCCCGGCTTACAGGTCTAATGAAGGTTCGGCCAGGTCATTGATGCTCTTCCCCTCAGAAACCTGCGAGGCCGCTTGATCCACCTTGGACATCATTTGCTGAAGCATCGGGAACAGATGGTTTCCTGCGCCAACGATAAGTGGACCCTTCAATCCCAGGGCATCGTCGATACCTTGGCGACACGCTTCCGCCTCAGCAGGCGAAGAAAAAACAAACTCCACGATATCGGCGTCCGCTGTGATATCCGTCTCGCGTGTGAATGTCACTTTGCTGCCGACCACGTTCAGGCCATCGATCTCATCGAATTCGTCCTCAACGGCACCGATCCCTTCTTGATAGGCCCTGAGTTCGTTTTGCGTAGCGAATTTGCGCTCCAACATGTTGTCCGGACGAACGCCGTTTCTGGCTTGGGAAATGTCCTCCTGTGTCGGAAGAATAAACACGACGATTTCCGGCGACTCCTTCGCGCCATCGGTCAAATCATTCTCCGCGGCAAATGCCAAGCTAACCTTCTCCCAGCACCAGCCCGAAGAACCCACGCTAAACACCTCAACACGCTGACCATCGACTTCAATATGAGTCGCCTTTTCGATGGCCACTTCCTCGCCTTCGTCCTTGATGCGAACGACGTTGTTGCTTACATCAAACTCAACCTCGTCGGGCATCAGTTCGGCGATCATCTGCACCGAGGCCCTGGGGAAATACGGCTGCTGGAAACCGTTCCAGAGCAGTCCACACGTGTACGCAGGAATACTGACGTCACCGTCAAACCATTCCCCCGTGACGTTCACGGCCTTGAACAGCATGTCAGGCTCTTTTGGGCGCCCATTGGTGCTACCTGCATTGGCCACCTCGCCACCGTCATATAGTCGTGCCGCGTATGTCTGCCCGACAATCTTGACCGCGTTGTCAGAGAATCGGCGCACGAGATCGACGGTCGTGGACGCGTCGTCATGCTTCGAAATTCGGACGCAATGAGGTTCAAGCGCGTTGCGTCCCTCTGAGTAGTACTCCCCTTGCAGCTGGTAAACGTCTTCACCACCAAAGCCCACGAGATACACCACAGCTTCCTTCTTGCCAACGGCGGTATCGAAGGCTCGGCTTGCGATGGCCGTGCCGTCTTTCGCCTGCCAACCGCAAGACACCAGCGTGTCGGTCACACGAGCGATGAATTGCGCCTTCGGCTCCAACACATCGACGTCATGCTGGGGAACGGCTACGCCACTCTTCATGCGAATGGCACCCCAGGCAAGGGCATCACCAAAGGCGGCAGCCCACGCCTGCTCCTGATTCGGATACTTCCCGTCGGCGTACACTTTCGCCTTCGGGAAAATCGTATGGCGCGCCTGCACACTCCAAACGTATTGGTCGGCTGCACTTTTAGCCAACTCGACGCTGTAACCCATCCCCGCCAACATCTGCGGCAACGTCTCGACTTGCCTACGCATTGCGTCCACCGCAAGCCGTTTCGCCTGATCGCTTGAACCGACACGAAAACCTTGCACGTTGACAAACGCGCGCACCGCCTCGACACGCCCTGCACTGGGATCCTCGCCCAAGCTCACCAGCGCGGCGATGACTTCTTCATTGGACATCTGTGTACTCAGCGAGCCAACCATTGCATGCTCCTCAATCCAGAACTGGCCGCGCGTCAGCCTGCCGCGCCTAAGCCGAAATCAACCGCCAATGCGGCGTCTCACACGCCAACGTCCGGCGAGACGTTTTCCTCGCGGGCTCGGTTCTTGTCGTTGACGTATTCCGTGTAGGCCTCGCGATCGAGCCTCCCAAAATTGAGCCCGTGCACATCGCAGTAGTGCCGCAGATCTGCGAGCATCAGTACAACCGCATCGCGCTCATTGGGACCGGCCACGAGGGAGGCAGACTCGTCGGCAACACGCCATGCCTTCATCGCCTGTTCGAATCGAGCAACCTGCATCTTCGGATTGAAGGACTGCTCTGCGCTGAACTCCGGCATCTGCGCCGGAATGCTGATGGCAACGTTCACGCGGGCCGGGTTGCCCAGATCGTTCAGCATTTCCTTGCCACGTGCTACCCAACGATCCGCTTTCTCGGCACCCATGTGTTCGCGATCGGCGCTGCACGGATCTGCCAGGAGCTCCGTCAGGTTCCCCAGCGCGAGTTCGACGATCTTCACGTCCTCACTCGCATCCTGTTCCAGCAGGCTGTAGTACTCCTCGCGCTGTTGCTCGGTGTACTGAAAGCATTCGTCCAAGCCAAAATGCTCACACACGAATTCCCAGGACGGGCGACCTTCGTGCGTGGCATCCTGCTCTTCATCGTCGCGCTTGAAATCTTTGACGAACTCTCCCAGCTCCGCCGAGCCCTCTGCGTCCCCCTCGTAGTAGACACGGCCGCCCGAAACAGCCTTCACGAAGACCGTGCCTTCGAGCTCGTCGTCGGCGAACCGATACGGGGCACCGACTTCAGGCTCGACCGGAGCAGCCGCAACTACGTTGTATCGGGCCGGGTTCGGCGTCATTTCCAAGACCCAATTGAGCACCTTCACACGCGTATCGAGTTCCACACGAGCATCGTCACCGACACGCGGAAATTGAGCTACCGATAGATCATCACTGTTGAGGGAGTCGCGGAATTTCGCGAGCTCCTTTTCAAACAGGTCCCTGCCCCAATTGATTTCTTTGGCCATCACTTCAGGCGTCAGCGGAATCGATACCTCGCCCTTCTTGACCGGCGTTGTGTTGACGTCAGGAAGCATCTCCAGAACCCAGTTCAAGCACGAGGCGCGAGTGTGCAATTCAATGGCTGCAAGCACGCCAGTACGGGGGAATTGCACACCCGAGTAGTCCTTCGAATTCAGCCCTGCATTCGCCTTGGCAAGATGTTGCTCGAAGAGAGAGCGCGCTTGCCGAAGGTCAGCCGCCATCGGCGGCAAGATCTGGTTCGGCTGCACGTGAACACGCTGCTCGTCGACGGCGCGGCGAATAGCATCCTCCCCAACCAGGTCGCCCTGCGCTGCGACCAGCGCGTGAACGGCATCAACCCGGCTGCCGCTCGGATCCTCGCCGTGAAAAATCAATGCAGCGAGTACGTCTTCTTTGCTTACACCGTTGCCATTGTTGGCTTGCATGATTCGATCCATTGTTGTTTGTCTGGGAAGGGTTACTCACAAGCCCGGAGCGGGCGTGCTGTCGTCCGGAGTGCTTGCGCGCGCAATCGCTGCGTCAGCGTGCATGCCCGCAAAGACGTTGGTAGCGGCATCGCGGCGGCGCGCGATCCATTCGGCGCTGGGTCGCTCATTCGAAAGTCGAATTCCCTCGCCCCACTGCATCAGAGATTCACCCGTGCGGCGATCCCACACGCCGTACGCTCCAACCGTGCACGTCACGATCTGAAGGTTGGAGACAGCCACCACCGGGTATTCGCGCCCAGCATGATCAAAGAGCGGCCGGGTAGGATCCAACGGAGCAACAGGTCGCGGATCCGCCTCGCGCAGGACCGTCATTGCTTCGTCTGGGATGCTGCTCGGCGCGGCCTTGGCAGTTCGCTCGTGCCCCGCTCGCCCTGCTTTCGCGCGGATATCGAGTACTGACCCGAAAACGGAGTCCTTCATTGCATGCTGCTGCAGCAGATCCGTTACGCAAGCGGTGAGCTCCGCCAGCTGCAGCGGCAGCTCAAAATCTCGCGGCAGTTCCTTCGGCAGATCCGTCACCTCGATAACCTTGTCCGGATAGAGACCGGTACGGGAAAGAAGCTCAACAAGCTCCTGATGACCAAACGGCGCGCCAACAGCCAAGATCAGATCATCCGTGGCATCTGTGCCACCGTCGAATCCGGCCAGCGTCAGTTCAAAAGCGAAGTCACCGGCAGCCGCCGGAATCTGCTGGCGCACGGCATTGACCGCCAAGCGAATCACGTCCTCACGCTTGCCGACATCCAGCACCATCTCAGCCAGGTGTGCGTGCACCGCTTCCACCCGGCTGGCGCTCGGGTCTTCACCAAGCGCACTCAGCGCAATCAGAACCTCTTCTGAGGTGACGTCCGTGACGGGTTGGGGAGAATTAGGTTTCATGGCAGCCACTCGGGTCAGAATTCAAGGCCTTGCTGCGCTTGCACAGCGAGCGCCGGCTGATCACGATTCGCGATGGCCGCGGCGGAACGCACGCTGTGGTGCGCATCGTTTAGCAATGCGTGTTGCGCCTCCTCGCTGCAGCGCGCGAACAGCGCTTCAGCGACCTTGAAGCGCGCGCCGCGATCCAATGTCTGCAGGTCAGCGGCTTCGATCGTGTCCTGGCCCGCCAGGTGGTTGACCTCGTTGTCGCGCAGCGCGTAGAAGAACTGCACAACCGGCGCCGGCATGCCGCCGCGCGCGTGATAGCGGTCGCTCAACTCGCGGGAAGAAGGAAGCTTTTCCGGGGCGGGACGCTTTTCGGGGGATACCTGATCCTGCTCGGTGAGGATCTCGGCCAGCGCGCGCGCCTGCGAAACCGGCGTGGCCGCGAATTTGTCCGTCAGCACCTTGCCTGCCACGGCTTGGCGCAGTTCGGCCATCAAAGTGGGGTTCTCGTCCGCCCATTGACGCCAGAGCCCTGCGTACGCTTTCCAGATCTCGTCTTGCGTCATCGGCTGCAGCGGGCTCTTGCCCTTGCCCAGGCGCCAATGGTTGCCCTGCACCCGGTACCCTTTCACATCGAGCTGGTACGCCTCCTCAATGGTTCGGCCGTCGGCAAGGCGCGCATTAAGGGCGCTGAAGCGCTTGTCACCAGCACTGGATATCTCATAGCCTTCGACGCCGGCAAAGGGGTAGCGCGACCAGGCAAATGCCGAGCGGCGTTCCAGCTGCAGCGCCTGCAGCTGCTTTCGGACATCGACGCTGTAGACGTGCAAGTCATTCGCATCGACGACGTGCGACTCGCGTCCTTCGTCCAGGAAACCATTGCACGACTGCACGGCCTGGAGAAGCGAATCGGTCTTGTGCGAGCAACCTTCATCGCACCACACGGAAAACTGCCCGCTCACCTCCGTTGGCCGGACTGCATCGGCAGCTTCAAGCTGAGCACGTGCCTCACCGCCGTCGGCCAACGACGGCTTGAGATAATTCGAATCGTTCGGCACTGGCGACCATGTCACACCATGGATTTCTACAGTCTTGTCGTAAAGCAGCTCCCTGAGCGGCACCTCAAACCGGATCTGCTTGCCGTGGTTACTGGTGTCGCCCGGATGAACCGCGACGCCACCAAAAAGGGTTGCCTTCGCGTCGTGGATGACCACCACATCCGCATCAGCGACCGCGAACGGGTAGCCCTTTAGGCGCTCAACCAGTCGCACCGGATAAACGCCAGGCAGCACCGTATAGAACGCATCCCATGCCGGCACAGGATTGCTTTCCCGGTATTCGGTCGGGGAAAGAACCTTGATGAATGCGGCGCCGCAAGCGTCGATGTGATTGCGCGCCGCGGAGACGACCTGCTGAATGGCCTCGGCACGCTCGCCAGACGGCAGATCGCGACCGGCAAGCTGGAGGCTCAGAGCTTCCACCCGCGTGGCATCCGGATCCTCGCCAAGAGTCGCCAGCGCCTCAATCACTTCTTCAGGCGTTGGTTGAATCGTTGCATCCAACTTGCCTGGGTGTTGCCCGTTTGTGTTGCCGAGTTCGACAACCGGCACGTATGCCTTGCCGTTCCACGCCTGCAAGTCCTCCATCGTGGCCCCCTGCCTGCTGCGATTAGCTTGGAGCAACGCATCAGCATGATCAGTGGCGCCGATCATGATCCAGCCATACGCCGACCGGCAGCGGTAGGACAAAAGCCCATGAGCGGCCAGCGGCTTGTTGGTGAGAGAGATGTCTTTCATGTTCAAGCCCCTTGAGCCCGTAGATTCAGTTCGTTGCGCCATGTTTCTAAGCCAGCCCCATCGCAGCAGCTTCGACTTCCGCCGCAGGGGCGCTGTCCGGCTCAGACACGGCAGGCGCGATACCGATGAGGGCGGCGATCGTCTTCTCGCCCTCACTGATCGCATACGCGATGTGGTTCTGACCGGCCAGAACGACCGGCGCACCACTTGAGGTGTCAATCACAACCTCGAAATGCGGGAGCGTACGAGCAAGCTCATAGCGAAGATCGCCGAGCCCGTTGGCCGCGTGCTTTGCGTATTCCTCGGTCAGCAGGTCAGTCGCCTGCTTCTTCGTCATCATCCCTTTGATTGGGTACTCGCCATCGCGCTGCCACACGCGCGCTTCGGTATCCACTTCATCAGTGCGATAGCGCCGCACGTCTTCGAGCAGCGCGGCCTGGTCCTCTTCCAGCAGTGAGTACGGGGTCTGGCCACGGGCCGACTCATGTGTGAGATCTGCACCGAAATCTTCCAGCACCAGCAGGCAATTTGCGAAGCCGAGCGCGGCCGCATAGTGGGCCGCCGTTTGCCCTTCCCTGTCGGTCGCGTTCGGATCAGCGCCCGCTTCGAGCAGCGCTGAGACCACCGACGCCCGCCCGCCGCGGGCCGCTTCCATGAGGGCATTCATGCCGTTGCCGACATGCAGTTGATTGATCTCAATAGGCCTGGCAGCCAGCTTGGCGACGGCGCTTGCCGGCTTACCCGTCCACACGGCGTCATACAGCTTGTTCTCCGCGGTGCTCACACGCAGCAGCGAAGTTTGCTGAACATCGCGATAGACGTCGTGCTTCTTGACAGTCGCATACAGGTGGACGCGATCGCCCACGTTGGCGACGTCACCGCCGGTGCTGAACCACACCAAAATGTTGCCCGCATCGTCACGGAACCGGTATAGCGTCTTGTCGCCATACTGGTCTCCCGGAATAACGGTGCGACCAATCACGACAACGGGGTGGTGCTCGATCTTTTCGTCGACCGTGCCGACGAACTGACTATCACGATCGCTGTCGCGCTCTGCAGCTTTGCGCTGCTGGTAGTCATACGAAGGCACAGCCGCAGCAACGATGCCGATATGGCGATCTGCAACGTCATCAGCAGAACCCAGCACTGATAGGTTATGCATGAACGTCGAGCTGGCCCGAAGCGCGTCCACTTCCTCAGAACGAAGCCAGGCAATAATCTTTTTCGCCTTCTCAACATCTTCCGGACGGACAACCTCAGGCTTGATGATCGGGCGCTTAGCGAAGTGCTCGCGAACGATGTCGCTCGTCGACATGACCATCTGCTGATCCGCTTTCTCCTTCGAGCGGTAGCCGCTCACCCGCACTTCCGCACAGGCGGCTTGGAGCACACGCTCAATGGGAAGCTTGGCGTCCTCACCGTTCGCATATGCCGGCTCACGGAGCTCGTCGATCAGGTCGTGCATCTCGACCAGCAGCTGCAGCATTGCCGTTTGGTGATGCGGGTCGTCACCATTGAAAAAGTCAGTCAGACATGACTGCCCGACCTGCTTGTATTCGCCGCTGGCGACCTCTTGCAACACGAAGGTGTGGACCCGTTGCCGGTTCAGCTGACAGT
This sequence comes from Ralstonia sp. ASV6, assembly GCF_016429285.1. Classification (GTDB taxonomy): domain Bacteria; phylum Pseudomonadota; class Gammaproteobacteria; order Burkholderiales; family Burkholderiaceae; genus Ralstonia; species Ralstonia flaminis. The sequence continues at coordinate 10,009 of NZ_JAELUI010000018.1, forward strand.
GATCGCAGTTAGGTTCGCAGTGCATGTATGACTGCGGGAAATCGAGACCACGAACCAACGGCGCATCCGCACCGGGTATGTGTTCGAGCTTTCCGACGATCCTATGGCCGGCAATGACTGGCTTCTGCCCAGTCACTTTGACGTCGCATGCCTGAAGCTCCACGCGTTCGCCGCGAGTCTCGCCGTCGTAGACGTGGACCTTCTCGAAGACTGCCAGCTTCGGCTCCGAAGCCTCCAGCGTAATCATCGGCATGCCCAGCTTGGCCGCACGCTTGTTCAGCCGCGCGATCACCTCACGCAGGCGCCCCATGTGCTCCAGTGGAATGGTGAAGATTCGCGAGAATTCGCCGGCAGGCACCTCTACCGTGTTCGACTCGGACATTGCGTCGAGCCGTTCGCGCGCTTGCGTCACGGCGAGACGCACACCGGAGGCGCGATCGCCTTCTGCCATGGGGTCGCCGGTGATGAGGCCTCGGACGGCCTCCACGCGGTTGACATCGGGATCCTCGCCGAGGTCCACCAGGACCTCAAGCACCTCATCAGCTGTCAGTACATCTCCTCTTGTCACCTGGCTCATTTTCGGCGCCTTGTCCGTTCATGCTCTTGGCCAGGATCGTATGCAAACAACTTAAAAAGAGCAAATATACTGAGCTATTTTGCGTTTTACTCCATCAATGATCTTTTTTAATATATTTTTCCGTTACCAAATCAGGGGGTGCGGTGTCGCTAGTGTGTGGCCCGGACCGCTATCCGTACGGCACGCGATCCGTCCACCGACCAACATGCACCTGGCTCCCAGCCCGATCCCGGGCAACAGTGCAAATTCGCTACAAGGTCCCGCACCGAATCCTCAAGGCGGCCAGCACCAACTCACCACATTCGCATCGGTTTAAATACCAGGAGACACGTCATCCCTCTCAAGCTGCCCACCCGGTGATTCCACTCTGATGAGTCCGCTTGGTAGCCTCCTCCACGTAGGATCCGCACGAACCCTATCGATATCTTCTTGACGGACAGACACCCCATGGCGGATCCCGTCCCGTACTACCTCAGGCGACGGGAAGTCCATTTTCCCCTCTCGCCCCCAACTACCAGAGCACCAGTTCAATAAGCGATTCCCGTTGACCTGCAGCTCACGAATCCCCAACCACCCTGCATATGACGGCTGCTCAAGGTAGGAGAGAATCGCCTTCGTGTCCCTCTCAGGCAACGGATCCCCCTTTGCTGAGTAGCAGCCTTTGAACATACCCTCGCCAACTTCTTGGGCGCGGCGGAATTTATCCTCCTCGCTCAAGGCGTGTTTCAGCGACCCGGCCTCCGATTTCGTCAACTGACGGACAGGCTTGTACGGCTCGTTCTCGTCCAGAGCCTTCTTGATTTCCCTTGCGCATTGCACAAGTGTCGGATGGTAGATTTTGGCAATACCAGCGTCCTCCGATCCGAACCCCAGTGCTTCAAGCTCAGCCTTCGAGATCGGCCCCGACCAGCTGGATGAAAACGGCAAACCGTTCGGGACCCGCTCGAACAGAAAGTATTCGAATTTGTCTGCACCCTTTTTATGTTCGCCGCGCTGCTTTGATCGCTGCACGCAGAATTCGCGTTTCGTCCGCGGATCAACAAATTCATGCTCCACCAGGTTGTGCTGGCCCTTCGCTGTTGCCACTAGTGCTTCACGAATTGCCTCCTCTGTAGCCGGCAAAGGCGGCGACTCAGGCTGATCTAGCACCAGCGCCTGCTTCAATGCCTCTCTTACCGCCTCAAGGACGAACTCTTGTCGCTGCTCGATGCCTGGAACCTGATCGAAGCCCACAGGGATCAGCGAACCGGCCACCAAACTGAAGTAGGCATAGTCCACGCCCTGCACCGCGAACTGAACGCCTTGCGAATCACCAACAACGCGAAACACCTGTTCCTTGTACTCATCCAACGAAGTAGCTTGCGGCGCCACGTAGTGACTCGGGTGCCATTGCCCATCTACATGGTGGGCAAACGCAGTCGACAATCCATTTGGAAACCTCTTGTCTTTCAGCAGTTCATGCACCCTACGCACGCGATTCGCGACCGGGTCCTCTCCCAATTCGGACAACGCCATCAAGACTTCGTCTTCGGTAATCGCGGCAATCGGCGATTTCTTCTTCATCGTGATTTCTCTTTGAACGGATCGCTTCGCATTCAAGGCTCGTACGGCATCGAGCTGGGTGCCTTCAGTTTCGCCTTGGCCATGTTCTGGTAGACGTGATCCGGGGCCATGGACATCCGCCCGCCATCCCACTCTGCACGCATGTCATTGAGAAGCCTGGGATCGATCCGGTCTGCGTGCTGGCGCAGGACCTCCGCCATGGCATCACTGATGCGCTCGATCACTGCCTCCGGATTGGAAACACGGCACATCGTCTTGCCAAACGCGAGCACCTCCTCGCGCGACGGGTATTTGCGCTCCTTGTTCAGCTTGAGCGCCATCTGCCGATCCGCGAGTTCCACGCCGTGCCGATTCTGGTACCGGTAGACCGTGGTCGTCACAACGTCATACAAAGGCGAGAGCATCGGTGAGCCCTGGGACGGATGCTCGTATGCCAGGCTGAAGTTCTTCAGGTGCGCATCGCTGTTGCGCACCATCACACTCAGTGCGAAGTACTCGAAAAATCGCTGCGCGCTCTCCGCGGCGTTCTCGCGGCAGTACGCGTCGATCACGCGTACAACGTTCTCGTAGCTGCCCTCGTACTTCTGCTCAGCCGAGCGGTTCATCAGCACGGTCATGTCCTCCTGCCCGAGCTGCTGGTCGCCATCGATGTCAAAGCGTTTCATCACGAACAGGTCGCCGGAATCGGAGAGCCAGAACTCCGGTACCCGAATCCCCGCGACGCGAGCCGCCTCCATGCAGAGGAATTCGTTTTGCGCCAGATGCGGGTAGTCGTCACCGCTGGCCTTCACGATCAAGTTGGGCGTGGCGATCGTAGCGCGCTCACCGAGATGCGAGTCGCCCTCCAGGTCGGGAATCATGACCTTCGGCTGGAACCCAGAGATGCCGGATTGCAGATAGGTGTCCACCAAGTACTCGAACAGCTCGGCCGACTGCTTACTCTTGAGCACCTCCGACAGCGCCACTTTGGCTGGATTGCCTTCCGGGCCGATGTCCGGCTCATAGAAGCGCAGGCGCCCAATCTGGTTGGACCCGGTCAGCGCCAACAGCCGCATGTCATCGAGGTTGTAGACCTTCGCGAACCGGCGCCGGATCCGCTCCAGCAGATAACCCTCCGGCCGGTTCATCGCAAAGATCGGGTGGAGCACCGAACTGCCATAGCTCTCCGCGCGAAGCGGCATGCCAAGGCTCACCTCGCGCTCCCGCAGCGGAGTGTCATAGTTGAAGACGAAGCGGGAATCCTTGTGCAGGATTCCCGACGAACCCTGCGGCGTGTAGATGCTGAGGCGTTTCAGCTTGTCATTCATCATCTTCGAGGAACGAAGCAATGGTGTCCACGGTGGGGCGTACGTCAGTGATGCCAACGCCCTTGCCAAGAAACAGCAGCATGTTGAACATCACGTGCGTGCCCACATTCTTGCCGGCCTCAAGGTCCGCAATGGTCTGGCGCCGCGTCTTCAGCGCGCGCGCGACGTCTTCCTGCGTTTTCCCCAACGCCTTACGCGTGTTCTTGAGCAGGGTTCCAAGATCCTTGGGTGTGAGTGCTGTGTCCATAGGTTCGATTAAGCGGACATCTTAGAAGCCAGTATAGGCAAATGTTCGCTTAATCGCACGAGAAATGGATCAATCGCGGCGTCTTTAAAATAGACAAGCACCGATCGGATCACATTTCCAGACTGTCTTCACCGCTTGTCGCAGTTGCAGCGGCCCCTTGCGACTCTTTTCGCACCGGAACGTCGAGGGTTGCGCGTTCTCGCTTGGCCATAGTGACCTCAAAGCGGACAACCAACTCACTGGGCTGTCGGAGCGGGTTAGGGATCTTCGCCGTGGCCGGATCCCCCTGGTATGAGTCCCAGAAGGACTTGATCTCAGCGAGCTTTGCCAGCCCTCCAGCCTTGCTGAAATATCCTGCCTGGTCGAAGTAGCGCACAGGCGCGTAACCGTTGATCTCCGGCTCGCCACGCACAATCCCATCGAACGTGCACCAGAGCAGCTTGCCATCTTCCAGCTCCTTGTATTCGCGAAGCAGCGACTTGGCGACCGTTGCGTCCTCCGGGGTATCCGGAAGGAAGCGCGCGCAGAAGTCGTCTGCATACATGGAGCCTCCAAAGGGCGAAGGCTTCTTGTGCTCACTGAGTCGAATGTCGACCAGCTGCCAGCACCCCGTGCCCTCATGTAGCGTCATGGCTGCAACGACGTCGCGCTCATCGCGAGCCTTCGACGGGTCGTCGATCACCAGGGAGATACGCCCCTTTTCCGTGATCAGCTTCGTTTTGACGCCGGTCGGGCCCTTCCCTTCCAGGCGCTCAGAAAGCCCCAAGATGGCCCGGAAGTCTTCCGCCTTGCGCATGGCCTTGGCTGACCCCAGATCGAGCGTCACGTCGAATGCTGAGCCATCCGCCCAGATCCTCAACCCACGCAGAACACGGGGCTTTTCATGCTTGGAGCGACGCACCAGGTCAACGCACGTTTCCGAGAATTCCGCGGCGTAGCCCGCCGCGATCGCGTCGTTGATCACTTGGCGCTTTGCTGCGGAAAGAACCGACAACATCTTTGGCACGCTCGCGCGAGCATCATCGACAGCCGAACGGATAGCTTCAAGCCGCCCCTCCGTTGGAAGCGACTGGCCAAGCAGATGCTTGTGCACGTCCTGTACGCGGGTCGCCGTGGGATCCTCCCCGGCTTGTACCAACGCGGACATGACCTCTTCCTGGGTGATCTCTCGTTGATCGGCTTCAACTGCCATGATTTTCCCTATGGAGACGGCGATTCATCGACATCACTCTTTGTGGCACGCTGCGATGCCAATTTATTGGCCATTTCGACCGGTTCGAAGCTCGCTTCGAGCGGCGATGTCCAACACGTCAACCCTCGTTCTCTCGCGGTCCGAAACTGCTGACTCGTCCCGACACAACCGTTGAAGTAGCCACCGTCATACTGGTCGTACGAGATTCCAATCTCTCTGAGAAGACCCGCATGCTCCGGCGTCCCCTCAATCACGCCTTCCCACTTTATGGTGGCGACCATGGGCACGAAGTCGACGCGCCCGTGGCCTGACGATGGCACTCGCTCCGAGATCGAGAGCTTGACCTTGATGTGGTCCCTCGATCCTAGGCAGGCATATCCGGATCCTCACCCGCGGCGACCAGCGCCAGCATGACTTCCTCTTCGCTGATCGGTTTGATCGGTGACTGATAGCTCATTGTCTTTAGGCTCCTCGAAGACAAGTCGCTCACATGCCCGGAGACGGAGCGACATCGTCCTGTGTCGGAATCAACTTTTGCACTACGACCGGATCAAGTTCATATCGACGGGCGACATCTGCAAGGCCGGCACGTCCAAGCGCCTTCGCCGCCTCCTCCATCGCCTGATCGAAAGCATCCGTGATCCCCTCGATGTGAAGGACAGCATCCACCGCACCTGCTGTGTTGGCGCGCAAAAGAACCCCAACCAGGGACGACAGCGCAGCACCTGGCGCAGTCTGCAGTACCGCAGGCTTCGTCTTTTCGCCCAAAGCTTGCTCAACCAAGCTCTCGACCGTGCGCCGCAGATCTCCAGCGAGCATTGGGAAGCGACCATCGTCGCCATGCTCTGCGAGCCAGCTGAGCTTTTCGATGTCTTCGACGCTGAGCGAATACTGGTGCCGCACCCCAGTCTCATCAGACTGGTCTTCCTCGGGCACGAGCCGCTCCTGCAGAAACGCGGCGTACTCGTACTGCCCTGCGATGAACGCCAGAGTGCGCTCATCGCGGGGCGTTAGCACCAGGAAATGCCGGTCGCGCAAATCCAGGGGCTCATCACTGATTTTCTCGACGCTCCCGGAATCGGTATAGGCGCCCTCTTCATAGTCGTCATCCTGCGCAACCGGCCGCCCACGCCAGTCAACCACGTCGATCTGGAAATCATCGAGGTTCTCGATACCCTGGCGCCCGTGGAAAATGTCCTTCGCGGCCCCAGCTCGCTGGCCATTCGACATCCCGGTGTCGTCGAAATCAAAGTTGACTGCCCAAATGCCGGCGAGACCTTCATCACTCGGGTCATCGAGCTCGTCCACTACCTGCCTCACGTTCACACGCAAGCTTCGGCCGCAATCGACCATTGCGCCCGGCACAGGCCAACGAGGAGCCCCGTCTTTCACAAGATCGGGCCCCTGATCCGGCAACCGGGTCACCGTATGCGAATCGCCATCATGAGGGCTCTTCCAAGTGTCGCCCACTCGGAGGCTGCGGATGCCCGCCAGATCTTCGACAGAGTAGCCCGTCGCCTCGCTGAAAAACTCCACACCGAGCACCTGCGTGCCGGGCTTATGGAAATTCTGATCCCACGATGCCGAGTACTGTCGAAGGTGCATGTGGTGAGCCATCTCTGGAGAAATTGCCGTCATGTTCTCGTTCCAATAATCAAGAGGTCAGGGTTCAAGATCAGCAGGAACGTCGGCGCTGCGCGAAACTGCGATTATGTGCTCGCCGAGCTTCGTTTCCAGATCGGCGATCGCCTGTGCAACGGCTGCGGCGTCAGATGCAGCAACGCGCGCCTCGCCAACATGCACAACCTCACCCGCCTCACCAATGGGGACGCCCTTATACTTGGCCGCAAAGAGAGCATCCGTACCATCAATGCGAGACTCCATCCATGCGGTACAGTCGTTGTAGAACCTGCAGAACACTCCCGGCTCAAATTCCTCTGTCCAGACACCTGGGAGCCGCAGCGTCAGCTCGCCTGCGCTGTTTTCCTTTTCTGCCTCTTGCGCCGCCGCAACCAATCGCTCCACATACTCGATCTTGGCGACGTCCTTGCCGCTGCACACCAAAACATCTGCAACAGTATTCAGGCGACTGACGACTTCGCGCGATTGCCCGTGGAAATCGTCCGTCTCGCTGAAAAACATCCTGAGATCAGCTGTCGTCAGCATGAATTGATCGTAGAGAAACGCCCACGCCTTCTGCTTAACATCGGGCAATACCTGGTCGTTCTCTACGGCGACTCGCGACTCACGCTCCAACACGTGAAAGCGGCGTGCCGCACGCAGCAGAAATTGCTCCATGACCGCGACGCGCTGTATCCCTGCGAAACTCTCATTCGCCACATAGGCATCGAACGCCTCATCGTCCTTCGGCAATTCGTCGAAGGACCCTTCTTCTGTTTTGACCGGCACCGCAGCCTTCGCTTCCATAATCAAGTCTCCCTAAGCCCAACGATCACTGACCAAGCCCAGCACTGTTGTCCAGCGACCGGTCAAGGGTGGATTGATACTTTGCTGCATTGGCCCGCGTCATCGTCACGGCATCCGGGAAGGCACGCTTCAGCTCGAAGAACGTCACGATGGCCGTTTCGCTCAGACCCCGGTCCGGCAGATTGCCCACGATGCCGTCGACCGGACACACCACCACATCCTTTGGATCCAAATGCTGGTCGATCAGGCTCACAACCCAATCCCACTCAGCCTCACGCTTATCGCCGAACGCGCCCATGAACTTCGCGAACGCACGTTCGCCGCGAAGGCCATCCGCATCCAGACGCTCCAAGCACGCGATCGAGCGCCAGTCACCATCGCGCCGATGCAATTCCGCGGGTAACTCTTCCGCGAACGTTTCGAGCTGCTCTTTGGCGGACTCGTCCAACCGCACCATGAACTGGCCGGAATCCTCGCGATACCCCGAAATCTGAATGCCAAAGGACTCCAGCATGCTCATCTCCCAGCGCGGCGCCGTCACCGTGCCGTAATACGCGACCTTGCCGCTCGAACGCCACCCGGTGGGCGGCAAAATGCGTTCGCAACGCTGAACGTCGCTGAGCACCTCGATCACACGTGCGATCAAAGGCGATGAACGCTCAACCGCTTCGCGGTAGGCCGCATTGCGCATGTTTGCCGCGATGAACCCTGCGCAGTACTGCCGACGGTCGTCGTTCACGAGCACTGCATAGTCTTCCAAGTCAGCCTCTGCCATGCGGCGTGCCAGACCAGGCTGCAGGTCTTCAATGCTGCGCCCGTTCCTTGTGAGCTGCGCATGCCGTGAAATGATCGCCAGATCGGCTTGCGCTTCCGGGTTTTCAGCGATCAGCCGAGCAAGCTGCGCGCTTTTCAGGTCTTCCTTCTCCGCCACCAGCCGATCATGAGTGGCGTTGCACTCACGGATATCCGCGAGCACGTCGGGTGCGGCTTCTTCAAGCGCTTCCAGGTATCGGCGTGATCGGACTGACTCCATGCTGATGGCGAGATTGAATCGGGCTTCCGCGCCCCTCACTACCCGGAAGTCCGCTGCATCAAGCGCAGCCCACTCGCGGGCGATGCGCGTGGAGACCACCTCGACATCCTGCCGGCGCAGGATCTCAAGCCGAGGATTCGGCCCCGCACCCACCTGTGCATTCAACTCGGGCAGCTTCGCGTGGAAATACGCATCACTCCAGAGCGCGGCGCGCTTCTCGATCGCAGCGACCGCTGCCTCCTGGCGCTTGCTGGAACCATCTCGTGCCTGACGAGTGACCATTTCCTGCAAGGCCTGAGCGGCCTCATTACCATCAATGCACTCGCGAACCTGGTCAAGTGGGACGTCCAGATTCCCACCACCGACAATCATGCGGAGAGTGGGCTTCTTTTCGGTGGTGTGCGTCGTTTCCATGGGGACTCCAAAATAATCTTTCCGAGGCACCACGCCTCTTAGCCCAACTCGGGTCCAGATTCCGCAACAACCTCAGGCGCACTGACACCGTGCGTGGCAAGGATCTGCGGAACCATTGGCGCAACCCAAATGGCGTCGCGCATCGCTGAGACGCGGCCTTTCAGCGCTTTTTCCAGAAAGTCCAATTCGTCCTTGTCTTGCGAGGTCCGCATACGCGAAACCATGTCGGAGGTGTCAGCCTGCATTTCGGACACCGACATCCAGTCACCGCGATCAATTTCGAAAACCATCTCGGCTGCGGCCTCGTAGACACGCACTCGGCTGTCGGTCACACCCAACACCACGCTGGGGGACTTCCAACTGCTCGGATCCGGACGGTAGAAACCAACGGCACCCGGCACAGGCACTGAAATGCCCATCGCCTCGTCTTCCTTGACAGCGTGATGAGCGCCCGCGTCCACCGCGCGGCGCCGCTCCGCTGACTCAGCGGCCTTTCGTTCCAGCAGTGCATTCCGGGCGGCTTCCACTTCGCGAATGACAGCGTCGCCTCGACCGTCCTCAGGTAGCACAACGCCTTGTCTGAGCGCGCCATGAACGGCTTCAGTACGCGACGCTGTCGCCTCTTCCCCAAGCTGAGCCAGCGCCAGCAACACTTCTTCTTTCGAAATCGGATTCATGTTCGACTCACCAACCTGTCCGTTGCGGTTACATAGCTGGCATCGGGGCATCGTCCGCATCCCCAATGCTCAGTTGCCGACCGTTCTCGCGCACGCGGAGCGTCAGGTCACCACGCTGAATCGTGAACTGTTCAGAAGAGTTCCGAGCCTTGAACACGAATGTTTCAGGCGACATCGGCGTACCGGCGTTGTAATGCGACAGGGAGACCGGGTGCCAGATTTGCAACGTGGGTCTGCCGGGTTGAATGCTCGACACCTCATATTCAACGCCGTAGCGGACGGGCAGATTGGCTTCTTCACAGGGTGCGCCCGCAACGTCTGCGAGATCTGCGAAATGGGCTGGCAGTTTGCCGGTGCCGTATGGGTCAGCTTCGAAGTTGTCGAAATCGAACACTTCCACATCCACGCCCGGGTCGTGGAAGGTTTCCGCCACGCCGCCTCGAACCATCACGAGTACACGCGGGTGCGACCGAGCAACATCCATTTCGGCCGAAGGCACCGCAGTCGGCACGACGAGTACTGCGCCTTCGTCACGCACACCAACCAAGTCGAAGAGATCGTTGTAGCTGTCGCCCGTCGGGGCGATCTCCCGATCATCGAGGCCCTTGTTGAAGGCTTCGACGCGATTCCGAACCGCGCACAGTTGCGCCAGGGCTTCCTTGCACGCCGCCACATTGAACGCGCCATCGTGTGATGTCGCCAACTGCAAGGCAGCAATGGCGTTGGCTACCGACGGCTGGGACGGAAGCGGCGCGGCACGACCGGCCTCCGTCTCAGACACGATCTCCCTTCGAACCTGCTCCACGGCGGCCTTGACCACAGCCGATCGGTAGTCGCTCGGCCCAAAAAATGGGTCCAGCCGCTTGCGCACGGCATCGACCCGGCTGACGGTCGGGTCTTCCCCCGACGCCACCAGCGCCTCCATGATGTCTTCCCGGGTTACCCCAGCGATGTACGTGCGTTGAAACATGGCGATCCTCGATATTGAGATCAGGTGCGCCGAAACGGCCACCGAATATCCAACATCGTAGCAACTGCCTCATTAGCATTCAAATCGACATGTATTTTATGTAATCACACCATTCGTGATGCATTTTCATATTTCTTTTTGCTCCTAAATGTCACCGTCTACGGGGTTCACCGCCATAGCAGCGCCAGGAACGACAAAGCCCCGCAGTGGCGGGGCTTTGTAATGCTCGCAGCTAAGAGGACCGACCCGAATCGCCCGTCAGGGACGTGGGCCTGGGTCATCCACCCCATTGACCATGGTCTGCCAATCATTCAACAGAGCCAAGCACCGATCATTGGAAATCAATCGATGGAGGAAAGCTTGCTTCAGGGCATCAAGCGCGGCTTGCTGCAGCGAGCTCAGCCCACGTTCGCCTACCCCGGGAACAGCCGCGGAAGGAGCAGGCGCCAGAACAGGCGGCTCTTTGGATCCCAAAACCAACCAGTCAATTGAAGCCCCCACCAACTTTGCAAGAGGCCCAACCTGCTCCAGGCTAGGCACCGTCAGCTCTTGCTCCCACTGGGAAACAGCCCCTTGGGTGATGCCGAGTCGATCGGCGATCGCCTTCTGAGAAAGCTTTGCCTGCTTACGCGCGTAGGCAATACGCTGACCGACAGTGTCAAGCCCCACCGCGTCGGCCGCATCACCGCGCGCCACGCCGGCAACAGTGGAACTGGGTGCCGACACTGCCCCCAGCGCATCCAGCTCGCATCCTGCCCGCTCGATCGCGTCGCGAATCCCCGCAGCTCGATCACCCTCCGACAATGGATTCGATGCGACCCTGGCATGAACAGCGTCGACCCGGTTCGCAGTGGGGTCCTCGCCCATGGCAATCAGCGCTGCCATGACCTCATCGCGAGTCACTTCGGAACCAGGCGAAGTGGCAACTACTCCCATGGCTTCGTCCTTCAATTACACGTTGACGATCACATTCCCGGCGCCATGCCCTCGTCGGCCGCGGGCGCGGCGGCGGTATTTTCGCGATCGCCTTGTGCGAGCTCGACTGCCCGGGTATTGATTCGACCGATCAGCTCCTTCCAATAGGCCGCGGAATCGCTGTCGATGTCCTTCGCCGCCATATTCCACTCGGCCCACGCCAGCTGGGCGGCCTTACGGCGCTCCAGGTCGACCGCAGCACCAGTTCCTTGCCACGTGGCAATGCCTGCGTCGGTCTTCAGGTACTGATGGAGCTCCACGCGGAAGTCCTTAGGGAAGCTAGCCAGTTCAGCCAAGGCTGCCGCCTTCTGCGCCGGACTAATCTCGACGAAAACACCTTCGCGCTCTGCGTCATATGCCGCCACACGGAAGCCGTAGCCCTCCAGCATGCTGGCCTGGTCGGCACTGCAGCCCACAAAACCAACATGGAAATCAGCGTCCGGCTGAACCGCGAAGTCAATCTGCTCGGCCAGTTCCCGCTCCGCGTACTCGGTCCCGATGAGGCCCCAAATTGCCTCACCCTCCCCGAGTCGCTCCCCATCGCGATCGAAGTGATACACACAGACGCCATACACATTGCCATTGGCCCAGTCGGAAAACTCTTCCAGGCTGCTGTTCGCCGACTTGATGAACTCCTGTGCCGCCGCCTCATGCGCCCGAGCACGCAACACCACCGGGGCTTCGCCGGTGGCCAGCGTAGCTTGAATCGCATCACGCCGTTTCGCAAACTCTTCCTGCAGATCCTCGCACGGCACGAATACGCCCGACGGGGCAACATCCCACTGCTGGTCCACATAGGAGACGGTCCCGGACACCGAGTAGCTCACCAGACCGTGCTCGTACTTGTCCACGACAAACGCGAGCTTTCCCTCCTCCAGCACGGAGTTGAGGAAGGCATCCCGCTCGCCCTGCGACCCGAACTCCTTGAAGTCCCCGAACCCATCGTCGTTTGTGCGCGGATCCAAATGCCGGGAATCATTGTCGGGCACCAACACGCCCACCACGAAACCGCTGCCAACACGGACCACCTTCACCTCGATCGCTTCCGCGCAAAACGAAGGCACCTCCACGTCCTTGCCGTTCGGCAAGTCCACGGTTGCAACGGTGCGACGGTTGATTTTGGCTCCCATGATGCTCATTCCTTATGTTGTCTGCCTTGCACGGCCGAATGGCCAGCATTATCTCACTCTGAAACCACGCCCATTCACATGCCAGGCAACGGGCCGTCTTCTTGTGCTTTCGTCTTCGCTCGGGCCGGATCGGGGTACCAATTGGTCGCATCGTCCACAGCGACCTGCAGATCGCTGTGCGTCTTCTGCTCAATCCAGCTGTTGCGCTCTGGGTGGTAGATTTCGACCTCATACCAAGTCGCATCAGACGTCACACGCTTGCTCACACGCATCGCTTCCGGGCGGAAATCGGTCACCGGCAAGAACAGCATCAGCTTGGATTCGACCGGCACGCGGTAGCGGTCCGCGTCGTCGAACCTCGCCGCGAAGTCAGGTACCATCGCTGCGTCCGCCGACTGCTCGGCTCGCTGAGCGACCACTGTGCTGCCCGTCAACTCTTCCAGACTGACCGGATCCGTGACCGTCAACACCTCTTCACGATCTTCTTCGAACTTGGCATCCAGCACGCCTTCCGCTTCCGCCTGACTCAGCTTCTGCTCAGACCAGGCCAGGTATCCGGTGGTACCGTACTCGTGCTCGTGGATGACCATGAAGGGCTTCAGACCATCCAAGGCGTGAGCCTGATCCAGAAGCTCACGCGCACGTGTTCGCAACGAGGCCGCTTCCATCAAGCGCGCCTTGGTCAGAGATGCCTGCGCCCATTGGGGAAGCTCAGAGGTCCGCTCCAGCCCGCACTGCTCCGGCTCGTCTAGGGCCTCTCCGTTGGCAGTCAGGATCGAATCCTGCACATCCGCCACCTCGGATGCAGTGGCCTCCACCCAGCCACGCACCGAGTGCTGCAGCTGCAATGCGCTCACCTTGTGCTCAACGATGTCGAACACCAGACGGCACGACCGATCGCCTTCACGCGCGCTGAAGATGTGGCTCCAGCCGCCCACGATGTATCGGGCGTGGTCTTCAGCGGAGCCAACGGGCGATCCCCCTGATGCCAGGCCAGCGCCGGCACTCAACGCAGTGACCGACTGACGCGAGGCCCAGGCAAAGACGGCGTTGTAGTTCCCGGTGACCGTCTCCGGCACCACCATATCGCGCATGGGGCCGGAAATACTGCCCATGGCAATCCACCGTTTCAGATCGAAGTCTCCAGTCGAGTGCTCGATGTCTCCCAACACGATGTGTCCACTGACGTCCCGCCGGGCGCCGCTTCGAAGCACCCAGCACGCCTCTCCGCTGTCATCAAATAGCACAACCCGCCCTTTCACCGGCCATGTCATGTTGCCGCTGTCGATCTGTTGACGCGCATGGACCACGGCCGCACGAACGGCCTGGTCTCGACCGAACCCCTCAATTTCCTCGTCGTAGTGATCGGCGACTGCGCCCCAGTCAATGAACGCTCGCACGCCCTCGACTCGGCTCGCGCTGGGATCCTCGCCCAATGCGACCAGCGTCAACATCACTTCCTCGGCTGACCCCTGCTCTGCCTGATGTACCTTGCCCATCCGAGACTCCCTGCTCTCAACAATCCGTTTCCGATGCCGCAGTCTAGGGAATTTCCACGAAATCAGGCAACGTAATCTTTGATTTCATTAAAACCTTCTACGGACGACGAGACAAAATAGATTTTTTTGTGCTGATTTGTGCAGCCGGTTCACCATGGCACCGTCTTTCGCAGTTATGAAACCGAAACGCGGGCAGTGAAAGGGACCAATACGGCAGCAGTTCGAGGTGCTGTGGAGGGTCTATAAAGCGCCGTAGGCGCGTTTTAGGAAACACCCCAAAAAAAGACAAAGAGTCTTTCCGCCTTTCATGGAACCCGAAGGGAGAAGAGAGAACAGTATTCCCCGACTTTCAAGGAGACATCGAACGAGGCATTCCCCAGGCTTCACCGAAGGAATACTCGCCAGAAATCGACACGCCAGCAAGTCAAGGGATCACGAACAGTGCAGTAAGCAGTCGGATCCACCAACCCTTCTGGTACGGCGAAACCTTCTCCATCCAGGCGGATGTGCCGGCTCCGTTACCCAGAACCCCAAAGTGACACACCCTCTGGGTATGGGTATAGCTGGGCTACCGCTTGCCGACGCTGACATCCGCAGAGCCCCACAGTTCGCCTTGGCCATACAAGGCGACAAGCGTGCCCTCAGGCTTCAATTCTGCAGCTGTACCGGCGACAGGGAGGACCCACGCATCGTAGGCGCCATGCACCGTACCCCGGCCGTCGAGCCAGCCACCGCGCAAACCGATCACGGCGACCTCTGCGGACGCAGCCTTTTCCGGAACCACTCGATCCGAAACGACCAGGGTGGCGTTCGACATTCCACCAAGGGGGACCGCGGAGAACTTCGCGTGCGTACGACGACCGGTGTATCCGTCGCGCAGCGCCTCGACACTCACACCGCGGGCATCATCGAAATCGCATGCCAACGCGACCCCCCTCATTGAAAAGAGCCCATGCTGGCATCTTGCATGGGTCACTCCTCGCTTCTGGCGGCGCTGCGCCAAGCCAAATCAGCAAGCTTGCGAGAATGGCGGTCATTGTCAGTATCTCCAAATCGAGATGCGCTCAACAGTCGGCGCACTAAGGCAGCTGTCTAGCCCAGAAGACAGCAAGGCCAAAGAGCGAGGCAGTCACCACAAGCCACGTCAATGCCTCCGGCAAGAAAACCCATGGGTTGAGAAACTCTGCAACTTTCTCAAGTGCAGGATCGCGCTTCGCGAGCTCGACAGCGACCTCTCGGTCGCGTCGCAGCAGAATCATTCGGAAAATGCACTTGCAGGTGGCGAACGCCGCGGATACCGAAAACACGAAAAGCACATAAGGCACCCACCACAACACTGTAAATAGGTTCTGCATGTTTCTGCTTATTCTTGACCGATGGAAAATTCATGGTCCAAAGTTGTCAGTGGTGGGTTAGGCGGCGCGGTAGCGTTTGAAGGAAGCGCGCACGTGATCGATCGCGTCGCGGCATTCCACGCACGTCACTAACTCGCCGGCTTCAGCAAACTCGACAGGCTCATCGGTATCGCCGGACTCATGCGCATCGCATGCAAGCCCACACAACGAATATTCACGACCCGCTATTGTTCCTTTCGCGTGTTTCATGCCATCTCCTCAGTTATCAGTGGTTGCTTCTGCGATTAGGCTTTGCACCAGCTTCGATTGCTTCGCATCGCCGATAACCCAGAGGCGGCGCCAGACATATTTCCTGCGCGCCATACGCACACCGCAACGAACCTCCGCTTCAACCATTGCAGGCCGACCGTTTGCAACTTCCACGCGGTAGATACGTTCACCTCGAATGATGGTGGGCATGTGTCCGGTTCCTGATGTTCAGTGGCAGCGGTTAGGCGGCGGCCCTACGCAACTTGATCGCCACGTTTCGAGCCTGCGGAATAAGCCACTCTTTGCGGTCCCTTACAGCTTCACGCCAGATGCGACGTGCAACCCGGTAATCGGACACGACCTTCCCGGCCAGAGCGAATCGAAGTGTTGTGCTTGTCATGTCATCCCCTCATCAGTGAAGTGGCAGCGGTTAGGCGGCGAACAGCGGCACGCTGTTGAAGAAGTCGCTCGGCGCCACGTTGTCGAGCGCGGCGCAGCGGACGATGCCGTCGGTCTTGGTACGCAGCCAAACCACGTCCTCGGCGTCTTCGGGTTCTTCGTCCTGCTGCACGTATCCAAATTGCACCCGTGTGCACTGGTGAAAAATGTCATCCGCATCGCGGTAGAAAACAGGTTTTTTGTCACGCAGCGCGATAGCAAGCGCGAGGCGTTGTTCAGCGTTCAACATGCTCATCCCCTCATCAGTCAGTGGCGGCGGTTAGGCGATCAAGCCGCCCTTGTCCCTTTCGATCCAGCCGCCAACCCATGCGGTGCGCAGCTGCGGATCTGTGTAGGGGCATGCGTTGATTGAAACTCCGTTGATCCAGGCAACCCGCCCCTCCCGATACGCTCGCTTTTCGTTCACCATCTTCCCCATACTCCTGATCGTTAAGCGCATGATAAGTGCACATGTGCACCATGTCAACCACATCGTTGATCTCAGGCCGCAGCGCCGAAGCTTCTCACCACTTTTTCAACTGCCGCCCCTCATCACTCACTCAAGCACTCAGTTGTCGACAAGCGGATCGCATACGCAAAAGCCGGGTACGCCTCTGCGTGGCCACAGCCACCGAGGCGTACCCGGCTTAACCGGAAGTACTGGAACTTACTGGCAGCTCAGCACAACACTGCCGCTGGTGTCACCCGACGCAGAGCTCTTTGCGGTGAACACCACCGCGAGGTTCGGCTGCGTCGCGTTTGACCCGATCACGCTGGTCACCATAGCGATGCCGTTGCCAGAGGACGCACTACCGGCTGCGACCGTCTTATTGATGGCTACCGATTGATCAGCCCCAATGCTGTAGGTGATGTTGATCGTCGCATTCAGCGTCGTCTTGTCGATCGTTGCCGTCGCGGATGTCACCGTACCCGGTGCAGTTGCACCGCTTACTGCCGTCGGTTTAGTCGCAGCTGCGAGCGTGCAGGCGAACGTGCCGGCAGTCTGCGAAGCCTGTAGCTGGATCGGTTTGCCGGCGACATAGTAGGCCCCCTGGTTGGCGTTCATGGTTGGGACGTTCTGCCCCTTGCCATTCGTCCAGCGGCCGATCTGAAAGTCAGATGTGCCGGCGAGGTCAGTGATAGTGCCCTGCGTCAGCGAAACCGCGACTGCGCCGATGTTGAAAGCGCTGAAGCCGCCGCCATCGAGCTGCGTTTGACTCGAAGCTGCGGCAGACGATGTCGAACCCAGGGTATTTGCGCCGAACAGCGTGCTAGAACTCCCGTTCGGGCCCATGTAGATCAGCGCCAGCGGATCCGCTGTCACCTTCGTCGAGCTCCCCTGCACCGTGATTGCCGCAGCTACTGGCTGCGAACTTGACGTGGTCGTCGTGGATGCCGTGCCGGCCCCATCACCGCCGCCGCCGCATGCAGCCAGCAGTACAGCCGAGGCCAACACAACCGCTCGAATCGAAAACAATCGCATCAAACTTCCTCCAAGATAAACAATGCGCGGCAAGTGCCGCTTGTGATGAACCTGCAACTACGTTTAGTAAAAGGCCAGCCCGCTATCGTTGCGCGATGCAGGGCGTACCACATGCGGATCAACGCCCGGCACCTGCGCTTCGGCGTGCTTCGCGGCAGGGAGCCAACGGTCGTTCACTTCCTTGTGGATCGCGTGCAGTACGCAGCGACGGGTCAATGCGTCCCCCTTACCCTCACCGTTTGCGTCCTCGAACAGGATCGCCTCACGAAGGCCATTGAGTTCGCTATCCGTGAGCTGCGAGTACACGCTCGTGTTTCCGGCGGCTTCGGACGCGAGCGCCAGATCGACAGTCCTCGCCGTGCACTTTTCAAGGCGCATGGGGAAGCTCTTCTCGTAGTCGAGGAGCTCGCAATATGCCGCAACGTCACAGCGCACCCGGAAGCAGCCCGTCTGATGGTCGTAAGGAGTGAGCTCAGCGCCCAGAGCGCGAAGGAAATCACGCTCTTGCTCAGGCGCCTGCACATAGCCGTGGAATACCGCCACATCAAGCGCAGCATCCTGGGCCCGAGCGCCCGCTGCAAGAGCGTCGATCCCAACATAGGTGTGCAATCGCGACATCAGGTGCGCCGCCGCCGAGTGTTTGTTCTCTGCGTGTCGACCCAGGTAGTCGGCTAGGCCCGGCGTTAGCGACTTCGCCAAAGCAGCTTTGACGGCGTCGCGATGTGCCTGGCCAGAAAAGGGCACCCCATCGATTTCATCAATGAGCCGCTTTGCCTGGGATTCATACCGATGGAACGCATCATTCACGTGCCGATAGAGCCGGGTAAAAAGCCCACCGCGCGTCGTTTGCCTAAGCGAGTCGCGCATGACTTCGTCGGCTGCCCCATTCAGCATCGCCTGCTGATCATTCTGAGCTCGCTCGGCCTTCGTCATGCGGATGCGCCGGAGAATAGCGCTAGCGACCGAATAGCCAACTCCGCCGGCAGTGATCGCTCCCGCAGCTGGCAGCGCTGCAGCACCCGCAGCGGCAATGACACCAACAGCGAGTAGCGGACTTCCTACCGCTAGCGTCTGCCCGCGCCGCGTGGCCGCCTCGGCCGATCGATCCAATTTCAATCGGTTGCTCCACGCTTCATCGCGCTTATTCTCGAAATATTTGTAAAGGCCCTTGGAGTCGGCCTTGATGTGCTCCGGGGTCAGCCGCGCCACAATAGCCCCCAGATCCTGATCCAATTCGGCGTAGTTCATATTCTTCACCTGGCTCAGTGGTGGGTGACCGAATCCGCCATGCGACCCGTAACAGCTTCCGCCACCTTCAGGAGCGCCTGAACATCCGTGTCATCGGCGTCGACCATCGCTTCTGCGATGCTGTCTCGCATCAGCATCATCGAATCCACCAGTTCCAGGCTGCGGCCAACAACGCGGCGCATTGCCTCATCCTGCGCCGCGTTGGTCACTGTCGAACCGATATCAGCGCCTTCAAGGATCTTGTCAGCCGCGGTCTTGAGCCGGCTGATTGCAACGTCGAGGTGCGAGACCGCGACAACGATTTTTTGCACCTGGGCGGTATCTGCTGCACGTCCCTGCGCGGAGAGCGCGGCTCGAACGGTGTCCGCGGAGATCAGTCGACCTGTCGTCATCAATTCACCTTTGGAATTTTTTGGGCCCTTTGGCCCGTATTCATGCCCCAGATCTGAGGCCTGCCCCCCCAGAATGGTACGCACTCTCAAATACAACCGCAAAACAAGCTTTATTTTTTGCACTATGTGTCGTATACGATTCTTTTATATATATTTTTTTGACTCGTCATTGGGCGTAATAATGGCGCCTCATCGGCGCCGCTTCAACCCTACTCAAAGGGGGCTTAGGCCACTGGGATCACACCGTAGCCCTAAACCCGACCAACGCCGGCGGAGGTGTCGGCTCCGCTGCGGCCAACGTTGCAGCAACCTCCTTTCGCCACTTCGCCCGCTCCCAACGCTGCGTCAATTCATCCAGCAGGCCTTGTACAGCTTTTCCGCGCTGGGATTCACTTAACTGGACCTGTTCGCCATGCATGCCTCGATATACGACACCAGCGAACGCCTCCAACATCGATTCGTCTTGGTCCATGTCCGGAAGCCTGTCCGCCAGGTTCTCAAGCACAACGATTCGGCTAAGCAAAGGATGGGCAGGATGCCGTTCCTGGAATCGATCACGCATAGAGCGTGTGGCAATGACACGGTCAAGAGCAAGCTGCTCGCCGGGATGAACAGTCACGCCGTCGAAGAGCTGCGTGGAGGCGACGACTTCCGCACCGCCCGATGCGAATCGGGTAATCACGTCGCGGACAAGATCACGTGCTCCACCAAAACACACTCGGTGCGCCTCGTCTAGCAATACAAGGGAGATCGTATCGAGGTTTCCCCGGCCCCCTGCGCTACCGAGTAATTCTGGGAGCTTCGCCAACAACGCGAACAAGTCCCGTCGCTCCCCATCGAACAAGACTTCCTTGTCTCGAATACGCAATGTCACCAGTAGGCTGGACTGCGGATTATCAAATTTAGGGTCACCCGACCAAGTCACCTGGTGGTCAAGATCGCCGCCGGGTGTTCGCCATCCTTCAATCAAAATGCGGTGGTGGCCCCGCGACAGAAACGTGTCCTCAAGCGCCGAAGCCGCATCAGTAACCAGGCTCACAAAGATGCAACGCCCGCCGCGCACGTGTTCCGCTGCCATTCGCAAGCTGAGGATAGTCGTACTTCCGCCCCCAGGCCCACAACAAACAAGCGATGTCCTTCCGCCACGGCCGGCCCTATCGAGATGTGGCCGCTCTACGCCTCTGGAGGTGCGCACATCTGACTTACTCTCGGGCTGGCGCTTCTCAATCGCCGCCAGCATGCGATTCCAGTCGGGATAATTCTCCGCGGCTGCCAAGGCCTGCAGTCCGTGATTGGTGGAGAGGTCGTAACCGAGGGCGCGCAGGCGCGACGTAATGCGCGCAGCCCGTTGCTTCGCTTCTTGATGGGTGATCATTCGTTGTCCTGTTACCAGCTACCGCAGCAATGCAGGGAATTGGCGCTCGCTTTTACCAATCGCTGGCGACAGAGTCGAACGATGATGGTGGAGGGACTGCTCCTGTCTTTACGCTACTGGAGGTCCAGCGCGAGCGGGCGGCGACAGGCTGCCTTGATGCAAGCTTCTCAGGATCGGCACAAAACCGCAAGACCATGGAGGAGGCATCGCGAACGGCAGCCGCCAAATGCAAAATGCCCCCGATGGACAGATCCATCAGGGGCACTCAAAGCTGCGTGGTGTCGGCCTGTTGAACTCAGGGCCCGCCAACAACCTCCGCTCGTACCACAGACGGCGATGCTTCCGCGCCAAACGCGAACTTGCTCACAAGTTCTTCTCGATACCGATCAAAATACGCACCGAACGCCGCGTTCAACGTCAGCCGCTCGTCGCCTTGAGGATACCCAGACACCTCCTCGCTCTGCGTCACATCCGTGCCGTAGACCAGGTAGTCGCTGCGATGGCCAGCGTCCTTCTCGACGCGATCCTGAATCCAACTCTCGAAAGCACGCGCGAACAGTTCGACGTCCGTCGAGAAGTAGGGCTTGCTGCGATGCGAGTCGAAGAAAATCGCGTCGTCAAAATACGTCGAGTTCTTGCGGTACTCTTCAGGCGTGTACTTCTCGCGCACCAAGGTCAATCGGTCAATCATTCGCCGTTGCAGCGATGAAGTGATGAAGATCCTCCCGAGGGTCTCTTCCGCCCTGGCGGGGATGCCGGCGGCGCCACCAAAGCGTTCCAAAGCATTGCGGGTTGCTTCCACCAGGCCGGCAACATCGGCGAGCGGCCGAATATTCAGCACTGCCAAGTCTTCGCGTACCGTCCGGTGCTCTTCGATGAGCTCCAGCACCTTCGCCTTGAAAGCGCCGTTCTGCTTGCCTTCCGGGAGCAGCCAATCCAAGGATGCCGCCCATTCATTGAGGCGCATGTCCATGTATTCGCCGAGCGGCACTTCCCTCTTATGAAGCGTGATCGTGCTGTTCGCAGCAACAGCTTCCTCGCGCGACATCGGCACAGTCTTGCTCAGGCGGACGATGTTCGTAAGGTCGGAGATGATCCCCGGGAACCGCACACCATGCTTCGAGCGATGGGAGCTTACGCGCTGAGCAAGCTCAGTCGCATACATCGTGTTGGACAGACCAACCACACCCGCCAGGGCATCGTCCAAGGCGTGCGCCCATTCATGCGCCACACTGCCAGCGCCGTGCATCCGGGTCAGATTCATTACCTTCCGGGGACGCTCGAAATGTGCCTCGGCTGCGTCTTTCCCACCCGACCCTCGCGCTCCAAACGCGATTGCAAGTGTGCCACCGAGACTCACCGCGGTCGGCGGAACATCCAGCACACGCGCGAGATCCATCCACGCATCGTAAGCGTGGTTGAGCACGGCCTGGCGCTCGGCTTGCGGCAACCAATTGCCATATTCGAGGCCGCGGAAACCGAACGTGGCCAAGAATCGTTTCTCGTCGACGTCGGCGCCCCCGCGATAGTCAGGGCCCTTGCGCTCGATGCGTTCGAGATGAGCACGCCTCGGCGTAGGCTTCTGTTGCTTGGTTTGCTTCTCGCGTGTCGTTGTCTCTTTCACGGTGACGGGCGACTTGATCGCCCAGACCCAACCGCCTTCAGTATCGATGTGCGCCGCGGCTAGCAAGCGCGCGAGTTTGTCGCCGCAACGCAACTTCCCAGAAGGCTCCTCAACCACCGTCGGCAACACCTGCTCCAGAAAGCGCTGGCCAGCGCCGTCAAAGAACCAGTGAGCCGGATCCCATTTGCCAAAGGCGTGGTACAGCTTGAACGAACCGCTGGAGAACGCGTCCGGATTCAGCAAATCACCATTACGGTGAATCTGAATACAGGCCAATTGCAGATCCGATTCGGTCTTCACATTGGCCAATGCATCTCGGACCACTGAAATAGCGCGCACAAAGCTCTCGCAGCGCTCAAGAGGCAGGCCTTCAAGCGCGCGGCGATCCAGGAAGATTTTTGTCCTGTTCCGCCCTCCACGGAATGGCGTCACCGGGAGAGCATCCCGGATGGTCCGAATGACGTGAGCGACCGCCGGTTCGACGCCAGCTGCTCGCATCCCGTCAAAGTCGAGCTTCGGCCAAACGTGATCTTTCTTGACGAGTGCAACACGTTCGGCCTCGCCGATCGTCAGCAACTCACCCACAGCGAGCACCCGGGTTGCAAAATCCTTGCGCGCGCCGCCGATTTTTTCTCCCGCATCTTCCCGACGCGTACCGGGATGCACTTTGGCATCGAAGGGCGCCTTCATCAGCTTCTTCATGCCGTCCTGGAAGACCGCTTCGGCCGAAAGCTCCGCGTCGCGGCGTTGCGCCGCGTTGTACAGCTCAGTACGGAACTCACCCAGGAAGGACAGGAAGTCCGCGGAATAGAACTGGTTGAAGCGTGCTGCACGCTGGCTGCCGAACTGCGCCAGGATCTCCACCGACAGGAAACCCTCGGTTGGCCGCAATGGAGCCAACGCCGCCTTCATTGAGCCAAACATGGCTTCGAATCGTGCTTTGACCTCCGCCGCGATTGCAGCACCGGTCCACAACGACTGATCCAGCAGCCCGTCTGCTTTGGCTGCATCGTAGGCGGCCACGACATCCGATACGTTGGTTAGGAAATCCAGATGGTGCTGCACGTTCAGCGCGGTGTGCGCCTCCAGTTCTGCGCGAACATGCTCGCCATATTCAAGGTAGCGAGCATCCTTCAGAATGAGCAGGCGACCTGTAGGATTCGTGAATGCAACGGGAATCCCATGCGGCAACTCCAACTGCTCTATGCCCTCGTCCACACCACCATTTCCCGCAACGGCAGCGTCCCGCGTAGCATAGCCGGCCACCACTGCAGTCATTTTGGGAGCACGCAACGGCAATCCATCTACGCCAATTGCTTGACGGCGTACGGCCCGCTCAACAGCAACGACTGGATGAAAATCGAGGACTTCGGAATAATCCCCATTGAAATCCAGATTTAATGCTTCAGCGGGAGGAAGGTCCCGATATTCGAGCAGCTCATTAAGCGTATGCGCACATTGCGCAAGCTTCGCCGTAAATTCACGATCAGCCGGTGTCGTATACCAAATGCCGCGGGTCGAGCCGCGCAGATTCTGTTGCTGTTCGATAAACTGGGCCACCACACCTTCACCAACATAAACAGAGTCAAGGTGTTTAATCGTGGACAGCGGCATAGACCGCATGTCGGTGATTTGTAGATCAGGAATGAACAGACGCAATCTTTCGCGGTTAAAGGGAACAACTGGAGAATAGAAGAAGACTTGCTGCCTCGCTTTCCGGCGAGCCGCTTCTGCGGCTTCCACGGTGCCGCCGTCACGCAGCACCTCGCCATAGACTCTCTCTTCGTTGGACCTTGTTTCGCTTGCGCAAAGCGAGAAGCCCGCCTCGCGCATCAGTACAGCCAGGTCGCCTGATGCGCCACTGTGCTGTGAATAGAGTTCCCGGTTCGTCAATGCGAACTTCAGGAAGCTCCGCCCGACGGTCGGATTGAAAGCCACCGTCAGTCGGCCCCCAAAACGTTCCAAGTCTGGCCAGAGCACGGTTTCGTTTCCCCTGCTAAACGACATGCTGCTAGCTACCCCTCTAAAGTGTTATTGCTTTTATTCATTCGCTGATCCTTTCCCATTGGCCGCGAATGAGGGGTGCAAATTGCGCTAGGGCGTTGACCGCGCCCAGCTCGTCGATAGGACTTTCGTTATACGTTCCCGCAACATATTCGCCCTCTTTTGAGACGACCGCAGCAAGATAGGTCCTGATTTCTTCGCGAGCTTTAATCTGCACTTTTACACAATCTGCACCATCTACGCGCTCACAATGAACGACCAGAATCATCAAGTCGTCGTCACTATCCATCATTAGCACGGCCCCTTCCAATTGACCTAAGTCAAAAGGAAGAGGCCAATGTCTAACGACACTTTCCCAAAAAACTTTACCGTTTGTTAACGCCGCATCGATCGAGGCGAAACCGATCATCCGGTGATCTCCGGACCCGTCTGCGTTGCAGCGCGCCCAGTCAGGCGGGCCAACAGAGCGTTGAGAAGCTCCATGAACATACGGGCCATTTCACGCACGCGCTCGGCAAGCGTTGCCACGTACTCGCCCTCTTCCTTGCCGAAGCCCGGCAAGTCGCGGGTGCCCTCGATGACTTCCTGCATCGCACCGGTCACGCGGGAACGCAACGTTTCATCGCTGTTGGCGAACTTCTCACGGACATCGCGCAGGTGCTTCTCGAAGACGTCGGCCTCACGGCGGAAAGTCGCGACGGCACCAGGGTTCTCACGCCAGACGACATTCATCTGCTCGCGCAGCGGCGCAAGATCCGGGTCATGGCGCATCGCCGCGACGATATCTGCGGGGTTCTTGCCGCGCTTGCCTGCCTCGCGCACGACGGCGTCTTCCCAAACCACATAGCCAGTGATGTTCCGAACGTCGCGCGCGGCGTCCAGCACATTAGCCGCCGCACGTTCGATGAAGTCGCACTTCTGATTGGTGATCTTCTCCAGCGTCGTAAAGGCGGCCAACGGTGCGCCCTTGGTCGCAGCCAGGTAGGCACTGGTTGACGGCGTCGGCTGTGCTGGTGCGGGCGTGGCGCTGAACTTGCGGCGCAGATGGCGATGTGCATTGCTCAGAGCAAGGAATGGCAACGCCACCGTGCCAGCAATCACCTGCCCAGCGACGTCACCGATCGTTGCAGCCGCCGCCGGCACAGCAGTCGGCCCGGCAGATTGGGGCGCTTGACCAGCGTTGGCCGGAGTCGCCTGTTCGCCACTCGACTGTGCCTTGGCCCCGGCCTCCTCCTTCGCTTCAGCCGACTGCACAGGGGTGGTCGGCATCGCATTGATCAGGAAGTCAAGGTCCTTGCTCGTCGACAACGGCGCACGAGCGTGCGCCGACTGCGCCTTCTCCGCAGCAGCACTGCGCGGCGTGCGCGGCAGGTCCTTCGGCGAGCGCTTACCTGCCGCGACCTCCATCATCTTTTCGAGTTCGCTCATCGGACGAAGCTGCTGATCGCCACCTTCTGCAGCCCAGCGCTCGATTTCCTGCTCCTCGTCCGGCTTTTCCGGCTCGTCAGCAGCCGTTGCACCCCCATCGTTGGGGGTAACCGCCTCTGCCTTCTGGGTCGCGTCAGTCGCTGCTGGCTCAACAGGTGCGCTAGCGGAAGCGCCAACGTCTGCTGCCGTGGTTGCCCCACCAGGCACAGGCTCTCCTGCCTTGCCGGGACGGGTCGTGCCCGCCCGCACAGCTGCCTCGATGGCCAACTGGCTCTCATGCATCCGACGGTCGGATTCGTCCTCGTCGCCGGGGGCGGTTGCCAGGCTGTTCAGTTTCATTTTCATGTTGATACCCCGTTTCTAGTATTCCCCCAGCCAAACGAGTACGTTTACGGGCTTACCTTCTGACCCGCATTGGCCTGTGTAACCCGCTGATACGCTGCAGTAACCTGCGGAGCAACGTACTTGTTTGCTTTGTTTGCCACCAGAATCGCCTGCATCGCGTCGATACGGCGTCTCTTCTCTGCAATTCTATTATTTAGCCATAACCGTGCTCCCGCAATACGGGCGATTTCCAACATCAGCCCGCGCTGGCTCCAACCGGTCAAATGCTCTTCCCATTCCGTGTCCAGCGCTCGCCGCGTCATTTCGGCGTCCACGATTTGGGATTCACTCATGCCTTCATAGGATTGGTAAGGCGGCGCATCCGGAATCCCGTACCGCTCCCCAGGCGTTACCGTCGGCTGGGTCTGCACTGCCTCATACGACTGATCGGGCGCCGTTGCCCCGCCGCTGCTGCTGGGCCCCGATGGAGCAGGCGGCGAGCCGCCCTGCGCCTGAGTTACCGTTCCAGCACCCGCGGCATACGCTGGCGTCCGGCACATGTGTTCGACAGCGTTGCGCAAATAGCGACTGCGCGTCTGATTGGTGCCGTCGTTGGTCTCCCGCAGCCGAGTGCCCGCATAGTTGGTGACATATTCCAGATGCAAGTGCACTGGCAAATCAGGGCGGTCCATGTGCCCGCCGGTGCCGCCGGCAACACCCACCAGATCCCCAACAGATACTTGGGTGTTGCCAACCGCGGATCCACCAGTCTCGCGAAAACCGACCGCACCGCCAGATTTTAGCTTCGGCTCGACGGAGGCCAAGTGGTTGTAGAGAACGATGTCACCGTTGCTGCGCTTGAGCGCCACCCGGTTTCCGTAGCCAGAACCCCAGAAGCCGGCCCCAATCACCGTGCCATTATCTACCGCTTTGAGCTTCGCCCCCTGGCTGGGGTGGGCGGGGTCGCGCGCCTGAAAGTCCGTACCCCAGTGCACCTGAGGCGACTTGTACTGCGGCAAACTGCGCGTCTTGCCAAAGACGCTCGTGACCGTGTTGGTAGGCAGATCCACCGGGTCCGCCAAACATTGGGCCAGCGCCGGTGTTGAAACCAGTGCTGCACAACCGACCGCGGCGAGATGGCTCCACTTGATCAAGGCTGCACCTTCGATCGCACAATCCCATTCTGGACCTGCGCATCACCTTGCGCAGCGTTCCCAGCATGCAAAGCGAGCCGTGTCGCGACAATTGCTTCTTCGCGCTCGGCGGACTTGTAGCGCAGTTCCTGCATATAGAGGTCCGTTGCCATCATCTTTGCGAGCGAGATAAGCAAACCGCGCTCACTCTGCGACGCCAACGTCGTCGCCCAGGCATCGTGGTTGTTGCCGCCTGCGTACGTATTGATCTTGGCGCCCAGTGCATCGAGCACACTCTGTGCGTCTGAACCGCTGCCGCTGCGCGCAGTCGTCCAAGCCTGAATGGTTTTCAATGACGCCTGCGCCACCGACGCTACCGCATCTTGCTGACGCTTCTGCTCCAGAAAAGCCTGGCCCGTCGGGGTTGCTGCAGCCGCTTTGCTCAGCGCCACCTGTGGCACGCCGAACAGGTGGTTCAACAGAGCGGTCTTGGCCTTATCTTGGTCAGAACCCGCGGCTGCAGTCGTGAAGAAGTTGCTCGCGTCGACATCCTTTCCTGCCATGGGACCAGGCGCAGAGCACAACCCCGCCTTCGCCTCGTCTGCCGTGCAATACGTCGTGCGAGCCTGACGATAACGATCAGCGATGACGGCACCGCGGTCAGCCACATACTTACCAGGCCCCGCGTCAATCTCGCGAATGACCTTCTCCTGCATATCTGTGCCGGCCTCGCCAATCGCCACGGCGACATCCTTTGAGCGCTTTTGCTCACCACACGGATCAAATCCCTGCCCCGTCTCCGGCCCGAAATCGGCAAGAGTTTGCATCACCGCTTTGCGGTTAGAAATCTCGACATCCAGCCCAGCTCGCGCCTGCTTCGCACTCATGTTCAGCTGGATCGAATTGTTGGTTGAGGCATTGGTCTGCGAGGTGATGATCCTGACCGCACCTTGCATCATCTGGGCGTTGTAGACCTTCAGTGCCTCAAACGCCTTCTGCATTGCCATGATGGCCGCAGTAATCGCCCCCTGAACACCGGAGAGGCTCCCCGTCCAGACCATGTCGTTGACTGCGGGACAGCCCGAAGCAAAGGCGGTCGATGCCGAGAAAGCAAGAACGACGACAGCAAAGATTCTTTTGAGGTTGCGCATCATTTCGCCACCTTGATTGCAGCCTGCGTCGCCAGTGCACGGTTCTGTGCCGCCTCGGTTGCACGGCCATTGATTTGTCGATTTTCCAAGGCCAGTTCCACGGCAGCGTTCGCCTCGCGGCGCAGCGACTGCTCCAGCTCACGCAGACCGATCTTCAGACCCAAGCCACTGATTTTCACCATGTCGAGCACCACACCACGCTCGGCCTGTGATGCTTGGTCCTTCGCCCACGCTTCGGCTTGCGCCGTGCCGAAGTACTGACCAACGCGAGAGCCGAGGACGGCGTCGAAGTTCTCCACATCCGCCTGGATGGCTTTGAGCGAGTACGCAGAAAAAGCCAGCGTTGCGTCCTTTTCCTTCTTCTGCAAGACGTAGGCCATCCCCTGCGGGGTATTTGCCGCCGCCGCTGGCAACGGCTCATCCGGCATGCCGATGATGTTGTTGATCGTTGCATTCTTCGCCGCAACAGCGTTCGCACTCGGATCCGAATTGAAGATCAACGACGCGTTCATATCCCCGCCTGGGACAGCCCCCACCGAGCTGCACAGCCCCGCATCCTTCTCGGACTGCGTGCAAAACAACGCCTGGTGCTGGCGCTCGCGCTTCGCTAGCGCATCAGCGACTGAGGAATAGTGGCCACCAACGCCTTCAACCTCAGTGGACACGCGCCCCGGCACACTGGCCCGCGTAGCGACTTCGGTCTGCACCATCCGCTTGTTCTCGCTAAGTTGGTAGCACGGATTGAAGCCCTGGGATGAGAAATCGAGAATGGTCTTATCGACCATTTCCTTATTCGCCAGATCCACAGCAACAGACGCAGCCGCTTGCTCGGCTTGCAGCACAGCCGCGTCCCGCTGTTCCGCGGCGACCTGGGTCTGCTTGGCAACAATCTTCAGCGAGCTCAGCATCTGGTTCGATTGGAAGTTCTCCAACTGAGCGAAATAGGTTTGCGCGGACGTCACAACGGCGAGCATCGCGCCTTGAGCACTGGCGAGGGCTGTGGAGACCATCACCTCCGTACCGCCGCATGATGCCCATGCAGCACCGCCTCCGGCCGCCAACAAAAGGGTAGCCGCAGCCAGCTTGTTAACCGTCAAAAGAACCTTCCCGGAGATCTTTTTCACTGTGCGCTCCCGGTACGGCCCAACTGCGTTGAATGCGCTTCCGTAAATTTCATCAACGAATACCTTGCCATGGACATGTATGCCTCAGATTCCCTGCGCTGGCGCATGGCCGCGATGCATTCCGGGGTCGAGCACCGAGTCGAGTCCGCAACCGGGCGCACAGGAGCAATTCGCTTGACGAAATCCGCGGCGGCCTCGGTCTGATCCCAGCCGTACGTCTTCCCCGGCTGCAAGTGCAGAGAGAAATCCTGATCTCCGCCCTGCATGCCATTGGCGTTCAGGGTGCAATACCCAAGTTGGGCCTCAGCTACCGTGCAGTAGTTGGACGCATGCCTGGCCACCCGAGACGCCACACTCGCCGCGTAAGGAAACTGCGTTACCTGGGTAGACAGTCCCAAGGCGCCGGCAACGCCGCCCGAGCTGGCGCGGCCACCGTCGGAAACCGTGTAAAGCCGCGCCATGGCGCTCATCGCACGGGTATCAGTGGAATCCACGGTCTTCCCCATTTGGCTAGCCATTGCCACTTGGTAGCAACCATCGACGAGCTGACCGGCCGAGCCAAACTGCTCCACCGTCTCACGCATCTGGTCACGCATGAAAATCTGAACTTGGTTGGAGCTGTACGCCTGTTGCGCTTGCATCATCGCGTCCTGCTCCTGACGCACGCTGGCGCTCATCTGCTTCGTCCAGACGCCGATCGAAGTAATAAGCGACTGGATTTGCGCGACGGCGGCCTGAGCATTCGCATTGAATGAAAGCGAGACCGCAATCAGGAAGACACCAAGACGCCGCATTTCAGTTCCCGCTAAAGATGCGACTACCCAGGTTCGACACAGCACTCAGCCCGTTCGCGATCGGGTTCGTGGAAGGAGCGGGTTGCGCCGCCGGTTGAACCGCAGGTTGCACTGGCGTCGGCGCAGGTTGCGCCACCGGCGCCTGGGTAGCCGCGTTGAATGCCGACGCCGCGCTATTCGCCCCTTGGTTCAGACCGTTGGTAATCCCTTCGAGGGGATTGATCTGCGTTGGCACACCCGGCGGAGCGGAATAATTCGTACCGTAGTTCGTGAGCGTCGTGCCGACGGCTTGGCCAATCTGCGTATTCACGAAGTTGACGGCAGTTTGGCCCGAATTGTTCAACATGCCAGCGGCGACGTTGTACTTCGAAAGCGTATCCGACAGCGACTGACGTACTGCGGTGCAGGCCGCACGGACGGCCGTATTGACCAACCCCTGCGCAATCGACGTCAAAAGGCCCATGGGGTCAGGAATCAGCTTGGACAGGTCGATGTTGGTCATCGAGCCGATACAGCTTTGAGCACCACCCACCGTGAAGTACTTGGCGGGGTCGGGCTGGGTCACGCCGATGATGGTCAGCCGGTTGTTAACGGCATTCTGCGCTGCCGTTGAGAGCGCGCAATCTGCAGACGAGGTCGGCGTAGGCGCCTGCTGGGCGCTCACCGCGATCACCATTGTCATAGCCGCACCAGCCAGTACCCATATGGCGTTTTTACCGACCAACTTACCGCGTAACACCAAAGCGCTCGAAAACGCGTTCATCACTGAATCCCCAAAAGTGTCTTGTTGACGTAGTCGACATTCTCTTGACTGAGAATCCGATTGATCAGGCGGGACTTCGCTAGGGCCTGGAACCGGTTCAGCATCACGTTCGCGTTTGCGTCGTTCAGTCGATTGAGCTTGCAGAAGTCCATGAGCTGGGCGAAGAAATCCTGCTGGCAGCTTTGCAGGAACTCGATCACATAGACCGATTGATCAATGCTCAGCCAGGACATGACTTGCAAAAAATCGGGATTGTCGGCCGGCAACTGATTGCGGAAATTGATGATGAGGTCATCCAGGCGCTGCAAGCGCACCTTGACCTCCTCTGCCATCCCCTCGCCCTCTGCCTTGAGACGATTGAGCACCCAATGCTCAACGCTAGACAGAAAGAGCATCGCGTGCAGCGTCTGCCCCGTCGAGTCCTTGGCATTGAAATGGGAGGCGAGATGCCCCGGGTCGGAGATGCTGAACGAAGTGGGCGAACCGGGTCCCCCATCACCGCGCTTCTGATTTCCTGCCAAAATGCCCTCGCATCAAGTCGACTTTCGGGGTATTTTATATGAACTGGTACCAATAAAAAAACTTTTATTTTTCTCTGTCGGGCATGATTGTGCTGTCTTGGTCGCATAAGCGCCGCCATCTCCTCAACGCCTTAGCGAAGCTTGACTCGCAGGTCGCCGCGCGCACCGAACTGCTGGAGTCGTCTTGGGTCGAGCAATATCGACTGCATCCACACGAGCCGAGTCTGCCGGCTGATATCACGCCTGCACCCCAACCCACTGCCCCAACGCCCGTTGCCAAGCCAACAGCCGCTCCACCGGCTCCTGCTGCCCGCGTCACGGTCAAAGCGCCTCGCGCTCCCGACAACGACCTGGTGACGGTTCCGGACTACCTCCGCTAAACGAAAAAGCGGGTCGAGCGACCCGCCTTTCACCCTACGCTGCCGCCATTGCCGGCTCTCGTTCACGGTCCAGAGAAGCACGGGCCTTCAGAAGCTCTGCCCGCTCGACGGTATAGAACGTGTAGCCGTGCCCCTCGATAAGGTACTGCGCGAGCTCCTCCTCACGTCCGACAGGAACCGTCGCCAACATGCGGTCACCGGATGTGCGGAATTCCAGGTTGAAGCGGCACTTCTCCTTCTGACCGTCGATGGGCGTCAGCACGGGGTCAGTGAAGACTTTCCCGCCCCACTTCTTCGCGCCGGGGACCGACAACTCGATCTGGCCAACCCGCCCCATTCTGAGCTTGACACCACCGTCCTCACGATAGTCGCCACTGGGGTCCGTTGTGAATGGCCTCAGCCTGGACATCGCGATGACGAGCGCCGGGTCGCGAACCCGCTCAGGAATCGACGCGAGCGCCTTGTCGGAGATGTCCGAATACACCAGGATCCCATGCTGACGCGCGCCGGTTTCGTCGGTGTACACGACCTTGCGCCCGACTCGTTGACGCAGATTCAACGACGTCGCCTCGAACAAATTCCCGTCCAACAACCGCGCACGGCGCAACACCGTTCCGTTGCGGGCTGAGTCAAAATCCTCACGGGCCTGTCGATGTTGCGCGAACCGTTGCTTGCTTAGGTCGATTGCGTTGGCGAACAACGAACTGGCCGTCTCCATCGTCACCACATCGCTACCGGGCTTCATGGTGTACACCACGTACTCCGACAGTCGAAGGTAGGCCTCCAGCTTGTTGGGTAACGACACGCGCAGAACAACAGTTTCTACGTTGTTACCCTCCAGGTCGCGCTGCTGGAAAACCGCGCCCGGCTGCAGCGACGCAAGATTGCGCTCCAGCCAGTCCAGCTTTGCCAGCGTCGTCTTGGCCTCATTCGGTTCTTTATCTTCAAGCGCCTGTTGCACCGACTCGAACCGCTTGGGGGTATGTCGTTGCAGGATGTCTGCGCGGTGCTCCTGAAGGTAACTTGCGATGCCCGAGGGATTGGGGCTGCCGGCCGCAACAGCCATCGCAATCCGCTTGTCAATGGCATCGGCTCGTACAGCCTTCTGCTCCTCGCTGTACTCGACAACAGTAAGATAGACCGGCGAGTTGAACTGCGACCGCTTGGCCTTGCCGCCCACTTCGCCGCCCATGAATGGCGCACGCGAAACAACCTTTGCGCGCCATTCATGGCATACCACCTCCAAGGGGTTCCGGCCCTCAGCCTTGAGGCGGTCCACCTTTTCGTGGAAGCGAGCTTCGAGATCCGCGTAGATTGCTCGCTGCTCGCTGACCTTCAGCAGGCAGATACGGCCCGTGAGGACCTTGATGTAGTAAAGCGGCTGACGATGGAAGACGTCAGTGTCCTCCCGCATATCGATATCAAGACGATGAGCCAGCTCCGGATCCTCTTCGAGCAGATCGAGTGCGACCATGTCGCCTACGCTGTTGAGCAGGTCCGGCACCTCACGAACGAGGTCTGCACTATCTCGGTTCGCGACCGTACTAGCAGTCAGAGACCTGTTCTTGGAGTTGAACATCATCAAGCCTCGGTCATCCGCCGGAAGTCCTGTCTGAGGGATCTTGTATTTCGGCTTCGAGATCTGACCCGTACGGTTTGGACGGCCATCCATCTGGCGCTCCATTGCGATGTCCGCCTGCATCTCACCCTTGATCATCGTGCGTTGACGCACATCGCTGCCAACGGCGGGACTCGCCTGCATCGAATAGCCAACGGCACCAGACACCGTCAAGATGAGTGCATCCAAATCGCCGTTGTTGAACTCACGCACGGCACGGTTGGCACGCGTCTTATCCGTTTTGCCGGGGATTGCCTCGATGATCACTCGCCCATCGTCCAGCGTTCGCGTGCGCAGATTCCGCCCCGAGATTTCACCGCTCGAATAGCCGCGCTTTTCAAGCTCCTCCGTGATGTAGTCGATCGGAGTCAACGGCAGATCATCGGGCAATTCGTCGATCAGCTCACGCAGCCGCTTTTCCGCTGACCGCATTTCCTTGCTGTCAGCCCGGAACGTGTTCTTGTTGCCGTACCGGTTCACCGTGGAAACCCACAGGATCCGCTCCAGTGTCCGGTGCAAATAGTCCTTGAACGTGATCGGCCTGTCCAGAATGACATCGCCGAGATCCTTTTTCACGGCGCCGTCTTCGCTCTGTGCGAGCTCGTGGCGTTCCTCAAGAATGTCGGCCAACATCGATTCACCTGTGCGTTGCACGGCGATGATTGGCTTCTCATTCGCCTCCAATGCTTCGATGGCGAGATCCACGATCTCTGGCGCCTTCAGAGAAAGCAGCATCTGGCACATCAACGCGTGCATCCGCGATGGGAAGTTCATGCTTGTCGCGCCCATACGCTGACCAACCCGCTCCGCCTCAGGGACCGCTTCAAGCTCCTTTGCCATCTCACGATTTAGCTGCGTGACGATCTTGCCCACATCGCCAGCGATGAAGTTCATAGCCGAAAGGATGTCCGACATCTGATCGGCAATCTTTTCGTTACGCTCGGCATAGCGCGACAATACGAACTCCTTCTCCAAGCCGCTATTGTCGAGCTCACGCGAGATCAAGCAGCCCTGCGCAGCGACTTCGTAAGTGAATGCCTCCTGCAGAGAGATCGGGTCACTTGCCACTGCGTCGAGCAGCTCCTGAGGATTGACACCTGCCGGTAGGATCCGCTTGTAGAGCGCAAGATTCTTCGCACCTTTGATCGGCGTTCCAGATGAATAGAGAACATTGCCGCCATGGGCGGAAAGGTTGTCGATCATCCGGCCTAGATTCTCGCTGGTATTGCCCGAGCCCGCGCCGATGTGGGATTCATCAAGCA
Organism: Ralstonia sp. ASV6; assembly: GCF_016429285.1. Lineage (GTDB taxonomy): Bacteria > Pseudomonadota > Gammaproteobacteria > Burkholderiales > Burkholderiaceae > Ralstonia > Ralstonia flaminis. The sequence goes on from NZ_JAELUI010000018.1 coordinate 44,686, forward strand.
ACAAGGACACCGGCTCGTTTGCGGTGATCGCATGCATGTAGCGAGTGGTGCGATGGCTTTCCGGGCGCCGATTGATCTGGGAGTAGGTCAGCAGCACAATGTCGGTGCCCTCGGGCAGTCGCCCTGTCTCCGCAGCGGCAACGTACTTCGGCCGGCTCAAGGCTCGGGCCACCACTTTGCCGGTCGCGTCTACAGTCTTCGCTCCATCATTGATGATGAGTGGGTTTTCGAACAGATGTCGACTATCCAGCGCGACAAGGTCCCGCTCCATAAAGTCGGAGAACAGATTGTCTGTAAGCGTGACGAAAACGGGGATCCTTCCTGCCAACTTCTCGCGTCGCGCACTGGCGGCAATAACGCGACCCTTGCCGATTCCCATCTGGTCAGCCAGCAGAAAACCCAGGCCCTTGTTGGTTGCGGCGCAGACCATTGCGACGGCATCAACCTGTTCCGGCGAAAAATACTTGCCCAGGTCCTCCAACGGGTATTGGAGCTCCTTGGCGACATACTCGTCGATGTCACCATACTGCTCGCGGATTTCCGACAGCGCCTCATATACGGGGCCCGACAGGTTTGCCGGGATCATCGCCGTCGCCTCGCCAACATTCGAGAATGCCACGTAGCGCTGCTGATACTCCGACTCTTCACGCGTGTCTTCGCGCTTTGCAGTTGCCGCGGCCGCTGGAGCCACCACCGAGGGCACCGGGGGAGCCAACGCAGGCTCAACGTCAGCGTTCACTATAGGCGCCTCGGCCGACTTTGTTTCCGCTTGCCGGGGCACGGTTGCCGGTGCAGGACGAGGAGCACCCTTAGCCGTTCCGCTGGAAGCGCTGGCCACCGCTTCCTGGGCGGAAGAGGCGTGTTCAGTTGCTGAGTGGACCGATTCTGGTGCTTGCGCGAGGAGCTTCACCGCCCAAGCACGGAGGCCCTCATACGACCGGATGATCGGCAACTGGCCGGGGATCTCCGCCTCAATTGGTTCCGGCCTGCGTGCGCCGACGACATAGATGCGCAGCGGATACGCTGCGCCTTGCTTCTTGTAGAGGTCGCCACTCACGTCAACCACAGACTCGACCGCGTAGTGGTCATAGAGATATGCGAGCAGATGCTTCGAGGCTCCAAGGATCTCCCCCGGCTTCATCACGTTGTCAGCGCCAGTAATGAAGACCGCGCGGCCGATGTCCTTGCGCGCGTGCAGGGACTTCAGAAGCAAGAAATGGTCAAGTCGACGGATCTGCATCGAATCCACGGCGCTGCCCGCCGGCAGTGACACCTCGACTCGCGTATCCATCGATCCGAAGGGTGGATTGGCGATGACATAGTCAAAGCCCTCCGGCTGATTGAATTCCGCCCGGAAGTCCACTGTCGTGGCATCGCCGAGCGCCACAGCATCCGCGATCGCCATGGCTGCGTCCACGCGCACGGGGTCAATCTCAACCCCGAATAGTCGATCGGGGGTCCCCGGGGTGCGCTCGCCGGCAATCGTCGAATACAGGCTCGCATTGCCGATTGTCGGGTCAAGGAAAGTACGGCCTGCGGTCGGCTCGCCACGCGTCAGAACCGCCTGCGCGATCGCAGACATTGGAGCGGGCGTGGAGTACTGTTGATTCGCGACCGAGTTCGGGGTGCGCTCTCGGAGGTCAGGCATCCCTCGGTAGATCTTCTCGGCCACGTCATATGCGGCCAGTGGATCAGCAGACGCTGCCTGGCCCGCACTCTGGAGCTCCCCCTTCAAGAGGACATTGAGCTCGATTTCGATGGCTTCCTGATAGTCACGCGGGGTGAATTGCCCCCGGTTCGAAATCTCCATCAGCGCCTGCACGTTCTCCCGGCGCAGTTGCTCATTGCGCACGGTAATGCGGCTTACGAATCCGCTCGCCACCTGGCGCAGATCCTCTCTGGTGTCGACGCGCAAGAAATCAGCACCGCCCTGCTCCTCCTCGCTGACAACACTCTTGCGTCCGCCCACGTCCCGAATGACATAGCGCCCCAACGGCGCTTCGAAAACGACTTCGCGCTTGTGGTTCAAGCCAATCGCGCGGGACTGCGACAGCATTGCCGTCGCATTGAGGTTCGATCGCTCTCGAAATTTCCTTTGGAATTCGTCGTGGAAATGCCGCTCCGGCCCCTTCACAAAGCGGACATTCTCACGACCAAAGGCGTTGATCAGCATCGCGCTAGTCAGCGTTTTTTCCGGCCGCACGTAGATGCCAGAAGCTTTGATACCGACCATCGGCCTGAAGCCCAGGCTACGGATCGCCGCGTCGTGCTGACCAGTACTGTCAACCATCGCCAGCGGCAGCGATTTCGCTGGGTCGGTGGGGTGTGCCCACGACCCCATGCAAAGCCCGATGGCCGAGAGGTCAACCCATTGCACCAACTTTTCCTGTTGCTTCATGGCAGAGCGCATTGTTAAAACGTGAACACAATTATCGCGTCACAACCCAGCACATTTCACGTAAAAAGCCATGTTTTCAGCCAGATTTATATATTTACACCACTTTTGGTTACAAAAACAAAAATAAAAAAGGTCGCCACAAGGGCGACCTTTCGAACCAAGCCGAGCTAGGAATTACATCGACAGCTCAGCGGCCGCAGCCGACTTCGCCAGTTGCTCGTCCAATTCGTTCACCATGCCGGCATCGAACTCTTCGGGCTCAGCCTCAACGACTTGCGTGCTGGCGTCCGCCACGCGGGTGCGTGCCGCTTCAGCGGTGGCCGCATGATCATTGGGCGTGGCGACCGAGAACAGCGACGCCTTCTTCTCGTGCAGGTCCGCGCGACTGGCCTTGGTGAAGAAGCGATAGCCGTCCTTCACCACGCTGGTGACATAGGTGTCGAAGTACAGCTTGACGTTCTTACGCTCCTTGCGCTCGATCTTGCCGTCAACGTCCGTCGGCAGGTATTCGGTACCGCGGTACTGGTGAAACGGATGGTTCGGATTGTCTTCGTACGCCTTCAGAATGCTGGCGCGCGTCGCCGGACCAGCCGAGATGCGCTCACCCGGAATGGCTTCGGCCACGTAGTCGCCGCTGCGCACCGCGTCGCAGATCGTCTGGAAGTCTTGGCGCTTGCCGGCGTCCTCGATTTGCGACAGGTCCGGATAGCCTTCCTGCGTCGACAGGCCGAACAGCACGGAGCGCAGCACCACTTCATCACGCGTCACGGTTGCCGGATCGATGATCTTGGCCAGCGTCTCATCCGGCGTGCCGGTGCGGTACACCTCGGTGGGGACACCGTTGTCGTGGTCGAAACCTTCTTCCTTCAGCGTCGCAGCGTTCACGCGGATCTCGCCCGGCATACCGGCATAGACCAGACCAGTGTCCTTCTCGATCAGGCGCAGCAGCACGAAAGGCTTGCGACGAGCACCTTCAGCGTCCGTTTCGACGAAGGCATCCTTGAGCGTTGCAATGATGTTGTCCTTGGTCAGGATCGTGGCGCTCTCGGGCTTCATCAGGTCAACGTTGACTGCCTTGCCGGTGATCAACTCGGGGTTGTCGCGATCACGGTAAATCGCCACATCCACGTTTGCCTTCACCTTTTGGCACGTCGCGCCCGGGCCCGATTCGAGAGTCTCGGCCCAGTGCGCACGGAATGCGCCCGGCTCGCCTTCGTTGCCGTCCGAAAGCACCTTCGTGAAGCTGATAATGCCGCCGGCTTCGCAGTAGACCTTGCTGCCCTTGGTGCCGAATTCCTTCGGCGTCGGGCGATGCTTGGCATCCGTGCCGATGTACTGGTTGCTGATACGCGCCTTGGCCTGCTCCAGCGTCTCGTTCGCACGCTTGTTGACCAGTGCGCCTTCGTCCACCGTCATGAGACGTACTTTCACCGGCTCATTGGTGTCGACATTGACGCCATGGAAGAAGGTCGGCTTCTTCGCGTCGCTGACGATCTCGACCAGGCGAATAACCAGAGTCTTCGGCACTTCGGCCTTGGCCGCCTTGGCGCGACCGTTCAGGGAATTGAGTTGCATGTGGTGCTCCGTAGGATGTCGATATGAAATCGACCGCGTAGGCCATTCATGCAACAACCTACCCGCGATCTGGGTGCATTTTTAGCACCAGCGGAGCACACTTGCAAAAATAAACGCCACTTTTCGGCCAATTTTCGGCGAAAGCACCGATTTATGTACCGAAATCATATTTATTTTTATATCGCTTTGTGCACAAGCGATCGTTCACTCACTCCGGCTGCCGACCCCGGAATAGCGCGCGCTGCGCAGGCGCAATCTCAGGCGACACACCCTGCTCCACCGCCCAGTCACGGAAGTGCTCCAACAATGGAGCCACGTCCCACTCTTCGACGTTCACAAGGAGAATCTCGTTACGCAGAACGTCGCCGAAGATCAGCGTGACCATGGATGCCCAGTCGTCATTCGCCAAGACGTCGCTCAAGACGTAGCCGGTCAAGGCGTCATCGCTTCGGTGGAAACGCAGGCCGGCAAACGGCAAGTCGTAGTCATCGGCGAATTCGCGGACCATCCAAAGCAGCGCCCCCAATCCACCAGTCGGCGATGCCAGTAATTCCGGCGTGACAGGCACGTCGTTGTTCAGAAGGCGGCCACCGCGTACTACGAAGTCGGAGGCCACCCTGGTCGCCAGCTTCTGCAGGCCGTTGAGGAGGTCGGTCATACATGCACCCGGGGGGGGGGATGAAATTGTCTAGTTTTATTTTATCTCACTGGAAGATAAAAATTCTCATTTCCGAGCAGAAAATGCCGATTTTTTTGAAATCATGTTCGATGCCTGGGCAGAAAAAAACCTAGCCGAAGCTAGGTTTCTCTCTTGCCGCGCGAGCCCCTAATCGCCAGACGCCATCTCGGCGACTCGCGCTCGGCCATCCAGGATGCGCTGCGTAGCTTGTTGCCCCGCCTGCTCAAGGAGATCAGGGTCATAGATCTGCTGCTCGATCCCCGCGCGAAGCGCGCGCGCGATCGTCAACGCGTCGAGGTTGCGCGCTGTCAGCTCACGCCACGCCTCGCTGAGACCCTTAGCGAACTCTGGATCGAGCGCACTGAACCAGGATGTCACGGTCCCGAGCGAGCGAGGATCGAGCTCTCCGTGAATCGGCTTGGGCAACTCTCCCGCAGCATGGATATCGTAATAGCCGACCCCCGTTTCATCGACGCTGCCCAGTTTCAACCCATCGCTTACGGGGTCACGCATCTCGATGATCTCGCCTGGTGTCAATCGCAATACTGTCACGAGCTACCTCTCCAATGGACTTCTGTTCGTTAAAACGGTTCGGGACAGGCGTCATCCGGAGCAGCCACCTGAGCCGCGCGAACAACGCCCTGGACGGCGGACAGCATGCCGTGCTCCTTGAGGATGTCGCGTGCCCGCGCGTGCGCATCGTCGATGGGGCCAGCCATCGCAGCCTCAATACGGGTTGATGATTCCACCGAAAAACCAACGCTCTTTGCGTAGTCCAGCCAGCGCTTGCCGCGTTCATTGAGCGAGATGCCAATCCCATCTTCCAGCAGGCCTCGCTGCAAGAACTTCTGCACATGCGAAACCACGGTGCTGGGTCGCCCGAGTCCGGCCTCCGCCACGTAGCGCAGCAGCGCCACCTCGCGCGGCATCGCCACATATCCGCGCTCGGGCAATGGGCGCTTCCAACAGGCCCTGGGTTGCTCGATGACCCGCGAAACACTCAACGGCGTACCCTCGACAACGATGTCGACTTTTCGCACGCGCGCCTTCTGCCCGCACTCGATGACATTCCTGGCAACCAATACGGCGACAGCATCCGGCAGATCCAGCACCGAGAGTGGCCTGCCCAGCAACAACTCTTCATCGACCGGACCGGGCGCTTCGTGCGCTTGTGAATCCTCACCGCCGCCAGAGCGCAACGGCAAAATGCTCGGATCGAACCCACACCGGTTGTTGGCGGCAATGCGCGCAGCAACCTCAACGGCGTCGGGCGTGAATGCCGCGGCGCGAATGCGCGGGTAGCTCACACGACCCCGCTCATAGGCCTCCTGAAACGCCTGCGCCGCCTCATCGATACCAAGCCTCAAGCGAAGAGCCGCCTCACCAACGACATCTTCATAGGACCATGGCCGCGATACCGCAACTTGTGCTTCGGCAGATCCAACGACCTGTGCTCGCCCGTCCGCAAGGGCCTTGGCTACAGCTTCCGCCTGCGCAAGACTGTCTTTGGAGTTGACGGGAAGTTGGGCCAAATAGGTCTGCCCGTCGCTGAGCCGTACGGCAGCATGGAAGTGCCCGACTGTCGGCGCCTGGCTGTCAATGTGGCAAAGCAAGGCGCTTTGCACACGGCCGACTGGGACGGCGTTGTAGTCCCCAGACTTCGTGAACGTCGCACCAATCGCGCGATCGACAATCCGACGGCACATTGCATTGCGCGCCGGAGCTTCAAACTCTTGGGAAAGCTCGCCGGAAAAAGACTCTTTCAGCTCTCCTTCCGTAATGGCCCGCAACCGTACGCGGTAGAGACGATCCGCGTAGGGCGTCAGAAACCGGGAAACGTCGTAGGCGATCGCATCGCCCTCCTGGTCATCATCAGCGGCAATAAAGATGCGATCCGCCCGGAATGCGGCACGCTGGATCTTCTCGATCAACGCCGCCCGCTCGGGCCGGTATTCATATGAGGTCTCGCGTAGCGCTTCGTCCAGGGCAATCGGACGCAGCCGTTTTGGATTATCGGCAACATGGCCCACAGTAGGGATGACCTCGGCACTCAAACCGATTGCGCGAAGCTTCGCGCGAATCGACTCTGCCTTGCCCGATGCTTCGACGATGACGAGGTTGCCCATTCAAGCCCACGGGAAAATGCCCGCCTCGACTATTCGCTAACCTTTCCTGCCCGCTTCTTGCTCTTAGGCGGAGGTACGAGCGGAACCTTCTTGGTCAGGAAGTGGAAGTCTCGCAGCATTTGGTTGACCATTTGTGTGGTCGACTTCTTGTGCATACGACTGCCCTGCTGATCTTCAGCAGTGCGCTGGACATACTCCATCACGTCCGGATCCAGCGTGACACGGCTTTGCGGACTGCGCTTGTTCCGCGACGGATCAAAGATGCCCAACTCCATGGCGCGCTCACGCACACGGTTGTATTCGTGATCCTTGACGCTGTGCTCGATGCGCAGAACATCCTTCGCCTCTCCGATGGTCTTGCCATCATTAACGAGGCTGACGAAGTGGTGCGCAAGCACCGTATCGCGATAGCGGCGCGCCAGGCGGTTAACCGCCGCATCGATGCGCTTCAGGTGTATCTTGCGTGGCTTCTGAACTTGCGACACCACGAATTCCACGACCTTGGCCTGCTCGCGGTCCTCAATGTAGACCTCCACGGCAGCCTTCTCACCATCGGCCTGCCTGCGCGTCTCGCTCGGCGTCCAGAACTCGTACAACCCCTCCTTATCGAGGATGCGCAGACCGAACATCTTGATGAGGAAAACGAAGTCACGCTCCATCACCCTGATGCCCTCGGGCTCCAGAATTGCGCGCAAGAATTCGAGCGACGACCGGACCGGTGTCGGCGGGCGATCGATCATGAAATCCGTATCGATCATTGTTCGCGCGAGCTTATACAAAGCGTCTTCGGACGTCGGCTCCAGAAAAGGGAACTGCTTTTCCGTCGCGCGGATCATCCCGCGCAACTGCACCTCACCAAGCTCTTTGTATCGGCTGCTTACCGGGGTCGTCATAGTTCTTTCGGATAGACGAAATATATGTTTTCGTATTCTAACCGATTCAAAATTAATTTTGTGAACTTATTCCAACTAGGCGCCTTCTTCCCGATTTGGCGAAAAGAGCCGCTCGATCTCGGCGTCTAGGTATGCCAACGCCTCCCGCGGCGTTCGGCCTTCTGACTCGGCAAGAGCATAAATCCTATGTAAGCCTCGCATGGTTTCGAGCAACTTCCACTCCGGGAGATCCTGCAAGGCGTGGATTCGCCTCGCTCTCTCCAGGAAAGGTGCCCAGGACCAGTCGGCCGCGACTGCCACAGGGAGCAGCGTCAGATTGGGCAGCTCGCGCTCAGACAATGCCCACCCCAAGGTTCGGCAAGCGAGGACGCTCCGACGAATCGCTGCAACTCATTTGGCCACCACCCCAATTCCGGTGGCGGCGCTGCGCACCTGACCGACGTGAATAAGCTCCCTCCATGCAAGCGCCTGCTCCCGCTCCATTGCCGGGGAAAGAAACGTCAGCGCAAAGAAGCCCGGGCGATTCAGGATGTTTGTCGCCGCATCCTGGTTCGCGTATCGCAAGAATGCCGCGAGCACCATCTGTCGCTTACGCAGCAGGTCAGTTGCCACACCGTCGATGCGCACCAACACCGCGCAGGGAATGCGATCCTCCATGGCATCAGATCCCAGGTGCACATCGAGCAAGCCCATCGCACAGACAGTGTTCAACAGGACGTAGCCCAAGCGATGCCCAATCGCCTGCTCAATGTCGCGCCGCGCCTGCGCTTTGCTCACACCCACCTGCGGGAAATATGCGCCGTAAGCGATCGCAAACTCGCCAGCGTCGTCCGCAATGCTCTGCGAAGCCAGTCGATGCGCTTGCGTGCGCAAAGCCGACTCCTCCGCATCCGTCAGGAGAACTACACCCGTCGGCAACTTGTGCCGACGGATTCCCGAGCTGCGCGCGAGCGGCTTCACTTGTGCACGCCTACCAAGCAACCGGTGTTTGCCTTACCCGGATCCAACCCCATTGCGCGCATGGTCTGAAGGTTCACGCTTTGGCCCTGGAGCAGACCGTCGCCATTGCTCGGCTGGCGTAGCGACGAGGCGATCGCGGCCTGCACTCGCGCATCCATGTCGGCAGCGTTCGATGCAACGAAGGGTGCCGGCGACTGGTTCGCACGCACACCCGCAAAAATCAGACCCCCACCAATGGCGACAACAGAAGCCAAGGCGATCCGCTTGAACGTCAGGAAGCGGCGCCAACCGGTCCGGTTGCGCGATGCTGGTAAGGCGACGTGAATCTTCGTGCCGAGAGAATCCCCGCTCCCAATGCCTCCCTGCGCCTGGCCGCGCGGCGATGTAATGTCATCCTGTCGCACCGCCGCATTCGCCTGGTTGCGTAGCGCATCAAACACC
>NZ_JAELUI010000190.1 GCF_016429285.1 Ralstonia sp. ASV6
GCCCTGAGGTCATTTCGTTTGCCGGCGGCCTGCCCGCCCCGGTCACCTTCCCGGTAGAAGCGATTCAGGCGGCGTGCGCCCGCATGTTTGCCGACAACCCGCAGGCCGCGTTGCAGTATGGCCCGACCGAGGGACTGTCCGGGCTGCGTGAATGGATTGCCCAGCGTCATGGCACCACGGCTTCGCGCGTGCTGATCACGACGGGTTCGCAGCAAGGGCTGGACCTGCTGGGCAAGATCTTCATCGACCCGCAAAGCAAGGTCATGGTGGAAACGCCCAGCTACCTGGGCGCCCTGCAATCGTTCTCGCTGTTCGAGCCGGCATATGCGTCGGTGCCCAGCGATGACAAGGGCCTGCTGCCCGAAGCCCTCACGCCCGAGCTGACCGCCGGCGCGCGCTTCTTCTACACCATCCCGAACTTCCAGAACCCGACCGGCCGCCGCCTGCCGCTGGAGCGCCGCCAGGCCCTGGTGGCCCGCGCCAAGGAACTCGGCGTGCTGCTGGTGGAAGACGACCCGTACGGCGAACTGAGCTACACCGGCGACCAACTGCCCTCGCTGCGCTCGCTCAATCCGGACGGCGTGGTCTACATGGGCTCGTTCTCGAAGATCCTGGCACCGGGCATGCGCCTGGGCTACATCATTGCGCCCGAGCACATCCACTTCAAACTCGTGCAAGCCAAGCAGGCGTCGGACCTGCACACGCCCAGCTTCACGCAGCGCGTGGCCTACGAGGTGCTCAAGACCGGCCTGCTCGACACGCACATCCCGAGCATCCGTGACCTGTATGGCAAGCAGTGCGAGGCGATGCTCGATTCGCTCCAGCGCCACATGCCGACCGGCGTGCACTGGAACCGCCCGGAAGGCGGCATGTTCATCTGGGTGGAAGTGCCGGAAGGCATCGACACGATGGCGCTGCTGGAAAAGGCCGTCGCGCGCAACGTGGCGTTCGTGCCGGGTGCGCCGTTCTACGCCAACGCCCCGCGCCGCAATACCCTGCGCCTGGCGTTCGTGACGGTGGCGCCGGAACGCATTGAACAAGGCATTGCCGTGCTGGGTGAGTTGCTGCGCGCAGAAATCGCGGCACTCACACCCAAGGCCGCCTAAATTACGTAACTACACTCACTCATCCATAGAAAGGAGCCGTCGTCGATGTTGCGGATCTGGGGAAGACTCTCTTCGGTCAACGTGCAGAAAGTGGTCTGGTGCGCGCGCGAGCTGTCGCTCGACCACGAGCGCATCGACGTCGGCGGTGCCTTCGGGGGCGTCGACACGCCGGCGTTCAAGGCGATGAATCCGAACGGCATGATCCCCGTCATCGAAGACGGCCTGAACGATTCCAGCGACGAGCGCTTCGTCCTGTGGGAGTCCAACGCGATCGTGCGCTACCTGTCGGCGCGTTACGGCCCGGGCAATCTGTACCCGCTTGAACTACACGAGCGCGCAGACGCTGACCGCTGGATGGATTGGCAGACCACGTCATTCAGCCCGTCGATGGTGGATGCGTTCGTGCAGCTCGTACGTACACCGGAAGATCAGCGCGACGCGGCCCGCATCGAGCGCTCGCGCCAGGCTGCCGAGCGCACCACCGCCGTCCTCGATACCGTACTGGCCAAGCAGCCCTATGTGGCCGGCAAGCGCTTCACCATGGCGGACATCGTCTGCGGTTGCGCCGCGCACCGATGGCTCGGGCTGCCGATCGAGCGCCCGGCACGTCCGAACCTCGAGCGCTGGATAGCCGAACTGCGCGATCGGCGTGCGGCACAGGAAGTGCTGGCGTTGCCAGTGGTCTAAACCAGCGCTCTGATCGCTCCGATTAATCAGCTGTTACAACAATCCGGTCATCCCCACCCTCCCGCCCCCCGTTCAATGGCGGTAGGCGCAAGCGTCATTCCATGCGACGCGCCTCATGTCCGGGCGCCTGTCCTGGAATGACTAGGAGATGTCTTCATGAAGCACGTTGGATTCCGTCTTTTGCTGCCCGCGCTGGCGCTGAGCAGTGCGCTTGCCGGTTGCGTGGTCGCGCCGCTTGAGCCGCCCACGGTCGCCCCGGCGGGCGTGGTGTATGTCGCGCCCGTCACGGTTGCCCCCGGACCAGGCTATACCTGGCGCTATCACGCGCACTACGGCTGGGGATGGTGGCACCCGCACCATGGCTGGCACGAGGGTTGGCGTTAAGCCGGCACCGTAGCTGATTGCGGTAGCATCACCAACCGCGCACGGCCTTCAACGCCGGCGCGGTTTTTTGTTTTTACCGAGGGAAACCCGGATGCGATTCCACCGACTTTCCACCCCCGTCGCCACGATCCTGTGGGGCGTGCTCTATCTGGTTGCCGCCATCGTGTCGCACCGCCTGAACGGGCCGGTGGACATGACGGGCTATATCTGGCTGCCGGCGGGCGTGACCATGGCCGCCTTCATGCTCCGGCCGTACCGCGAATGGCCGGGGCTGGGCGCAGCCTTTGCAGTGGCGCAACTGGCGCTGGCTGCCATCGAACACACCAACCCCGCACACGCGATGCTCTTCGCTCTGGACGAGGTCGGCAGTTCGGCGCTGGCTGTGGCGCTGATCCGGCTGATAGGCGTGCCACTCGAAGGGCTGTATTTCCTGCGCGCCATGCTGACGGCGGGCGCAATCAGCGGCATGGTCGGCGCGCTGTTCGGGGCGGCATGGTTTGCGTGGTCGCAAGGCGGCTCGTTCGGACACGTCTTCCGGATCTGGGGCGCATCGGATTTCCTGGGCGTGCTGATTGTCACGCCAGTGCTGGCAGCCTGGTCGCGCTTTCGTGCGTTCCGCTCGGGTGGTACCGATCGCACGGATTTCCTGCTCGGCCTGGCGGCCTTCATCGCGCTGGCCGTGTCGTCTTACGTGGTCTTCGACGGCAACAGCGCAGCCAAATTTGGCGATGGCATTGGCTTTGCGCTGACCTACGTGCCGCTGTTCTTTGCCGTGGTGGTGGCCCTGCTGTGGGGCGGGCGCGGCGGCTCGGTGGCGGTATTGCTGCTGGCGCTGGTCGCCCTCGTGCAGACGGCCGAAGGCGATGGCCCCTTTGCCGTGCTCGACCGTCACTACGGCCAATCATTGCTGGAAACGCAGTTGTACCTGGGCGTTGCCGCGCTGCTGGTGCTGCTGGTGAGCGCACTCAAAACCACCCGCGAGCAACTGCACGAACAAAGCGCGCATTGGCAGAACCGCGTAGAGCTGGCACTGGCCGCGTCCAGCCAGCTCGTCTACACCATCGACCCAGCCAGCGGCCGTATCGACTGGGGCGGTGACGTGACGCTGGCCTTCGGGCACGACGCGCAGACCATGGCTTCGGTCGCGACCGTGCTGCAGCTCGTGCATCCGGACGACCGCGCCGGCTTGAGCGCCCGTTGGCTCAGTAACACTGCATTTGACGATGAGGCTGTCGCACCCGCACGCCGGCAAACACTGCGCCTGAGCGCACGCGACGGCACGTTGCATACGGTGGTCGATACCGGCGGGCCGCTGACGGATGCCGTTGGCAACACGGCGCTGGTGGCCGGTACCTGGTCGGTCGAGACTGCACTGTGACCACGCCGGTGCCCGGCAGCACGGCGGTGCTGCTGATCCATGGCCTGGGCGGCACGTCCTACGACCTGGGCGTGCTGCAAAAAGCGCTGCGCAACGCCGGCGCGGTGGCGCACGCGCCCACCCTGCCCGGCCACGGCACGCGCCCGGAAGACCTGCTCACCACGCACGCCGAGGCGTGGCTCGACGCGCTCACGCAAACGTACAACCAGTTGCTCACCGAGCACGAAATCGTGCATATCGCCGGCATGTGCATGGGTGCGCTGCTGGCGTTGGTACTGGCACATCGCGTGCGGCACGGCGTGGATCGCCCGCAAGACAGGCTGGCGCTGCTGGCGACACCCATCCATATCGATGGCTGGTCGACACCGTGGTACCGGGAGCTGCGTCACGCGGTGTATCGGATTCCGGGTATGGCCGCGCGCATGCGCGTGGAAGAGGATGAGCCGTTCGGCATCAAGAACCCGCTGCTGCGGCGGATCATCAAGGCCAAGCTCGCGCGTGGCGACAGCTTCCACTATCCGTGGGTGCCGCTCACGTGCATTCGCGAAGTCGATCGGCTTCGCGTCAAGGCGCATGCGGCCATGCACGCCATCACCTGCGAGACGCTGGTCATTCACGCCCGTGAAGACGAACTGACCAGCCTGCGCTCGGCAGAGACGCTGCAAGCCGCCTTGCCGCGTGCCCGCACTGTGGTACTGGAAAACAGCTACCACATGATCTGCGTGGACAACGACCGCGATCAGGTCGCGGCCGAGCTGCTGGGCTTCTTCGGGTTCGACCCGGCGGCAGCCAGGCGCAAGGGCCCAGCCGCCGCGGATTGATCCGATCAGGCAGCAGGTCCGGCGGTTTCGTGCTCGTGCGCTGCGTCCAGCCGGCGCTGGCGCTCGCTGCCCTTGAACACGCGCCGCACCACCACGAAGAACACCGGCACCAGGAACACCGCCAGCACCGTCGCCGTGATGATGCCGCCCAGCACGCCCGTACCGATGGCGCGCTGGCTGGCGGATGCCGCCCCCGTTGCAATCGCCAGCGGCACCACGCCGAAGGCAAACGCCAGCGAGGTCATCACGATGGGCCGGAAACGCAGGCGTGCTGCCTCCAATGTGGCCTCGATCAAACCCATGCCCTGCGCCACCAGATCCTTCGCAACTTCGATGATCAGGATCGCGTTCTTGGCCGACAAGCCGATCGTAGCGATCAACCCGACCTTGAAGTAGATGTCGTTGGGCAGGAAGCGCAGTGTGGCACCCAGCAGCGCACCGAACACGCCCAGCGGCACCACCAGCATCACCGCCAGCGGAATCGACCAGCTTTCATACAACGCCGCCAGACACAGGAACACCACCAGGATCGACAGCGCGAACAGCGCCGGTGCCTGCGCCCCCGACAACCGCTCTTCGAACGACTGGCCCGTCCACTCATAGCCGAAGCCCTCGGGCAAACCACGCGCGATGGACTCCATCGCCGCCATGGCCTCGCCCGAGCTGTGGCCGGGTGCGGGTGAGCCGCTGATCGACATGGCCGGGAAGCCGTTGTAGCGGTCCAGCTTGAGCGGCCCGACGATCCACTGGGCCTTCGTGAAGGCTGACAGCGGCACCATGGCACCCGCCGCATTGCGCACGTGCATGCGGCCGAGTTGCTCGACCGACACGCGTTGCTTGCCGTCGGCCTGCACGATCACGCGACGCACCTGGTTGCGGTAGACGAAGTCGCCCGCATAGTCGGAGCCAAACATCACGGCCAGCGTGCGGTTGATGTCGTCAATCGACACGCCCATCGACAGTGCCTTCTTGCGGTCCACGTCGATCAGGATCTGCGGGGCATCGCCCTGACCGGCAAAGGTCACCTCCGACAGCGCCGGATGCTTGGCGGCCTCGGCCAGTACGTGATCACGCGCTTGCGCCAAGCGCTCGTAGCCGGCGCCGCCGCGATCTTGCAGGCGCAGGTCGAAGCCGGGCTTGCTGCCCAGCTCCGGCAGTGCGGGCGAGTTCATCGCCATGACCATCGCGCCCTTGATCTTGCCGAACGCGGCATTGGCGCGGGCAACCACGGCGTCGACGTGCTGGTCGTCACCCTTGCGGTGCTTCCACTCCTTGAGCGTGAGGAACAGCATGGCCGCGTTCTGCCCGTTGCCATACAGGCTGAAGCCTGTGATGGCCAGCGTGGACGCTACGGCCGGCTCCTTGGTCATGAAGTACTGCTCGGCCTGACGCACCACGTCGAGCGTCTGTGCCTGCGTGGCCCCCGTGGGCAGCATGACGACGGTCATGAACTCACCCGTGTCTTCTTCCGGCAGGAAGGCGGTCGGCAAGCGCATGAACAGCAGCACCACCACGCCGATGATGGCGCCATAGACAATCAGCGCACGGCCAGTACGCGTCAGCAACTTGGCAACACCGCCCTGGTAGCGCGCAGTCAATCGCGCGAAACCGCGGTTGAACGCACCAAAGAAGCCCTTGCGCTCCGTACTGTGCCCAGGCTCCACCGGCTTGAGCAACGTCGCACACAGGGCCGGCGTCAACGTCAGCGCCAGGAACGCCGAGAACACCATCGACACCGCCAGCGACAACGAGAACTGCCGGTAGATATTGCCCACCGCACCGCCAAAGAACGCCATCGGCACGAACACCGCCGTCAGCACGAGCGAGATGCCGACAATCGCCCCGCTGATCTGGCGCATGGCCTTGGCCGTCGCGTCACGTGGCGAAAGCCCTTCTTCATGCATCACACGCTCGACGTTCTCCACCACCACGATGGCATCGTCGACGAGGATACCGATGGCCAGCACGAGGCCGAACAGCGTCAGCACGTTGATGGAGAAGCCCATCGGCAGCATCACCGCAAACGTGCCCAGCAGCGCAATCGGCACCACCAGCGTGGGGATGAGCGTCGCACGCAGGTTCTGCATGAACAGCATCATCACCAGGAACACCAGTACCACGGCTTCGAGCAGCGTCTTGACCACCTGCTCGATGGCGATGCCGACAAAGCGCGAGCTGTCGTACGCCACTTCGTAGCGCACGCCCGGCGGGAAATGTGCCTGCGCCTCGTCCAGCACCGCGCGCACACGCTTGGCCACGCCGACGGCGTTGGCGCCCGGCGCGAGCTTGATACCGATGGTCGTGGCCGGCTTGCCGTTCATGCGCGAGAGGTACAGGTAGTCGCTGCCACCCAGCTCCACGCGTGCCACATCGCGCAGCAGCACCATGCGGCCCTGCGCATCCGCGCGCAGCGGAATCTGGCCGAACGCATCGGGCGTGGTCAGCCCATCGTCACCCGTGATGCTCGCGTTGATGGGCGCACTGCCCGGCACCGCCCCGCTGCCGATTTCACCCACGGTGATGCGCGCGTTGTAACGGCGCACGGCATCGCTCAAATCACCTGCAGTCAGGCCGAGTGCGGTGAGCTTGTCCGCATCAGGCCAGATGCGCATGGCGTATTCCGCGTCGAACAACTGTGCGGTACCGACACCCGGCACGCGGCGCAGTTGCGGAATCAGGTCGGACGAAGCCAAGTCGCCCAGATCGATACCGTCGAAGCGGCCGCGCTCGGCCGCCAGCGACAGATACATCATGTAGTTCTCGGCCGCCTTCTCGATGCGGATGCCGTTGCGGCGCACGACTTCGGGCAGGCGCTCCTCGACGATCTTCAGGCGGTTCTGCACCTCCACCGCCGCAAGATCGGGGCTGGTGCCCTGCTTGAACGACAGGTTGATCGACACGTTGCCCGCCGCGTCGGACGACGACGACATGTACAGCAGCCCCGGCGCACCGTTCATCTCACGCTCGATGATGGCCGTGACAGCGCTCTCCACCGTGCGCGCGGAGGCCCCCGGATAGTTGGCGCTGATGCTGACGTTGGGCGGCGCGATGTTCGGATACTGCGCCACCGGCAGGCTGGGCAGTGCCAGCAGGCCGGCCAGGATGATGGCCAGCGCAATCACCCAGGCAAAAACCGGGCGGTCGATAAAGAAACGTGCCATGGTCAGCCTTTGGTGCGCTCAGTCGGCTTGGTATCAGCGGCTGCGTCGGCGTGCTTGGCGGCCGGCACCGGCTTGACGGCCATGCCGGCTTCCAGCGTTTGCATGCCAGGGATGGCAATGCGCTCGCCGCCGGTCAGGCCGCTTGTTACGAGCCATTGATCACCAGCCAACGTTTGCGCAGCCACAGGCTGAGCCGCCAGTGTGTTGTCGGCCTTCACCACGAACACGGACGCGCCATGACGATCACGCTGCAACGCCCCCTTTGGAATCGTCACCGCACCCTGCTGCACCGCGTGCGACAGCTTCACGCGCACATACATGCCGGGCAACAGTAGGCCATCGGGGTTGGGCAGCACGGCGCGCATCGAGACGTTATCCGTCGCGCGGTCCACCGCCAGATCAGAGAACAGCAACTTGCCCGGGCGCTCGTAGGCCACGCCATCGCTCAGGATGACTTGCACACCGATGTCCTGCCCCGTCAACGCGGCGGCCTGCCCTTTCTTGAGCGCGCGCTGCAAGGCAAGCACCTCGGCAGCGGGCTGGGCGAAGTCGACATAGATCGGATCGATCTGCTCGACCGTGGTGAGCGGCGTGGCGGCGTCTTCCTTGACCAGCGCCCCTTCGGTTACCTGCGCGCGGCGCGAGCGGCCAGTGATGGGCGCGGTGACCGTGGCATAGCCCAGGCGCAGTTGCGCCGTCTCCAGCGCGGCGCGAGCGGAAACAACGTCAGCCGCAGCCTGACGCTCGGCGGATTGCGCTTCGGCGTATTCGAGTTCGCTCACGGCGCGGGTGGCGGCCAAGCCCTTGTAGCGGGTGGCCTTGTCGCGGGCGATGGCAACCTGCGCCTGCGCGCGGGCGAGTGCGCCTTGTGCCGCGTCCACCTGTGCCTTGAGCGGCGCCGGATCGATACGGAACAGCACCTG
>NZ_JAELUI010000191.1 GCF_016429285.1 Ralstonia sp. ASV6
GCGCAGCCGGATCGGGCACGGTGATGGTCACACCGTTGCGGTCGGTCACGCGGTATCGGTAGCACAACCCGGCGCCGATTGGCGCAACGGCTGCATACCAGCCGTCGGGTTCAGCCTCCATGCGCACAGTGTTGTTGCCGTTGCGGGCGTGTCCGGCGTCGATTTCGATCCACGCCTCGGTGGCGTCTGGTGCCCACAGGCGAAAGCGCGTGCGATCCGGACCGAGGCACGTGGCGCCAAATGGCAGTTCATGTGTGAAGCGCGCGCGCGGGGCGGGTGGTGACGTGGGTGCGACAGCAGTCATGGTGTGGGTTCCGGGCGATCGTCGACAGGGCCGATTGAGGTGAGCATGGCGGCGGGGTTGGCCGGCTCGGGTTTCGCGCTAAGCAGGCGCCGTGCCGCGTGCACAAGGCCGGCCAGTGGAACCGGCAGCCAGGCCGGCCGGCTGGCGGCGTCCGCACCGAGGTGGCGGGCCGCGTCTTCCAGCAGGAACAGATTGAGCAGTTCCGGGTGGATTGGGCATCCGCCGGCATCGGCATAGGTCTGCAGGAAGTGCTCTGCGGCGGCAGCGCGAAAGCGTTCGAGCAGTTGATCGCGGCGCTCCTGCACGGGCCCCGTCACGTGCTCCGGGCCTTGCCGCATGGCTTCCACCACATCGTCCAGCGAATGCAGCAGGCTTGCCACGTCGCGCAGCGGGCTGTCCTTGCGGCGTCGCACCTCGACCGGTAGCGCGGGGTCGCCACCAAAGTTGACCAGAAATACGTCCCCTTGCGAGACGAGCACCTCGTCGAGGTGGAAATCCCCATGCAGGCGTGACAGCGTTGTACCCAGCCCGGCCTGGGCCGATGCGCCGATGGCCGTCGGCAAGGTGTCACGTTGCAACAGCAACCATTCGGCGGGTTCGTGCGTAGCGTGCGTGTCTTGCCACGCCTGCACGTGATTCAGCGCTTGGGTGACTTGCTCGCGCACGCGTGCTGTCCAGTTGCGCACATCGTCGGCATGGGCGGGACGTGTGCCGAAGCGCGGGTCGTCGCTCGGTTGTGCCAGCAATGCATGCAGCTCGCCCAGCCGTGTGCCGATGGCGCCGATCTGTGCCAGAAAGCTCGCTAGCGCTTCGTTGGTGTCGGTGCGCGACTCCAGGGCAGCAACGGGAGCCATGGGCACGACCTCGCCGTCGCCTGCGGGCACGGCTTCCGCCTGCACAGCCAACTCGTCGATGGTGCGGCGCAGGTAGTCGAGCGCCCAGTTCCAGGCGTTGCCCTGGTTGGGCACGTAGCGCTGCAAAACCGCCAGCGTGGCAGGTTCGCCCACCGGGCCGGCGTGTGTGATCTCGCCAATGAGTGCCGCGGTGTTGGCGTAGCCGGCGCGGGTGAGGTGGCGTGACATCTCCGCCTCCGGTTGCGTGCCCGGCCAGACGCGGCGCATCAGCTTGATCGTCACCCGATCGTCGATCACCAGTGCGCTGTATGCATGCTCAGGGGCTACCCACTGCACACTCGCATCAGGGGCCAGCGGCAAGTGGGCTTCGGGTGCAGTGGACTTGGCCGCTTCGGCAATGCCGGGTTCCGGCAGAAAACACACTGTGCCGTCGCTGGCCTGCAGCGTGGCGCCACGCACGAGGTTAGCGAGCAGCGCTCGGGCGAAGGTTTCGGTGGTGAAGGCGTCGGTCAGGTAACCAACGTGGCGGCCGCGGCGCACGCGGGCGAGTGCGAGTTGCACCGGCAGCGCGGGCAGGGTGGCGGACTCCCATGCAATCGACAGCGGCAGCAGATAACGCTCGATGCGTTCCACGCCATCTGCATCGCACAGCGTGACGACGACTTCGTTGAAGAACACCTCCGGCCGTGTCGCGCCCGCCAGCGGCCGGTTGGTGGACGAAGCATCCACCGGCACCGCCGCACCCCAGGCGAAGCGGGCACTGCGCAGCACGTCCCTTTCATGCGGCACGCTCTCGTGACCAGCAAACCAGCGGCGCATCGGTAGGTAAGTGGGCAGGACTTCGCGTTCGATTGACTGGCGATGTGCTTCACGCTGGCGCGTGTCGGACAGCGTATCCAGCCCCGAGCGCAAGACCAGCGTCATGAACTCTGGCAACTGCTCGGCGGCCGGTTGTGCCCAGTTTGGGCCGGGTTCGTTCTCGCGCAGTTCCAGCCAGAAGAAGGCATAGGGCTGCAGCGTCAGCAGATACGGGAGTTGCCCAACAGGTGGGAACGCCGTGCCGCCAATCAGCTCGATTGGCACACGCTGCGCGTAGTTCGATAGATCCAACTCCACTGCTTGCGAAGCGCGGGAAAGATTCGCCACGCACAGCATTGGCGGTTCATCTGCCAGCGCGCGAATGTAGGCCAGTATCTTGCGGTTGGATGGCTGCAGAAAATGGATGCTGCCGCGCCCGAATACGCGGTGCTGCTTGCGCGTGGCCAACAGGCGTCGCGTCCAGTTGAGCAGCGAGTGTGCGTCGCGGCTCTGCGCTTCCACGTTCACGGATTCATAGCCGTACAGCGAGCCCATGATGGCCGGCAGTACGAGCTGCTCGGGGTCTGCACGCGAGAAGCCGCCGTTGCGGTCGGGCGACCACTGCATCGGCGTGCGCACGCCGTCACGGTCGCCCAGATGGATGTTGTCGCCCATGCCGATCTCATCGCCGTAGTACAGGACGGGCGTGCCGGGCATTGAGAAAAGCAAGCTGTTCATCAGCTCAACGCGGCGTCGGTCGCGCTCGAGCAGCGGCGCCAGGCGGCGACGGATGCCCAGGTTCAGGCGCGCGCGTCGGTCGCTGGCATAGACCTCCCACAGGTAGTCACGCTCGGCGTCGGTCACCATCTCCAGCGTCAGCTCGTCATGGTTGCGCAGGAAGATCGCCCACTGGCACGCGTGGGGCACGTCCGGCGTTTGCCGCATGATGTCGGTGATCGGAAAGCGATCTTCGCGCGCGATCGCCATGTACATGCGTGGCATCAGCGGGAAATGGAAGGCCATGTGGCATTCGTCGCCTGCACCAAAGTATTCCTGCGTGTCTTCGGGCCACTGGTTGGCCTCGGCCAACAACAGGCGGTTCTTGAACTCGGCATCCATGGCGGCGCGCAGCTTGCGCAGCACGGCATGCGTTTCGGGCAGGTTTTCGTTGGAGGTGCCCTCGCGCTCCACCAAGTAAGGCACCGCGTCCAGCCGCAGGCCGTCCACACCCAGGTTCAGCCAGAACTTCATCACGCCGATCACGGCCTTGAGCACGCGCGGGTTGTCGAAGTTGAGATCGGGCTGGTGGGAATAGAAGCGGTGCCAGTAGTAGGCATTGGCCACCGGGTCCCACGTCCAGTTGGAGGGCTCGGTGTCGATGAAGATGATGCGCGTGCCGGCGTATTTCTTGTCGTGGTCTGACCACACATAGAAGTCGCGCAATGCCGAACCCGGCTTGGCCCGCCGTGCACGCTGGAACCACGGGTGCTGATCCGACGTGTGGTTGATGACCAGTTCGGTGATGACGCGCAGGCCGCGCGCATGCGCCTCGGTAATCAGGCGGCGCACGTCGGCCATGGAGCCGTAGTCGGGGTGAACTCCGCGGTACTCGGCGATGTCGTAGCCGTCATCGCGCCGCGGCGAGGGGTAGAACGGCAGCAGCCAGATGACGTCCACGCCCAGCTCGGCGATGTAGTCGAGCTTGGAGATCAGGCCGGGGAAGTCACCGATGCCGTCGTTGTTCGAATCGCAGAACGACTTGACATGCAATTGGTAGATGACAGCGTCCTTGTACCAGAGCGGGTCGTCCACCAGCAGCGCGGTCGGGTTGCGCGTCATGACAGGAGATCCTCCATGAGCCGGCGCTGCAGCAGACGGCGAACCTGCGTTCGACCCGTGGGTGCAATGTGGTCGGCGCGCGGCGGGTTGGCGAATCCTGACTTGCGCAAATGCCGTGCCCGCCAGGCTGTGCCCCGCGCGTGGCCAGCAAAGCCCGCAGATCTAACGGGTGGCGGTGCAGGGGCGGCTCGCCCTTGGGGTGAATCGTGCGCAACTTGTGCGCGGGTTTGTAATTTTGGGCCGGAGGTTGTCCAAGAAGCCGTCACCGACTCCGTGTATAATAGTATTTTGTAATCGAATTAATCGTATCAATCAATTTGTACAATGCGACGGGTCACGATACGATCACTCCCGTCGTCAACCCAACCAACCCAACCACTATGTCGCTGATCAATACTCAAGTCCAACCGTTCAAGGCCCAAGCGTTCCACAACGGCAAGTTCATCGAAGTCTCGGATGAGTCGCTCAAGGGCAAGTGGTCCGTGCTGATCTTCATGCCGGCCGCATTCACCTTCAACTGCCCGACTGAAGTGGAAGACGCAGCCGACAACTACGCAGAATTCCAAAAGGCTGGCGCCGAGGTCTACATCGTCACGACCGACACGCACTTCTCGCACAAGGTGTGGCATGAAACCTCGCCGGCCGTGGGCAAGGCGCAGTTCCCGCTGGTGGGCGACCCGACGCACCAACTGACCAACGCCTTTGGCGTGCACATTCCGGAAGAAGGTCTGGCCCTGCGCGGCACGTTTGTGATCGACCCGCAAGGCGTGATCAAGACGATGGAAGTGCACGACAACGCCATCGCCCGTGACGTGAAGGAAACCCTGCGCAAGCTCAAGGCTGCCCAGTTCGTCGCCAACAACCCGGGCAACGTGTGCCCGGCCAAGTGGAACGAAGGCGCGAAGACCATCAAGCCGTCGCTCGACCTGGTTGGCAAGATCTAAGTCGTAAGGCTGTTTCGCTGCGAAGTTGCAGCACGAAAAACGGCCGGCTCTGCCGGCCGTTTGCTTGAGGGCGGCGACATGTGTCGCGCCCTGTCACAGATTCAAAAACGAATAAAGGAAGTCGTCATGCTGGATGCTGATGTCAAGGCCCAACTGAAGGCCTACCTCGAACGCCTCGTGCAGCCCATTGAGCTGGTCGCCAACGTCGATGACAGCGAGGGCTCCCGCGACATGATGGACCTGCTGCGTGATGTGGCCGAGCAGTCCAGCATGATCGTGCTGACCGAACAACGTGACGCAGCCGAGCGTGCGCCGTCGTTCCTGATCCGCCGCACCGGGGCTGATGTGAGCGTGCGTTTTGCTGCGATCCCGACCGGCCACGAGTTCACCTCGCTCGTGCTGGCGCTGCTGCAAGTTGGCGGCTATGCCCCCAAGCTTGAAGCCGACGTCATCGAACAGATTCGCAATATCGAAGGGGATTTCCGCTTCGAGACCTACATGTCGCTCACGTGCCAGAACTGCCCGGACGTGGTTCAGGCGCTGAACGTGATGTCGGTGATCAACCCGCGCATCCAGCACGTTGCCATTGACGGCGCGCTGTATCAGGACGAAATCGAGCAACGCAAGATCATGGCCGTGCCGACCGTGTTCCTGAACGGCGAAACGTTCGGGTCGGGCCGCATGGGTGTGGAAGAAATTCTCGCCAAGATCGATACCGGCGCTGCTGCGCGTGACGCTGAGAAGCTCGCCGCCAAAGAGCCGTATGAGGTGCTGATCGTCGGCGGTGGCCCCGCCGGTGCGGCTGCAGCCGTGTACGCGGCACGCAAGGGTGTGCGCACCGGCGTGGTGGCCGAGCGCTTTGGCGGTCAGGTGCTGGATACGCTGGCCATTGAGAACTTCATCTCCGTATCGGAAACCGAAGGGCCGAAGTTTGCCGCCGCGCTGGAGCAGCACGTGCGCCAGTACGAGGTCGACATCATGAACGCGCAGCGCGCGGTCAAGCTCACGCCGGCCGATGCGCCGGGCGGCTTTGCCGAGGTGACGCTGGCCAACGGCGCGGTGCTCAAAGGCCGCTCGATCATCCTGTCGACCGGTGCGCGCTGGCGCAACGTGGGTGTGCCCGGTGAGCAGGAATACAAGAACAAGGGTGTCGCCTACTGCCCGCACTGCGATGGCCCGCTGTTCAAGGGCAAGCGTGTGGCCGTGATTGGCGGCGGTAACTCGGGCGTGGAAGCCGCTATCGACCTGGCTGGTTTGGTGAGCCACGTCACGCTGCTGGAGTTCGGCGATCAACTCCGCGCCGATGCGGTGCTGGTGCGTAAGCTGCAAAGCCTGTCGAACGCGACCATCGTCACCAACGCTCAGACCACCGAGATCACTGGCAACGGTGAGAAGGTCAACGGCCTGCGCTACACGGACCGCACGAACGGCACGCAGCACGAAGTCGCGCTGGAAGGCGTGTTCGTGCAGATCGGCCTGGTGCCCAACACCGAGTGGCTGGATGGCGTGGTGGAGCGCAACCGATTCGGCGAGATCGTTGTCGATGCGCGTGGTCAGACCAGCGCGGAAGGCGTGTTCGCTGCAGGCGATGCGACCACGACGCCGTATAAGCAGATCATCATCGCTACGGGTGATGGTGCCAAGGCCGCGCTGTCGGCGTTTGACCACCTGATCCGGGTGCCGCTGGCTGAAGCTGCCTGAAGCGGAACGCAGCCGTACCAAGCCGGACCTCGCGATGAGCGGGTCCGGCTTTTTCTTTGGTATTTAACCCGTGGAGCAGAGCAATGCCTGCGCGCGCGCGCTGCACATCTCGACCAGGCGATCGCGCAACACGCGCCCCGCGCTGTCGAGGTCGGGCCGCGCAAAGAGCGCCAGTTCCAGGCCGCCGATCTCCGGAAAACCGTCAGCAGCGCTGAGCACGCGATGCCCGGCTTGCATGCAGCTGGCCGGCAGCAGGCTCACGCCCAACCCTGCGGTGACCGCCGCACACAGGCTTGCCAGGCTCGGGCTTGAATACGTGATGCGCCACGCCTGGCCGAGCGATTCCAGCGCGTGCAGCATCTCCTGCCGATACAGTGCGCCCACCGGAAACACCACCAGTGGCAGCGCGGGCTGCGTTGGCCCGAGCGGCAGCGTGTGTGGCCGCTCGGCACTGTCAATCCAGCAAACCGGTTCCGCCCAGCGCGCATGGCAGTCGCTATCGGTACCCCATTGCTTGACCAGCAACATGTCCAAGTCGCCATTGCGGTACAGCCGCAAGAGGTGGTGGGACAAGCCACTTTCGACTTCCAGCCGCAGGCGCGGGCGCTCGCGCGCAAAGCTGGCGATGAGCGGCATCAACGCGCCGCTGCCGAGGTCTTCCGGCACGCCCAGGCGGAGCACGCCTTCAGTGTGTTGCGGGCTGAGCGCCTCGCTTGCCTCGCCGGCCAAACGTAGCAGGCGGCGCGCGTAGCCGAGCAGGCGGTCGCCTTCTTCAGTGGGCAGCACCTGCCGCTGGCTGCGATCGAGCAGGCGGCAGTTCAGCTGCTGCTCCAGCCGCAGGATCTGCTGGCTCACCGTCGATTGCGTGAGGTGCAGGTGCTCTGCCGCCCGCGTGAAATTGCCAGTGTCGACCACCGTGACGAAGCTGCGCAGCAAGATCAGATCAATCATTTGATAACCCACTGATGTGCATTCAATCATTTAATTTGAACATACATCAGGGCGCAACCATAATCGGCCGGTTATTCCGATTGCCAGGCGGCAGCCGAGATGGCGTTGCGTGTCTGGAAGCGCTGGACAGTGCCGATTTGCTGGCCGGTGCAGCAGCGTGCCTGGACATGCTGCGCGTGACGCTCAGCCACGGCGCCAACCGATTCAGGAGATCACGATGTCCGATGAAAAGTACATGCGCGAGGCGGTTGAGCTGGCCCGTGCCAACATCAACGCCGGTGGCGCGCCGTTTGGTGCCGTGCTGGTGCGCGATGGCAAGATCATCGCCCGTGCCGTCAACGAGGTGCACACCACCAACGACCCGACCGCCCATGCCGAGATGCAGGCGATTCGCCAAGCCAGCCGCGCGCAGGCCACACCGGACATGAGCGGCGCCGTCATGTACGCCAGCGGCCATCCGTGCCCGATGTGCTTTGCCGCCATGCACCGCTGCGGCATCCGCGCTGCGTACTTCGCGTATTCGAACGAGGACGGCGAGCCGTTCGGCATGTCCACCGCAGCCCTCTATGAGGAGTTCAAGCGCGAGCCGCAGGCGCGCGCGCTGCAGATGCGTGCACTGCGGCCGACGGGCGAGCAGGGCTTGTACGAAGCATGGCAGGCACTTCAATCGTGACGGACGCCACCGCTCAGCACGCAGCATCGGCTGCATCGACTACGGCGCCTGCGCGCGCCGATGCCGGCTGGATCGGCGTGCTGGTGGTGATAGCGCTCGGCCTGAATCTGCGCCCCATCCTCACGACCATCGGCCCGCTGCTGGCGGAGATTCGCGCGGGTACGGGCCTCGGCTTGCAGGGCGTGTCAATGCTGACCGTGATTCCGGTGCTGTGCATGGGCAGCATCGCGCTGTTTATTCCTTGGCTGGCGCGTTGGATGGCCGAGCATCGCGGCATTGTTTGCAGCCTGTTGGCGATTGCAGGGGCGT